>NZ_RQFY01000004.1:310416-620833 GCF_004769555.1 Leptospira koniambonensis | reverse complement strand
TAACCTTTTCCTAAGTCTCTTTTGCCGGGTTCAGATTCCCCACCTTGAAAAACAAATCCAGTTGCAAGAGGTCCTATACGAACGCCAATCCCGTAGCCAGGAGATTCTACTCCAGCGGTGAAAACGTCTCCTAGATCTTTTTTTCGATGAGACCAGTATGTTGAACAATCGATCACTACAAGGCCCAAAAGAAAAATACAGAAAAAATGTATGATAAGTTTTTTTTTCATTTTGGGAAATAGTCTGAGTTTAGTTGCCAAGATTGGCTTTCCGCTAAGCTCTCTGTTTCATCAGGAAACGCAATCGTAAAAGTAGAGAAATTTTATTGGTTTTCTTCCTCTAGTCTTATTGAAAAGTATCCCGATAGAAAAATTACAATTGGAATGAATAGATGAACGAATTGGAAGAAACTCGAGTCCGTCATAAAAACATCGCTGTCTTCGGAGGCGGGCCGATGGGAGTTCATCTTTCTGTTTCCTTAGCCGAAAGAGCAGACAGACTTTTTCTTTGGTACTTTGATAAGAAGAAGGCGGATCGACTTCAAAAAGATAGATCAGCAGAATTGTTGGATGAATTTGTTCCTCTTGCTGACAATATTATCGTTACAAACGATTTCGATTTTTTATCACAAGGATCTTGGGTCATCGTTATCGCAGTTCCTTCCAGGCAAAAAGAAAATGTAATCGATAGGATCTCTTCTTATCTTTCTGAACAAGAAGAGCATACGATCATTTCTTTTACTAAGGGTTTGGTTTCCACTTCTACTCGTAAAAAAACAAATGCAGTCACATTCTCTGACTATGTGATCAAAGTTAGAGAGATGAAAGAAAATCTGAACATGGAATATGTTGCCGTGGCAGGACCGAATCTTCTTTCTGAGATGGCTAAAGGAAAACATAGCTTCTTCTCCATTGCATCTACTGGCGAAAGAGCTTCCGAGATCATGGAAGATCTTTTTTCAGGACCCAGAAATCATATTAAAACTTTTGATGATATCAGAACCCTAGAACTATTCGGGGTGATGAAAAATCCGATCGCAATTGCCTGCGGTCTTGTAAATGGAATTCCTGAATGTGGATCCAATTTCGAAGGTGAGCTGATCAGTTTAGGTTTTTCAGAAATATTAACTCTATTAAATGTATTGGAACTACCAACAAAACCTGCGATGGAATTTGGGCTGGCTGATCTGATTACAACTGCAACTTCCAGAGCGAGTCGGAACAGAGCTTATGGACAAAGATTTATCCGAAAACTGATCTCAGGGGAAGATTCTCCAAACTTACTCGAAAGAATAGAGCTCTTCTTAAATCCAAAAGAATTTATCCAAAAAGAAATGAGCCAGAGTGAAACACATGTAGAGGGAGCATATGCACTTTCTACCATTTTGGATCTGGCAGAAGAGAAGAAGGTGGAACTCCCACTTTTTACAACACTCTTTGAAGTTCTTACTAGAAAAGTTTCCCCAACGGAAATGATCCGATTTGTTTCTAAATCTACTAGTGATGATATTAGAAATATTTCCAGAACCGCTCGTAAAAGATTCGGTTTGTCTTTAGCATCCGGGAAGGAATTCCAACAAGCGTTAAGAAGAAGGGTACTTCGACATGTTCATTCTCAACCTGGATTGTCGGATCGGATCTTAAAGCAGTCTGGATTACAGATCAAGTCTTTGGAAAAAAGATATTCTGAAGCTGTGGAGACGGAAGCAGGAACTGATCTGATGCTTCTTCCTAAAGAAATTGAGTTATGGCAAGAAGCAGATATTGCTTACGAAAATGGAAAGAGCAGAAACCTGGAACGTTTAGTAGAGTTTTATGTTTCTGAAATTGCAGATGAGTACAGTCCTCTTTTTAGAGAATCTCTTATTCATTTAGTAGCTCCTGCACGTTTTGCGATCGGTGGTTTTAAACCTGGAGGGGGGCTTCCTAAGATCGGTGGAAATATAAAAGAGATCAAAGCTCTTGCTTCCAGATACGATATCTTATACACTCCAACTCATAGATCTCATTTGGATTCTATAGAAGTTGCTTTTGGTCTGAGATGGCTTGGACTTCCTGTTCCAAGATATGCCGCTGATAAAAAAGTAATGGGAACACCAGGGCTTGCCAGGGTATTAAAATCCTTGGGCGCCTATATGGTGGATCGAAAAAGAAATCGAAACCTTCTCTATTTAGAATGTTTGACCCAATATTCTACAATGATGCTGGAAGCTGGAATTCCAACATTAGTCTATCCAGAAGGAACCAGATCTAGAACTGGCGGTATCATTCCGATTAAAACAGGAATTCTTTCCACATCAGTAGATGCATTTAAGCATACAGGAAGTGAAGTGATAGTAGTTCCAATCGTTCTTTCGTATGAGAATGTTCCGGAAGATGTGGAGTTTGCAGGTAAGGACACTCATCTTTCTTTTAGGGACTTCTTATTCAAAAGAACAGAAGTGTATATGGATCTTTGTGAACCAATTCCTGTTTCTAGATATATCCAAGAAGATGATCCTACTCTTTCTATCTCGATGGAGATTTCCAGATCTTGGCAGGCTCATCATAAAATTCTTCCGAATCAAATCGTTGCAAAACTTTTGACAGAAGCAGATGGAGAGATCAATTCTTCCGATCTAACTAAGATGATAGAAGAGATGATCCTAACTAGAAAGGGAAATTATCTGACAAAGGATGTTTCTGAAATTATAGATCGAGGACTCAAGGTTCTAAATTCCAGAAAGTTTATTAAAAAAGAAAACGGTCAGATCAAGGCATTAGAGCCAGAACTTTTGCAATATTATGGAAACATGGTACCGGACCCGACTTGATCGGATCCGGATTTTATTAATCCACTTTGATCTTAGATGCGATCAATACCGCTCTTTTGCGAAGCATAGAGATTGATTCATCTTTATCAGAATAGGTAAGAGCGACTCCCATCCTTCTATATTTTTTGGTGATTGGTTTTCCAAAAATTCTCAGATCAGATTCAGGCATTTCACAAGCTTTGTCAAGACCTTGGACATTCGGGACTTGACCTTCTGTTTGGGCAAGAATAACAGCGCTTGCTCCTTTTCTTACTAAAAGAATTTCAGGAATTGGAAGACCTAAAACAGCTCTAGCATGTAATTCGAATTCGTTAAAACTTTGAGTTCCAGCTAGGGTAACCATTCCAGTATCATGAGGTCTTGGAGAAAGTTCCGAAAAATAAACATCATCTTTCGTTAAGAAAAATTCTACTCCCCAGATACCTGCGCCACCTAACTCTTTAGTGACCTTCTCCGCCATTTCTTGAGCTGACTTAAGTTGAGAATCGCTGATCTCTGCAGGTTGCCAACTTTCTTGGTAGTCTCCTCTTTCTTGTCTATGACCGATAGGAGGGCAGAATAAAATTCTTCCTGATTTTTGAGTCACGGTTAACAAAGTGATCTCGGATTCGAAAGAGATAAATTCTTCGACTATGATCTCTGATGCTCCAGTTCTTCCTTTGGTTTGAGAAGCGATCCAAGCAGGTTCAATATCTGATTCCGTTTTGATCACGGATTGTCCTTTTCCGGAAGAAGACATCAAAGGTTTTACAACGCAGGGAATTCCTATGGTTGTAATTGCTTCTTTCAATCCTTCTAAGGTGGAAGCATATTTATACTTTGCTGTTTTTAGAGCCAAGGTTTGGGAAGCAAGATCTCTAATCGCTTTACGGTTCATCGTAAAGTTAGCAGCCTTAGCACTTGGAACTACTTGGTAACCTTGATTTTCGTATTCGTAAAATCTTTCTGTTCGGATAGCTTCAATTTCTGGGACGATCACATCTGGTTTATGTTTGGCAACGACTCGATCTAATGAGTCTCCATCCAACATATCTATGACTTCTTTTTCATGAGCGACTTGCATTGCGGGTGCACCGTCATAACTATCGACTGTAATTACATATTGGCCTAATCTTTGGGCGGCGATTACGAATTCTTTTCCAAGCTCACCTGAGCCGAGCAGAAGTATTTTCTTTCTCATAGGTTCTTTTGAGAGAATTTCAGGAGAGGAAGGAGAATGGAAAGGAAAAAATGAGGATTCGGCCGATTTGCAAGAATACAAACCGGCCTTATGAGTTTACTTTTTCTTTTTAGTAACCACGTCGAAATTTTTGTATTGGATATACTCCACATCGGAAATGTCCAAACGGAAGATACCTTTGGTAGAATGTACCAACATTGTATTTCCTACCTGAGTCACCACTGCTCCATACAAAATTGTTTTATCCGTTTTATGAATGGATTCTAAAACGCTGTAATATTTTTTGATCTCTTCTTCAGAGTCCAGCTTTTGGGAACCTGCAATTGATTCTACTTTGTCCAGAGCGATATTCAATTTTTTGCCTTGGTCAGCATCTATTTCTTTTGCTAAGGACTTGTTCTCCAGGCTTCCTGAGATCAGATCCTCATCTACTTTTACTAATGTTTCCAGATCAGCACTTTCTCTAGGATCCCTTTCGAATTTTCCTTTTTGGACAGTGCGTACTAGATCATTTCTAAAACTTTCAATACTTTGGGTAACTGCCTGATCATCTAATCGATTCAAAATTGTTTGAGCGAGTTGGTCAAATTCAGGTTTAACTTCTGCCTCTTCTTCCTCGGAGATAATGATCTCGTTTTCTTCCAATAGTTTCTGGAGCTTTTGGTAGTTTGGATTTTCGGCAATTTTATCTGCAGCAATTACCTGACTGACCGGAGCCTTTAGGGTCATGGCAACCATTCCCTCATACACTTTGATCTTAGGGAGTGTGCCTTGGACTACTTCAAAGGAGAATGCTGTTCCTCTGACGCCAGCGATTGCGGTAGGTGTGGTAATTTTGAACTGCTCCTGCCGGCTTAACTTATTTGTTTTTACAAGAAGAAGTCCAGTTCGAATTGCGAGAGAAGTTTCTTCTGACTGATCTCCAGGAAGAGAATCAATGTTTAGATTTGTATAAGATTTTAAACGGATTACATGACCCAGGCCGGTTTGTAAGTCCAAACTTCCACTGTTTGTTTTGATGGTATCGTTCTTTTGAAGAACTGTTCCTAATGAGAGAGGGATAAGTTGTCCGTCTCTTTGAACTTCTACTTTTCCAGTTAGGAATATGACTACTAAACCTGGTTTGGATTTAGAGCTTAAAATTTTAGAACAAAAGTTCGAGGATCCGATGAATGTTACAATTAGGAACAGAAGAAAGAGTTTTCGATTCATTTGTTTATTCCGCCTGGAAATAGAATTGTTCCGGTCTATTTAGATTTAGAATGGATAAAATATATTTCCAATTATAATTAACAAACTGAGACTTACGTTTTTGCAAAAATTTTAAAAATTCGTTTTTATAGAATAATTTACTCCGGCTAAATAGGTTTTACCCATATGTATAACTCGATTTTCATCCTGATCTTTTTGTTTTTAGTATTTCCTCTCGGTTCTAACGACCTGGGGAAAATTAGATTTAGCGGAATTGCAACTGATTTGGAAACCGGCAATTTGCTTTATAAGGATTTTCATGAGGAAACTTGGGAAAATGGAAAACACGTTAGTTCTATTATCATATATAAGGATATGGAAGGGAAAACCTTTGCAAAGAAAAAGATCGGTTTTTTAAAGAATAGAACTCTTCCAGAATTTCTATTAGAGGATTATAGAGATGGATATTTGGAAGGAGGCGCATTGCAGAGCGGAAGTTTGGTAAAATTATTTGCCCGCAGAAAATCTGAAGATCCGATCCAAGAAAAAATCCTAGATGCTGGGAATTTATCCGCTTTAGACGGCGGTTTTGATTATTTTGTGATCGATCATTGGGACGAACTCATATCTGGCAAAAAAATAAATTTTCATATTTTAGTTCCTGTAGAAAGAGATAAGTTCCTTTTCTCTGTCGAAAAAATCAAAGAGGGTGAATACAAGGGTAAGCCTGCATTATTTTTAAGAATGAAAATTGCGAGCGCCATTCTTTCCATGTTTGTAAAACCGATCGATTTGGTATACGATATAGGATCTAAAAGAATTATGGAATATAAAGGAACTAGCAATATTAACGACGAAAACGGAAAAAGTCATAAAGTTAAAATTGTCTACGGATTTAGATAAAATTTCAGAATCCTAATCTCCAAAAAGCTAGGCCTTTTAGTTTTATATTTTTTGAATATTCTTCCCAGAGTTTTAGGTCCAGGATTAAACTACCTTCTCCTTTGTTCGTTTGGATCAGATAAATCCCTTCTTTTTCTTTTCCATGCTGAAGTACAAAATTCTTATCCGAACTTTGGGTTAGAAGCTTAGGTCGTTTTACACCCTTCTTCCAATAATAACCGTAAAGAGGGAGTCCTAACCAGATCTGTTCTGGTTTATATGTTTTAAGAAGAAGCTCCGTATTTCGTTTTGCCCAGCTAAATTTTGTGACCGGTCCTGGAGAAGTTTTAGGAGAATGTAGATCGTAAGCCATGAGTACAATCTCATCGGCCAGATTCTCTTTATAAATTGTAGAATGAAAACCGGAGAGTTTGGGATCGAATTCCTCTGATGGAAAGATAGCTAATGTAAGAAGTTTCCCCTTTTTCTTTAGGATTGGTTGGAGTTCCAACAAGAGCTCTTTATAGTGAGTAGAATATTCAGGACCTAAACCTTCAAAATCCAAATGGATGCCTGAATAGAAAGAATAATTCTCCAAATAGAGTTCTAAATTCCGAACGAGGGTTTTTCTGAGCTTAGGAGAAGTTAGGACCTTCTTCCCTATATCTTCCGATCTAAAAGTAATGAGGGGAAACCATCTGATCTCACTCTTCTTTCCAATTGTTTGCAGGGTAGAAGGCACCGAAGTCCCGGAAACTTCTCCGCTACCTCCGATATAAGTCCCTGTAAAACAAATGGTTGTCCCAGGTTTGAAAACCTTCTCCCAATAGGGAAAGGACTTGGAGCTTAAGTCCTGGCTTATAGTATACTTCCATACGTTTTCCTGGGCAGATAAGGGACATAGGGAAATACAAATGACGCAGGTAAATATGGATCTGAGCCTTGAAAAGATCTTCATTTATCCGTCCTGTAATATTAAGGAAACCATTCTCGAATTTTCTTCAATCCTGAAGGTTTGATCTCCGATTTTAAATACATAGCCAGGGTCGAAGAATTAGGTAGGATGCGAATGATGGCAATCACGAATACAGGAATGGGTGAATTGATCCGAGACGGATTAGATCGTCTTGGTATTTTATCCTCCTCCAAAAAGGCGGAGATCACCCATCATTCTACTAGCCTATTCGAACTGTATAAGGCAAGGCTGCCTGACGGTTCTCAGCTTGCCATTAAGATCATTCCTAAAAAAGAAATGGCTGAGACCGAAGCAGAAGGTCTGGAACAACTTTGCAGACTTGGTGTTCGAGTTCCTGAATATCTAGGAACTGTTCATTTAGGAAAAGTTTCTCTTCTTGCAATGGAATTTGTGCAAACTGGATCTTCTGCCGGGTTTAGAGAAGACCTAATTGCTAGTTTAAAAAATTTATACAAAAACGAATTCGGTTCTTGGGGTTGGAAGAAGGATAACTTTATCGGCTCCCTTAACCAAGCCAACGGTTGGTTCTCTTCCTTCAGAGAGTTTTATTGGGAAAGAAGATTAAAACCTCAGATAGAACTTGCACAAGCTCGAAAACTTCTGACAGACAAAGACCTTTTAGCGATCCGTGGGATCTTTGATAAGTTTTCAGAAGATTGGGGATTGGATCATGTAAAACCTAGAATGGTCCATGGAGATCTTTGGTCAGGGAATGTTTTGCAAGGTAAGAATGGATTTGCTTATTTGATTGATCCATCCGTTGCTTATTCACATCCAGAACAAGATCTTGCCATGTTACAATTATTCGGAAGTCCATTAAATCTAGAAGAGATGCAGGACATTTTGGCCACTGCTGGCTTGGATGATCCGGGCAATTTGAAGGATAGGATCCAATTCTGGCAGTTATATCCTGTGCTTGTGCATATCAATTTATTTGGTGCTTCTTACTTAACTAGCCTCCGTCATATCCTTCGCTATTATGGCGTGAAATAGTTTTCTTGATAGAATCCAAGTTTTCTGTTCTTTAGTAAGAAACCGACTTAGAACCGGGGAATGTCTTTGCCCAAAATCGCAAAAAAGAAACTGCCAATATCCTCTAAACAAAAAGAGAAAAACTCTAAGTTAAATCTGAGAAAATCACCTTCTCAAAAAAGAGCTATAGAGAGGGTTGAGTATATCCTAGATATAGTTGCTGATCTTTTGGATGAAGTTGGAACAGAAGCGCTCACTACTAATTTAATTGCACAAAGAGCTGAGATACCTATTGGTTCTTTATACCAATATTTTCCAAACAAACATGCCATTTTAAAAGCTGTTGGGCAAAGGCATCTAGAAAGAGTGAATTCAATGATTATGAATTTTCTAGATACTCCTCCAAATAAAACAGAATGGGAAAATCTTGTAGATAGGTTGATAGATGCATTTGCCCAACTTTATAAATCCGAACCTGGGTTTATACCTATGTGGTCGAATAAAAACTTAGATCCTGAACTTGTAGCCATAGACAGAGAGAATAACAGGGCAATTGCCAATTTTATCGCGGAGTTATTTTTCGGGGTCATTCCTTGGATGAAGAAAAAAGAGGAAATGATGGTCATGTCCAGGATCATGGTAGAAGTATCAGATTCTGTTCTAAGTCGCTGGCTCCGAGAAAGACAAGATAGTGCACTTGCGGATGGGATCTTACAAGAATTGAAGACGATGCTTAAAGCTTATATGAATTATTATATACAGAGAGGATCTAAATGAAGGCCTTTCTATTCGAATTTCCTCTGACTGCTTTTATTGTAGGACTTATAACTATTTCTCAAATCCTTCTTACAGTGGTTGTTCCAGAAGAAATTGTAAATACGTTCTTCATCAGTCGTCCCGGAGAATTCTATCCTTGGAAATGGATTGGAATGGTCTTTCTACATGCGGACTTCACCCATTTATTTTGGAATATGATCTTTCTATTTTTTTTAGGAAGGATTGTAGAATATAAAGTTGGCCAAACAAAATGGCTTCTTTTCTTTTTTATGGGCGCTCTTGTCTCGGGCGGTTTGGATTCTTTTGTAAGAGGAATGATCTTAGGAGAAAATCAACCTGCTATAGGAGCTTCAGGTGCTGTGTCTGGACTTGCTGCAGTTGCCGCTTTACTTTCTCCTTTTTCTATTCGAGTTAGAAAGAGAAGTTATCCTTTTCCTGTTTTTGCAGTGGCATGGCTTATGGTATATTCTGATATCACCAATCTATTTTCTAGAGATCAAGTTGCGCATTGGGCTCACCTAGGTGGATTTATCTCAGTTGTATTCACCGCATATTTTTTAAATAATAAGATCAAACGAGAGCTGCATACTGGATTTGCATTAAACTTAGTATTCGTAGTTTTGCTTTTGATATTGGGATTTTTTGTCGGGGCAAGATAATTGATAGAAGTTCGGTTCACTGCTTACGAATACAACTCTAACGATTCTTTTTCCGATTCAGTGTATGAAATGAAAGGTTCGGAAGAATCTGGCTGGCAGATTTTACGAAATTCTTCTCCTTATTTAGAACTCGGAAAAGGTTATAGACTTCTTAAAACAGAACTTTGCGGGATTTGTTCCACAGACTTAGATCGCAGATTTTTACCTTTTCCGCTTCCTCAGATCATTGGCCACGAAGTAGTTGCATCCGATTATCTCACCGGTAAAAAATACGTATTAGAAATCAATGATACAGTAGTTTCCAGGGGAGAAGAGGCTGATCCGTTTTGCCAGGTTGGAATTCCAACACATAGTCCGACTAGAATGGTTTTGGGAATAGACCGTCTTCCCGGAGGATTTGGACCTTATATTCTCGCACCAAAAGGAAACTTAGTAGAGACCAAACAGCTAGAAGATATGGAAGCGGTCTTATTAGAACCATTTGCTGCTTCTTTGCATGGTGTAGAAGTTTCTCTCAATCGTGCCGGAGCAAATCTCAAAAAGATCGCAGTTCTTGGGCCTAGACGTTTGGGCTCTTTAGTGATCGCAGCTTTGGATCTATATCGGAAAAAAAACAATCTAAACTTCGAAATTGTTTCTTTCATCCGCCATCAAAACTTAGCAGATCTTTCTTTGCGAATGGGAGCAGATCAGGTTTTATATTTTTCCAATCTTGGAGAAGCTGATATTAAAGAAGGCCTTTTATTCGAGAAGAATGCAGGAACTCCGACATCTGCTTCTTGGATTGATTATAAACATTCTTTTGATCTAGTGTTTGATACCACTGGTTCTGTCTCCGGATTAGAAACTAGCATCCATCTTACCCAAAAGGAAATTCATAGAAAAACTACAAATGGCCAAACTTCTCTTGGAATCGCACATCTTACTGAGCTCGTAGTAGATGAGATTTCTGTTACACATCTAAGATCGAATTTTTTAGATTTAGTATGGGGAATTGACGCAAGTTCTCCGGTTTGGGTTTTCATTTCTTCTTCTGTTTCCTTAAACAAAGAAGAAAAAGAATTATTAGATGATCTAGAAAAGAAGAATAAAATCCGGATCTTTACAGGCTCAATTGAAGAAGGAACCAAGTTTTTAGGATCTAAAGAATTCAAAGGCCCTCTAGAAAGATTTGATTTTGCGATCGTAAATTCTTCTTCTGAACTGGACTTAGTGATTCGCCCAGATGTTAAGGAAGAAAAATCTTTGGTCCGACCAAGAGGTTTTATTCTGATCTCCAAATCTGCAGATAGTGAATCCAATTTGTTTTTAGATTGGATTACAAGTGGAGGATTCCTGAGTACAAGTAGATGCGGGGACTTTGTCCGTACTCGTGAACTTCTGCTGTCCGAACCTGGATTTTTAAAATCCGTTTCTAAAAACTTGATCAGCAAAGAATTCGATTCCAGATCTATCCCGGAAGCGTATACAGACGCAAGAAAATCGGAGAATATAAAAGTGGTTGTCAGGCATAAAGCTTCCTGAGCGAGTATTTAGTGAATTGCTTCCTAAGGGTCGCTGCGAAAGGATAAGGCTTTGAGCAAACACGGTTTTTTTCAAATCACACAAAAGGTTTTTTTGAGAAAAGGAAAGGAACTTCTCATTCTTAGAGACCGCAAATCCGGATTCGGAGATCTTCCTGGCGGAAGAATGAACGAAGACGAATTTTACGGAGATTGGCTGGAAAGTTTATCCAGAGAGTTAAAAGAAGAAATGGGAGAATTTTGTGAGATCAAGATTCATCCTCGACCAATCCTAATTCACAAACATAGAGTCAGTGATGGAAATCATCCATGTGTTATCGTAGCGTATCATGGAGAATTTGTTTCAGGTGAGATCACCCTCTCTGACGAGCATGATTATATTGCCTGGGTAGACGCAGCTGCTTACGAACCTAAACCTTTATTTTTCGAATATATGTTGGACGCTCTGCAATTGTACCAAAAAGAATATGTTCCCCAGATACCTGATGGTAAATTAAATCCTAAAGGTTGGTTAGTATGAGCCCATTCGTTAGGAATGCACTCGCATCTTTGGTTTTAGTCCCGATCTTTTTATTTATTGGATGGCTTCTCTCTGGAGTTTCTCTAAGCGAAGAAGAGTTCCAAAAAAGGATCTCTAAAAAAGAAACCAAAACCGTCTCTTTAGGTTGGGACAGAAGATCCGGAAATTTACTCATCGTTCAGTTGGAATTCAAACCTGAATATTTTACTAGAGAAGACAGATTCAGAGCCTGGCTAGAAGAACCTCTTGCTTTTGCAAAAGAAAAAGGCTGGCTCCAAAATTCCACAGTCGTAGCGTTTCCTCCTGAAATAGGAAATTATATTTTCCTAATGGATTCCAGAAAGGAACTTTTGGATTCGGAGAATATTGAATCGGCTTGGAACTGGGCTGTATTTTTCCAAAGGATTTCTATTAAAAACTTCTCCCATATATTAAATGGAGAAGAAGTATCTTTCGAGATCGCTCAAGATTCAAAAGAAAGATACGAAAGGATTTTCGGAGACCTGGCAAAGATGTATGGTGTTTCCATCTTAGCAGGATCGATTTGTTTACCTTCTCCTGAAGTGAAAGAAGGAAAACTTTCTATCAAACCGGGTGAATGGCAAGAGAGAGCATACATATTTGATCCTTCCGGAAAGTTTTTAGAAGGTTCTTTGCTTAGGACTTCTACTCAAAAATCTGAAGACGCGCAAGTTGCAGGTTCGGAAAAAGAAATTCTTCCAGAAGTTTGGGTCGCAAATTTGCCTTCTGGCAGATTGGGGATCTTATTCACAGAAGATCTAAAATCCTCTCAAATGGAAGAGATCGTTAAGAAAACTTATGTAAACAAATTGATCGGGCTTGGTTCTCAAGAAGACGAAGGCAAATTCAGAGAATGGATCAAAAATTCTTCGTTTGAATCCAGCGGACAAGTTCAGTTTTCAGGCAAAGCGTTTACCAAAGAATTTCCAGCAAAAAGTTTTGCAAAGACACGGTATGGTTCCCCTGAGCCGATAGAAGGCCAAAAAGGAAATCTGATCATTAATATCTTTTTCTGATATTATTTGTCTCTGGCTTCTTCGTACAATTTGAGAATTCTCCAATCTTCTTCTGGGAAATCCAAATTAGTCAGATATAGTCCGCCTTTTTCATTCTCGCAAAGAACCTTGTTTTGATCCACAAGCCAGATCCTTTCACAAAGCAAAGGTAGAACCTGGCTTTTGCGAGAAGGTCCCCAAAGATGGACTTTGCCTGAATAGTTAGAAACAAATTCATTCTTACCTGGAAGTTTCCAAGGATTGATCTCTTTTCTGCTGATCGTAAATAGTTTACTGCTAGAAGGTTTGCCTTTTCCGAGTTGTAACCTTCTTAAATGAAGTCTACCGATGGAACCGCCTAAATAATATGCTGAGTCTCCAGTTCCGTAATAGATCAACGGACTGATAACTTCTTGGTCGATTTTCTCTACTGATTTTTTTTCAGGTTGGAAATAGTATAAATAATAAGAGCCAGCGTTTCCGGAGAAGAGTAAGAAATCTTTTCCAATCGGATATAAAAAGAATCTAGCTTTGAGTCCTGTAAAAGGTGGAGTGATCTTTTCTTTAGAAACGATTAATTTAGGAGTTCTTGGTTCTACTGTTTTCTCTTCATAGAGTTGGTTATCTACAAAGTAGTAAATTTTAGAACCATCGTCTGAGATCCCACCTCTATTCCTGCAAGAGATCTGAGCACCTGATTCATATAGAAGATCATTATTTTTTAATGAAATAGCGAACAGGCGACAGCCGTTTGTCATCGGATATTCCGCCAACGCAAAGTTTGCGTTTAAGGAAACTGCAAGAGAAGCTGGAACTTCGTCCAAACTTTTCGAACCGTTAGATCCATCGCTTGTATCTCTCCAATTTAGTTTGCTATCTTCTAGATATACTAATCTTTTTCTGTCGTAAGAGAGTTCGACTATTCTAGGAGTTTCCGGTTTTTCAGAAGAAAGAATTTCGCCGTCGGATTTAGGTTTTACTAAATAATCCTTTAACATACCGGAAGCTTTTTCGTAATTCTGCTCTTCCAGTAATTCTTGGATCTCTTCAATTAAACTTTCCTGTTTACTTTTGCAATTCCAGGAAAGAAAAACTAATAATAAGAAAGATAAAATTCTGATCATTCGATAGAACTTAGATTTTGAGTTCAGGCAGTTTCCTCAGCCCAAGGCTCGTCCGATTGGACGCTGATAATATCTTTAGAAAATAATTTCTGAGCTCTGGATGCTACATTACGAGTTTCCAAAAAGGAATATCCTCCAGAAAGTAAGGATCCGAAAATCGGGAGCCAAAATCCACTTTTAGGTTTTGCAAACTTTTTCCCTTTTATAAGACCCTTCGCGATCTGATAAGTTGCTTCTTGTAGAAGTTTCCAAGCCATTGGTCGGATCAAAACTCGAGCACCAACGTCTTTGAGAACATTCCTGAAAAAAGAAGTCCTATCCTTAAATAAACAATAAGCCATAAGTTCTGGTGTTACCTGATGCTCTTTTCCATATAAAGCGGCGATGTCTTTCACCAATTTACCTTGGAGCCTTAAGACTAAAATAATTTCGGGAGCCAATGTAACAAGTCCCAAACGTCCTTGGGGAAGGGCGAGAGCGGCACTCGCAGCTCCTGTTTGGAGAGAAGATTTTTGGGTCAGCTCTTGGATGAGCTCATCTGGCGATCCTATGGTCTTAGCATAGGGGCTGCGATAGGAATGAAGACCGGATAAAAGATTCAGTATCTGATCGGAAACTGCTGAGAGAATCGAATTGTAGTTTTCCATGTAGAGGAGTAAGGTACCAAGGCAATGGGATACGGTTTCTATGTTAGACAGACTAGAAAAAATACAACAAAAATACCTCAAAATATCGGACGAACTTACAACCGCGTCCAATCCGGATGATTTAAAACGACTTTATAAGGAACGTTCCCGACTCACGCCCTTATTCGATAAAATTACCGAATACCAAAAATTAATTCAGAACAAAAAAGACGCCGAAGAACTTTTAAAAACCGAAAAAGACGGGGATATGCGCTCCATGTACGAAGAGGAGCGCAAAGAAGCAGAAGAAAGAATTGAAACTTTGGAAAAAGAGTTGGAAATCCTACTTCTTCCTCCTGATCCGAATTCAGGCAAAAATATACTACTCGAGATAAGAGCTGGGACCGGCGGCGAAGAAGCAGGACTATTCGTCTCTGACCTGTTTAGAATGTACACCAGATATGCGGACAAGCAGGGCATCCGTCATGAGATCATAGATTCTTCTCCTACTGGAATAGGTGGATTGAAAGAGATCATCTTTGCGATGGAAAACGATAAAGCCTACGACCTTTTTAAATTTGAAGCTGGAACTCATAGAGTACAGAGAATACCTGCAACAGAATCAGGCGGAAGGATCCACACAAGTGCAGTAACCGTTGCCGTTTTACCTGAAGCAGAAGAATCTGAGATCAATATAAATGAAAATGATCTGCGCGTGGACGTATATCGTTCTTCCGGATCTGGTGGTCAGCACGTTAACACTACTGACTCTGCTGTTCGTATCACTCACATTCCAACTGGGATCGCAGTTGCTTGTCAGGATGAAAAATCCCAACACAAGAACAAAGCAAAGGCGATGAGGATCTTAAGCGCTAGGATATTAGAAAAGCAGGCGGAAGAAAAAAAAGCCGCAGCAGATGCTCTAAAAAAACAGATGGTTGGTTCAGGAGACAGATCGGAAAGAATTCGAACTTATAATTTTCCACAGGGAAGATGTACAGATCATAGGATCGGATTTACTAGTCATAATCTTTCTGCTATAATGGAAGGAGATCTAGAAGACCTGATCAACGCCTTAACTGAAGAAGATAGAGTCAAACGCCTCGCAGATTCACAGGCAAATTAGAACCGTTTTAGACTTCTGTTCGTCCAACCGAATAAAGTTGATGTTTCTGACTAAAATTTTGCGATGGTAATCAAAGTATGATACTAGAGATAGAAGAACCGCATCGTAGGATCTGCGGGGAAAGAATACCATTTGAAAACATACATGCGGTTTCCATGAGCCTTCCGGAAGTCGCTGACGTAATCGGTTACGAAGAAAAAAGAACCGAAACTCTTTCCAGATTAAAAGCAGGATATCCCCGCTTTGTAGCTCATGCTTATATAGAAAAAATTTTAGATTATAATAGAGAGACTAAGGGAGTAGATGGCCCTCAGTTTATCGTAAACTCCCGGAAAGCCGCTGATCATATTGTTTCATTTTTCCAGGTAGAAGGCGCAAGAATTATAGAAGACGAAGGCATCATTACTTTAACTATTCCTTCTAATAAAGAAAACGAATCCAAAATATTATCCTTTATCCAACATACAGGATGTTTATTATCTTCTCGCAAAGCAGAAGATTACTTATTCAAAAAAGGACTTATAGATTCTATATACCAAGAAGAATCCAGAAAAGAAAAACCTTACGAAACGGTAGAAGGAGCGTTGTCTGCTTTATATCCGGGCAAAAACCTGCAAGTATATCTGGCCACTTCTGGAATGAATGCAGTCTATGCTTCTTTTAGAGTATTAGATAAAATTCGCGCAGCAGAAGGAAAAGATATCTGGCTTAGACTCGGATGGTTGTATGTAGATAATATTAGAATATTAGAAAAATATTCTAGAGGTTCTCATATATTCCACGATGTGGTCGATCTGAAAGAATTGGAAGAATTCCTTTCTAAAGAAGGACATAGAGTAGCTGCAATTCTTACTGAATCTCCTACAAATCCTCTTATACAAGTTCCTGATTATCCTGAACTTAAAAAACTTTTGGAAAAATATGGAATTCCATTAGTAGCTGATATTTCCGTCGCAGGTTCCGCAGTTGTGGACCTTTCTCCTTATGCAGATGTGATTGTTGAAAGTTTGACCAAGTTCGCATCTGGACATGCAGATGTGATGATGGGCGCTTTATTTTTGAATCCATCTTCTGCTTATTTTGAGAAATTGAAAAAAGATTCTCCAGAATTTTTAGAAACTCCTTATTTCAGAGACTGTGAACGTATGTCCTTTGAATTAGAAGGTTATATAGAAAGAGTCAAAGAGATAGGTAGGAATGCTGCTAAACTTGCAAACTTCTTTTCAAGTCATCCAAAGATCAAAGCAGTTCATTGGAGTGGTTCAGAAGAAAATCATGGAAATTTTTCCAAGATCGCAAGAGATAAGGATTTGCATTGTGGAGTGATCACAATCGAGCCAGGAGTTCCTTTGGAACCATTTTATAATTCATTACGATTATTAAAAGGGCCAAGTTTCGGAACTGAATTCACTCTGAACATGTTGTATATGTATTTGGCTCATTATGAGTTAGTATCTACTGAAGCGGGAAGAGGATTTTTAAAAGAAGTTGGATTAGATCCAAGTTTGATCCGAATTTCTATCGGCCGAGAAAATCCAGATCTTCTAATTGCAGAATACAAAAAAGCTCTGGGAGATTAACTCTCCAGAGCCAAAAATTTGAACGGTTCTAAAGAAGACTAGTCTTAAGCCGCGGAACGAACACTCTGTAGTTTTCCACCAGTTTCAGTTTCCGATTGTAAAACATTCTTATAAAAGATCTGGAATAATCCAAATTTAGAAATTCCTAAAGTATAAATTACCAAAGCAGAAATGATCGCTCCTAATATCCAACCCAGTTGGTGAATGATTACGCTGGAGACAATTGCAAATCCCAACGCGCCTACAAACACAGTTGCTAAAAACGCAATTGTAGAAACAAAACCAGAAGGAGATTTTCTAACAGAAAATTCTCCAGAGCCTCCTAATTCCCAACCTTCTTTTTCGATCTTTAGAAGTGAAAAAATCAGAACTGGAATTAAGATCACGCCCATTGTATACAGAGTGATAGCAATATCGGAGGTTAACCAGTTGATTGCGGTTCCCCATGTCCATGTGTGGAATTGATCTACAGACTCTGAGAAAAATCTTTTATAACCGGTTCCATCCCAACCATGAACTAGGATGAAGAACATTCCGAAATAACCCGCGGGAACTTGCAGATAAGCTAAGAAATTTTTTCCTGCTTCGATTAATTTCCAGACGACCCAAAAACCTAAGATTCCTTGGGAAATATTGGTTAAACCGAATAATGCCACAAGCCACCCAGGCATTGTTTTATCTCCGGCATGCATTGTTTCCCAACTTGTAAATTGCCAAACCAGATACAAACCGGACGGAGCGAATAATAAACCTAAATAAAGAAGATTAGAAATGAAGTAGGTATTCTTCCAAAATGGGACCTTCTTCTCTTCTTTTTTGATAGAAGGTAGAGAACCTGCTGTGATTTCCCCCGCCTGCAATTTTTTAATTTGGCGAGCTGCGGCCATTGCATAACCGGCTCCCAGGCCGTAGGCCCAAAAAACATCCACTTGAACCATTGGATTTTAACTCCTCACCTTAATTACGTATAAGAATGACATGTCATTCAGTTTTTGTCAATAGGGGAAATCCAAAAATTTCAAAGAAAAACGTGTTTTACTTTGGAGCTGAAATGACTTATCTGTCATTCCGATTGGGTTGGGAATTTTCATTAAACAGGGAAATTATGAAAAGAACAACAATAAGCTTAATGTTACTTCTCATCATTCTACTTGATTGTAGATTTTTAGGGGTCGGTTCAGATTCCTTAGAGGATTTGAAAACGAAATATGCGAACTCAGAGTCAAAGTTCGCTCCGATTGGGGATCTTAATATCCATTACAGGGACGAGGGCCAAGGTCCTGTAATTATACTACTGCACGGCGTATGTTCTTCTTTACATACTTGGGATGCTTGGGCAGAAATATTAAAATCTCGTTATAGAGTGATCCGCATAGATCTTCCTGGTCATGGTCTCACTGGTCCTCCAGAAGATATAGAAAAGTTAAATCTGGAAGAAGGTGTAGAAGTTCTAAACCAATTCCTGGATTATCTAAAAGTGGATTCTTTCTATCTGGTTGGAAATTCCATGGGAGGTTATATCTCCTGGAATTACGTATTAAAATATCCTAATAAAGTCCAAAAATTAGTATTGATAGATGCTGCTGGGTACGCACAACCTATGCCTCCTATGATTGCATTAGGAAGTAATCCGGTCGTAAGTCCTTTTGCACGACATATGCTCCCAAGTTTTATGGTAGAAAAAAGTGTGGATGAGGTCTACGGAGATTCTTCTAAAATTACGCCTGAGATCAAAACAAGATATGTGGATCTTTCCAGAAGAGAAGGAAACAGACAGGCTTATAATTATTTTTTCAGAACTGCCAGGGAGAAGTTTACTGATCCTAAAATTTCTGAAGGGATCAAGTTAGTCAAAACCCCTACATTGGTTATGTGGGGAAAAGAAGATCATTGGTTGAAATTAGAATATGCACAAAACTGGACTAAGGATCTTCAGAATTCTAAGTTCATCTCTTATGAAGGTGCTGGTCATATTCCTATGGAAGAAATTCCGGATATCACAGCAAAAGATCTAGTACAATTCCTTACTTTATAAAATATAATTAACTTTTGCCCATTCCTTCTAACATAAGGGTGGGCATTTCTTCCAACCAACGTTTTGCAAATTTAGAATCTACTTTAGAAGACAAGTTGATCCGTATTCCTTCGAACATCATCGCATTTACTGCTTGGGATGCGATACGAGTATCCAATTCTTTTCTGAGAAATCCTTTTTTCACACCATTCTTCAGATATAACTCAGTGAGCCTTGCACTTTTATCGATCCCAAGTTGTACTTTTCTTTTTACAGTTTCATCCAAAGCCATTGCTTCGAAAAAAACGATCTTTGCTTGTCTCGGGTCTTTACTGAAAAGTTGAAATAGTTCCCAACCAATATTTTTGATCTGGTTTCTGTATTCTTCTATCGTATTTGATTTTTCAGGACTTTCTTTGCGGACCACTTCTAATAATCCAAGGAGGATCCGATCTACTAGTGCATGTAAGATATCTAATTTATTTTTAAAATAACGATAACAGGTTCCATGACCTATATTTAATTTTCCGGCTATGTCTGCGATCCCGGCCTCATGGTATCCTTTTTCGGAGAATACATCCAGCGCCGCTTCCAGGATTTGTTCTCTTCTTGCTTCTGCCCTGTTGGCAATCGGACTAGGAGGCTTTGTTCTCATGTTCTCCTTACTCTGATTTGGAGAACTAGTTCGCAAGGAATTTTCCTAATTCGGAAGTTCAAAACGAATTTGGAAACTGGCTCCTTGATCTTTAACACTGGAAAAATCCAATTTTCCCTTCAGCTGTTTGGTTAGGACTTGAACCAAAGTTAAACCAAAAGAATGAGTTGCGATAGGATTCAACTCGTTTGGTAATCCAACTCCATTGTCTGAAACTTCTAATATTACTAGATTTTCCTTTTTTTGGAGTCTGATTTGGATCTTAGGTCTTTCATCAGTAGGAGAAAAATTATGAGGGAATGCGTATTTAAATGAATTTGTGAGTAGTTCGTTTAATGCAAGTCCGAGCGGAATTGCAATGCTGATCTCTAAATGGATAGGACTTGCTATCACGTCCACTCTTGTTTCCGCTCCGATCTTATAGGCTGACCTGATCTTCTCCGCAAGTCTTTTGGAATAACCTGAAAATTCTACATTTCCGAGATCGTTGGATTGATATAACTCATCATGGATAAGTGCCATGGTTTGGATCCTATTTTGGCTTTCTGTAAATGCCTCATGGATCTTAGGATCATTTTCGTATTCAGATTGAAGATTGAATAAACTGGAAATCACCTGCAGATTGTTTTTTACTCTGTGATGGATCTCTTTCAGCATCACTTCCTTTTCTTTTAAGGAAGATTTTAACTGTCTTTCTGCCTGTTTTTTATCAGTGATCTCTGTAACAGTTATGATGGTAGAAGAGAAAGTATCTTCGAACTCTGGTGCCAAGGACCAACGAATTGATGCTTCAAATTGTTTTCCGTTACAAGTGGATAATGTGGTTTCGGTATGAAGAACTCTTGCCCCAAAACGAATCCTAGTCAGAAGTTTTTTGAAATAATGATCGTTTCCTTTTCTAAAAAAGTTTCTGGCGAGGAATAGAACTTCTTCCTTTGAGCTTGCTTCGAATAAACGAACAGATTCTTTATTTGCATCTATTACATTTACTGTTTCATAACATTCTGAAACGAATTTAGGATTCATCTTTAAGAATTTAGCAAATTCCTTTTGGGACATCTTGGGCAATTCGCCCAACATTCTTCTTACTTCAGAATAATCACATTCTAAGATCGCGATTGGAATATTCTCGAATAAGCCCTTGTAGATTGCCTCGCTCGCCCCTAAAAATCGATAAGACCTATCCAGTTCCTGCGTCCTTTCTGCAACCAGATCTTCTAATCTTTTATGTGAAAGGTAGATTTCATCTTGTGCATCTACCCTTTCTCTTATTACTGATAAAGCGAGAAGAGAAGCGATTGAGATTGCAGAAAGGAAACTTTGCAAAAGGAGAAGGGAAACTTCTTTGGAAGCAGGGAAATTATATGAATGTCCTTGTTCAGTTCCTAAGATAGATATAATAGAAACTATAATAAGTACTAAAGAAGATTCTCTTCCCCCAAATCTGAGAGAAACAAGTGAGATGACTGCGATCAGAAGATAAGAAAGTGGGAAATATGCAGGTATTTGATTGATGCTAAAGAAATAAAAGATCCCTCCTCCTAATAAAATTAAGAAGGAAACAAGTCCTACACTCTCTTTCCAAGAATGTACTTGGAATCTTGCGACTCCTGGTCCCAGCCAACTTAAGAAAAACGGAAAGTATACGAATACTCCTAAAGAATCTCCCATCCACCATGTAATCCATGTAGGAAAAAATGAATTTAAATCGAGGATACCTAAAAGTAGAAGTCCGGAACATGCGATGGTTGCCGCGATAATACAAACTAATGTTTCTATCCAAAGAAATCTAAGAACGAAGGATGTGTTCTTTGTAAGATCTAATTCAGGAACAAACTTTTTGTATAAGTAAGCTCCAGTGAAAGATTGCAAAGTGCTTCCAAAAGCAATGAGCACTGCGGCTCCAAAATAAATGCTTAGATCCTGTCCCGGAAGAACTTCATGCCGGATCTGGCAGTTGTATAAAAAGGAACCTGTAAAGATCCCGAAATAGGAAACTCTTCCGAATAATAGAGGGGTGACCAGTCCCCAACCGGATGCGGGCCAAATTGGGGAGGCGTAATCCGAAAAAGTCCCGAAAAATTCTCCGAATTTTCCTAAAAGAAAATAAACAGAAGCTACCAGAAGAAATTTTCCGGCGGTTTGGAAGAATTTTAGGGATCGAGATAACATTAATCTTAGAATCTTATTCATTTCGCTTTTAGGATTCGGAAGATCCTGAGAATAAGGTTTTGAGACCTTTTTCAGATGATTTCCGACCTATTTCAAAACTCCAGGAAACCTTTTATTTATTTAGGAGAAGGTTTCTCTGGAGATGCGTGCCTAGTTCTAACCGAGCCGAATGAAGTTCTTACTACTAATCGACGAAGCGAAGCAAGGAAATTCCTCTTAGAAATTCAAAACAAGGTCGCACAAGGATATCATGCCGCGGGTTGGATCTCCTATGAAGCTGGGAATTTATTTTTAAATCCTGACAATATGGAAGAAGTTTCGGAAGATCCTCTTTTCTGGTTCGGTATTTTTTCAGAACCGAAGACCTTAAGCTACGCTGAAATTTCGGAATTGGAATCGAAATTTAAGGACAAAGGTTATTCTGCAGAAATTAGATCCGAGATGGATCTGAAAGAATATGAAGAGAACATTCATAAGATCCGGAACTTTCTATACGCAGGAGAAATCTATCAGGTAAATTTTACCTTCCCTCTGGAACTAGAATTAGAAGGTTCTCTCGGAAGATTGTTTTTTGAGCTTCGAAAAAAACAGCCAGTTCCGTACGAGGCTTGGATACATACCGGCGACTCTATTCCGACACAAAGAGATATTCTTTCATTTTCTCCCGAGTTATTTTGGGAAAGAATATCCAATCAGATTAGAACTGTTCCAATGAAAGGGACCAGACCAAGAGGAAAAGATTTCGCAGAAGATCAAAAATTGAAGTCAGAACTTTCCAACTCGGAAAAGGATAGAGCAGAAAATTTAATGATCACTGACCTTCTCCGCAACGACCTGGGAAGGATCTCTTTGCCAGGCTCAGTCAGTGTTTCTAAACTTTTCTCTATCGAAGAATATCCAACAGTTTTTCAGATGACCAGCGAGGTAAGATCCGAACTTTCCGCAGAAATAAAATGGACCGATATTTTAGAGGCATTATTCCCTGGAGGTTCCATCACTGGAGCTCCTAAAAAAAGATCCTCAGAGATCATCAGTGATTTGGAAAAAAAGAGAGGAGTTTATACTGGGGGAATATTCTATCTATCTCCTCAAAAAGAAATTTCTTCCATCGCGATCCGCACTCTTGAGTTTTTGCAAGATCCTTCCGGACAAAAAAAGGGCAGAATGGGGGTAGGTTCTGGAATTACGATTGGTTCCGATCCAAATGCAGAATGGGAAGAATGTTGGTCCAAGGCAAAATTTTTACATGATGCAAAAGAGAATTTTCATTTATTCACAACTACAATCTGCAAAAGAAAAAAGATCTATTTTCTAAAAGATCACAAAGATAGAATGAAAGCATCCGCGAAAAAACTTGGATTTGTTTGGAATGAAGAAGGATGGGAATCCGCAGTTAATGAAGTCTCCGGCAAAATTAGTTCCGACAAAAAATACAGAGTGAAAATTATTCTTTTGCTCAGCGGAGAGTTTCAGACAGAAGTTTCCGAATCCGATCCGGGCCCAAAAGAGGGGAAGGTTTTGTTCAGCGGAACTTCTACCAATAAGAAAGATCAGTTCTATTATCATAAGACAAATATCAGAGAAGTTTTTGCAGCCGGTTACGAGTCAGCGATTTCCAAGGGTTATCTGGATCAAATTTATACAAACACAGAAGGTTATCTGACTGAAGGATCTATTCATTCTATCTTTCTTTTACTAAATAAAGAATGGATCACACCTTCTTTGGAAGAAGGAATTCTTCCAGGAGTTGCTCGCAAACAATGGGCCCGAAAACTGAAAGCAAAGGAAAAGAAAATTTCTAAACAAGATCTGAATCTTGCTTCTAAGATCATTTTGGTAAATTCTCTTAGGGGAGTCAGAAGAGTTTCCGGAGTAGATTTCGAATGAGAAGTTTTTTAGGATTGGTTCTCCCAGATTCTATAAAATCGGATCTGGAAAAAATCTGTTTTGGCTTGGAAGAGATCCGTTGGGTCTCTCCCGAAAATTTTCATGTTACTTTAGTTTTCTTGGGAGAGCTAAAACCAGAAGAGTTAGAAAAGGTCTCTGAGATCTGCAGCCAAGTCTCTGAAAAAAGTTTTTCATTAGAGATCAAAGGTGTAGGCTTCTTTGGTAATAAATTTCCTGAAATTTTATATGTGGGAGTTACTCTTTCAGAAGAACTAAAAAGGCTTCAAAAAGTTTTGGAATCCACTCTCAGAAGAGAAGGTTTCTCCATTGATAAAAGGGATTATAGACCTCATATAACGATTGGTAGATTCAAAAGAACGCCTGAAAAACGTTTGGATCTGTATTTGAATGAATTCTCACAATTTCAAACGGACATAGTTCCAGTGTCGGAATTCCACTTATTTTCTAGTCGCAGCGGAGCGAACGGTCAGATATACTCGGTCGAAGAATCATATCCTCTTCTCTTGGAATAAATGGAAAACCCTAGACAAAATCAGTATTCTCCTATCCGGGACTTTTCCGATTTTTTTGCGGATCCTAGACATTCTCTGGAAGAGGTCGTGGGCATCGGTGGAGATTTAAAACCAGATCGCCTTATATATGCTTATACTCGAGGAATTTTTCCTTGGGCAGATAAACCTTTACTTTGGTTTTCATTGGATCCGAGGGCTATCTTTGACCTCAATGTTCTGCATATTAGTTCCAGAGTTCACAGAAGAATTCGTCAAAAAAAATTCACAGTCACATTCAATCGTGCGTTTGAACAAGTTATGCGTTGCTGCGCGTTCAGAACAGAAGAGCAGACTTGGATAACGGAGAACTTTCTACAAGGTTTTACTAACTTTCATAAGGAAGGTTACGCTCATAGTGTAGAGGTTTGGGACGAAAACGGACGGTTAGGTGGGGGAGTGTACGGTGTAGCTATCGGTAAATTTTTTGCCGGAGAGTCTATGTTCTCCTTTTTACCTGATTTCGGGAAGATCGGGCTCTACTTTCTGTTCGAAGCGCTGAAGAAAGACGGCTTCACATTATTCGATACCCAGCAAATGAACCCGGTCACTTTGAATCTGGGAGCATATGAGATCCCAAAAGATAAATTTTTGGACCGTTTGTCACTCGCTGTAGCAATCCCGAACAAATGGGTCCCGCCTGTGGATGAAATCTGATTTTTATGTAAAATGGATTTGATTTGCTTCGCATAATAATAAAATTACGACACAAACCAAAGTTTCTATAGGAAGATCCATAATGAACCTATTCAAAAAAATTCTTGTTACCCTTCTTGTGTCTGCAATCGCTCTTTTCGGTTTCACCGGAGTTAGCGCACAAGAGACTACCGGCGACGCTCCTGCTAAGACTGAAGATGCTGGTGCTTCTAAAGCTGAGAAAAAAGAAAAGAAAGCTAAGAAGAAAAAAGGTAAGAAAAAACACCACAAGAAGCATAAGAAAGATTCCAAAAAAGGAAAAGAAGAAGGAACCAAGTCTGACTCTACTCCTGCTCCTGCAGAAGAAGGCGCTGGCGAAGAACAACAGTAATATTTTTCCTTTCTCACTCCGTTCGAGGTCCTCTCGAGCGGAGTTTTCTCTCTTTTATATATCTCTTCTTCAATTTTGCACTGCACCTACGCTTTGACTTCTTCTAAAATTTAGTTGACGGGTCGACTTCTCACATTAACGTAAACGCGCTTTATTGAGATAAGCGTAATATACCCCTTCTTCAAAGGAATAACTCCAATGTACAAGAATTTAGCAGACATGTACCTTAAGGCCGCCGAGTCTTTTGGGGACAGACCGGCGTTTTGGTCGAAGGATGAAAATAAAGAATATCAATCGACCAACTTTAGACAATTAGTAGATCTAGGTCTCTCTTTATCAGAGGCATTAATAGATCTAGGCGTGAAAGCCCGCGAACATATCGGTGTGTTAGCGGATAACCGTTTGGAATGGATCATCGTTGATGCGGGAGTTTTACTTTCGGGTTGCGCTAACGTTCCTAGAGGAACTGACGTAACCGATTCAGAGATGGAATATATCTTAACTCACTCCGAGGCTTCTGTAGTTTTCTTAGAAAACGATAAGATGTATGAGAAGTTCCTTAAGAACAAAGCCAAATTGAAAGGCGTTGAAACCGTCATCATTATGGACAAAGATAGCAAAACAAAAGCGAAAGGAGTTTTGCATCTTTATGACTTACTCGAAACAGGAAAAGAGTTAAGATCTAAAGGTAGTCATAAGACTGAAAAAAGGATCGAAGGTATCAAACCTGATGATCTATTTACTTTGATCTATACTTCTGGAACAACAGGAATGCCTAAAGGTGTAATGCTAATGCATTCCAACATGGCTCACCAGATGGAACATGTTGTTCCTTTGATCCTAAAAAAATCAGTGATTCGCGAAGACGACAGTATGTTGTCTATTCTACCTGTATGGCATATCTTCGAACGAGTTGTAGAATACTCTGCAATCTCTCTCGGGATTTCTACTTTCTATACCAAGGTTGCTGACCTAAGAAATGACCTCGCAAAAGCGAGACCTTCTTTCATGGCTTCTGCTCCAAGGGTTTGGGAAAGTATCTATACTGGGATTTACAATAAGATCAACGATCCTAAGCAGACTCCTCCTGTCCGTAAATTCCTCTTCAATACTGCGTATCTGTTCTCTAAGAACTTCAACGCAGGAGTTCGTTTCTTGACTGGAAAACAAGTGGATTATGAAAACCGTAATATCTTCCAATCTTTGGCACTTGCGGTTAAGGCGATTGCTCAAATAATTGTATTTGGACCATTCACAGTTACTTTGATCAGTGCAGCGGGATATTCTTATGTCAAGTTCGTAAAGCCTGAGTTGGCATTCTTAGCGCCAGTTCTGCTTACGATCGCGATTTTAGGACTTATCTTTAACTTCAAGACCTTAGATACTATCGTTCTTTCCAAGATCCGCCAAGCAACTGGTGGACGTCTGAGGGGAACCCTATCCGGTGGTGGAGCTTTACAGCGCCACGTAGATAATTTCTTCAATGATATCGGGCTCTTAGTGTTAGAAGGTTACGGAATGACTGAAAGTGCTCCTGTGATCTCAGTTCGTCATTACGATCACCCGATCATTGGTTCCGTAGGATATGTTGTTCCTAAAACTGAACTTCAGTTGAGAGACGATCATGGAAATGTTCTAACTCATATCAATGATCAAAGACAGATCCTTGCTGGAAAACTTGGAGTAAAAGGTATCGTTCATATCAAAGGGCCTCAAGTGATGAAAGGGTACTACAAAAATCCTGAAACCACTAAGAAAACCATTGTAGATGGATGGTTGAACACTGGAGATATCGGGTTCATCAACTACAAACATACTTTAACTCTTACAGGAAGAGCAAAAGAAACTGTGGTTCTTTTGGGTGGAGAAAACGTAGAACCGGTTCCAATAGAAAACCGTATGGACGAGTCTCCTTATATCAAACAATCCATGGTATTCGGTCAGGATCAAAAAGTTTTAGGAGCGATTATCGTTCCTGATATCGAAGTTCTACAGCCTTGGTTATCTCAAAACGGTATCGAAGCTAAGGACATCAAGGATCTGATCGACAATCCTAAGGTAATCGATTTCTATAAAAAAGAGATTAGAGAGTATAATAGTACTAAACACGGATTCAAATCTTTCGAATTGATCCAACATGTAGTGCTTGCTCAAAAACCTTTTGAGATAGGCGACGAATTAACGAACCTACTTAAAATGAAAAGACACGTGATTACTGAAAAATATCAGAAGCGAATCGATAAAGTTTATAAATAAGAAACTAGATTCTAATCAGTGTTTTAGAAAATCCCTCGGACTAAAAACCGAGGGATTTTTTTTAATCTAATTTATAAATCCTGGAAAAGATCTCTTCACCAAAAGATAAAACAGCAGGATCATGCATTGTTAAAATTTTAGTTCCACTCGAAGACAGGACAGAAACATAATCTAAAAATTCTTTATTATTAGAAAGGGAGAAGGACCCCTCCGAAGGAAGACCCTGACCTTGTTTGCAAAATTCTATCCAATAACATTCATCTCCTGTGATCAGAAATTTTTTACTTGGAGATAATAACCATTCTACTGCGACTGAACCTCGCGTATGTCCTCTAGTTAATAAGATCCGGAAGTTCTTAAAAACTTCTATACTAGAATTTAAGAATTGGACTTTTCCTGATCTTTCCCTTGCTAAAAGTTTCCCGCTTGTTGATCGATTTGTTTTTTTAAGAGAGTCCCAGTCCTCTGGCGTAATATAAATTTTTGCATTTGGAAAAAGCCCAATTCCACCAGAATGATCCAAATGAAAATGGGTAAGAATGATCTCTCCGATCATTCCTGGATTGATCCCAGCCGAGCCTAAAATTTTATCCGGTGAGATCCAATTATGGACCGTAATCTCAGGAGTAGATATGGAAGAAGTCCCTGTATCGATCAAAATATAACGTTTTTCTAATTTTATCAGATAGAATAAGTATACGATCTCAGATTCTCCATCTTGTTTGTCTGAATTTGTAAGCCGATTAGGATAGGATGATTTTCCAAGCAAAATTGCATAGAGCCCATCTTCCAATGCACCAGGAGGTAATCTGGAACCGGAAACTTCCTGACTTGGATTTTTGATTTTCGGGGAAGAAGAAGTTCCGCAA
Source organism: Leptospira koniambonensis (assembly GCF_004769555.1). Taxonomy (NCBI): domain Bacteria; kingdom Pseudomonadati; phylum Spirochaetota; class Leptospiria; order Leptospirales; family Leptospiraceae; genus Leptospira; species Leptospira koniambonensis. The sequence continues at coordinate 592,420 of NZ_RQFY01000004.1, read as the reverse complement.
TAGAACAATAAAACCGAAAATACTAGAATAAAAATTTTCAAAATCAAAGCACCAACGGATCTACTTTTTCTTGATTTCCTAACTAGCTCAACGGATTTTTAGTCTAATCATTAAATCTACGGGGACGAATTAGGTTTCGACTGTTGTAGTTAAGATGTGGTGGCATGTAGGGGTGAGGGGCCTCTTAAAAACCTTCAAAACTTTAAACGCTAACAACGAATTAGCACTAGCAGCTTAATCGCTACTACGGAAGAAAGGTTTACTCTCCCGGTGATTTTTCTTCTGCCTTAAACGGGAGACTTTTTAGATCGGTTTTCGGTTCACGATTTAAAGAGTATTTGGATCGAATAGGAAGGACACGCCTGCTTGTGGGCTAAGGCCTTTCGAGATTTAAAACATAAGACAAACATGTAGAGGCCCCATTAAGGCGCAATAGGACCCGGGTTCGAACCCCGGCGTCTCCATTGAAATTTTTCAAATAACTGAGGACCTGAGGGGTTCGAAGCGAGACCGTGAAAGCGGAAGCAGCGACCCTAGAAGCGTCGCGGATGCGTCCGAGCTACAGGATGTAGCGAGGCACCGGTCGAGACGGCGTGGAGCTTAGTCGAACACGAAGTGAGACTGCGTAACGCCGAACCCCCGCGTCTCCAAAGATTCATCGCAATCTATCCAAAAAGGCACTTACCCTTCTCTCATACTCGCGCGGGTTTATCTCCTTCGCCCCGCCATGTTCTCCTTTTTCTAAGAGCCAAAGTTCTTTCGGTCCTTTATAAATATTTGCTAAGTCCTGAGTTTGTTGAAAAGGAACAATCCTATCTTCTTTGCTATGAATAAATAAGATTGGCACTGACTTGGTATTCACCAAAGAACTTGCAGGACTTGGAGAAGTTTCAAAATTTCCTCTGATCTGAGTGAGTTTGATCAAAAGATAAGAAAAGAAAGCCGGAATGTCTTTCGCTGTGCCTGGAAATTCTAAGATCAATCTTTCAAAATTATACATTGGATTTTCAGCGATGACCGCAGTTAGTTTTGGCATCTCAGGCAAAGTGATCAGAATGGAAGAAGCTCCCACGGAACTTCCTAACGCGTAGATTCGATCATATTTCTCTGAAAGATATTGATATACTGATAGCACATCTTTGGATTCTCTGTAACCATAGCTTAGGCCAGGTGTTACACAATTTGCTTCTCCATGACAACCGAAATCGAAACTAAAAACGTCCAATCCTCTTTTTAGAAAGAAGTCGATGTGTTTTGTCATTTCTCTTTTATCACTTCCTCCTCCGTGTACTAAAAAGACTGCACCTTTAGATTTTCCTTTTTCAAAAGCACCTATTTTCCATATGGGAAGATCAAATCCATTTGTAGATGGTATTTTGAGTTCATCGAATTTGAACTCATTAGAATTTCTTAAATTTCCACATGATTTTCCCAAATACTTTTCCGTTTCAGGGCTGCATGCGGAGAAGTCTTGGTTATCTCTCCAAACAGGAAATAATAGTTGGTTACTCGCGGACCAGATCCCGAAGCTCATAAATATTGAGATAAGTAGAAGAATGGCCAAGAAGGACCAGAATAAGATACGTTTCATAAAACCTCTTTTGCTATCCTTATATCAAATGAGGTTTTGGAAATTGGACAGCTTGGGAGAATTTTATTTAGGAAAGACCTTTTTTCCGAGCTCTATTCCCAACTGAACGTTTTCATTTAGTAGGTTTGCATCTGTAGTCATTCTTCCTGCAGGAAGGGTTTTTTCAGGAGCTATAATTTCAAAGCGGATACCTTTAGGTGGATTATTCAATATTTCCATAGCTCGATTATAACGATTGAATCTTTGTTCTATAAATGCTTTTCCCATTTCTGGAAATTTAGGAAATGCAAGACTTCCCAATAACGGACTTGTAGGGCTTAATCTAAAATCCATTGGTTTTGTTAGAATGACTGTAATATCTTTATAACCTGCGGATAATACTGCTTCGACAGGGATAGGATCTAAAACTCCTCCGTCGGTATATTTTGCATTTTCTAAAAGGCCATATCCTTTGGTTGCAATTGGTAGAGAAGTTGCAGCCCTCAGAAGTGGAAAAAGATTTTGAGAAGTTGCTCTTATATATTCCGGCTGCAAGGTTTTGAAATTACTTACCACAATATAGAAGGGCACGGTCTTCTTTTGTTTCAGTACATCTACTTTGATCGGTACCTTCTCTTGAAAAATATGATCTATTAGATAATCTTGGTCTAATATTCTTTTGCCTTTAAAAAGATTCCAAAAAGAGATAAGATGATTTCCTGCTAATTCTTTTCTCCAAATATCCAAAGCTCTTTCAATATCTTCAGAAGAAGGATTTGGTTCTGTAACATAGTATGCGGAAGAACAAGAACCGGAAGAGACTGCAACGATCAGATCAAATTTGCTAGGCGGGTATATGGGAGCCATGGAAGAAAGAACTCCACCTGCAAAGGAACCTCTCATTCCTCCACCTTCTATGATCAGAGCTTTACCTTTTTTCTTTTTAGTAAATTTAGGAAGATACGACATTGGATAAACTACTTAGAATTTTTAGGACGTTTTCTAAACCAAAGCCAAGTAATGACTACAATACTAATTAGAGCACCTAAGAATTCTCTTCCGAGTTCTATATATGGTTTTTCATCAGTCATCTTTGCGGTGATCAGATTTTCGTTACCAGTTCGGACCCAATCAAAAAATCCATCAATCGTAGCTGCTATTTCAATTCCCGCCATACCTAGGATCGCATACAATAATGGAAGCTTATCCTTGTCGAACGCCGCAAGTATACAAGCTAAAGAAGAAGTAAAGTAGAGAAGCATCCAATGAAGTGGATCAGGATCATTATACTGGACTGCACCAGCGAAAATGAAATAAGCAGCTAAGAAAAGAGAAACTATTTTAAAGATCATATATTTGCACCATTAAACACCAATTTATAAGCCGGGGTTTCTTCGTTTATCCAGCTTTGATGGAATTTGACCCTTTTGACTTTCCAACCTTTTTCAGTCATCAATTGGCGGAGTTGTTTTTCTCTAAAGACTACTTCAGAAAATACTACTTCTCCTCCTTCTGCGATCGCTTGTAACTTTGCTGCAAAGTTTACTGTGTTTCCAAAATAATCTATATTACTATTTAGGTTCACTGCCAAACAGGGTCCTGTATGTAAACTGATACGGATCCGAATAGGTGTCTCAGTATTTTCTTCTGAGAAAAATTCTTGGAGTCTGACGGAAGCTTCTACCGCTGCGCTGGGAGAAGGGAAGGCAGCCATCACCGCGTCTCCAATCGTTTTCACAACTGCTCCTTGGAATTCTCTTACTACTTTATAAACTTCTACGAAATGATATCTGACTTCGGAGAATGCACCGGAGTCCCCTTTATTATAATAGAATTTTGTAGAACCTACTATATCCGTAAATAGGATAGTCTGCATTCCGATATCCAATTGTAGATCAGTAGAAAGAGCCTCTTGGGAGAATAGATCTCTGAAGTCTTGGAAATTGAATAAGTCAGTAGGTCTAAGACAATCTTGGTCTTCTTTTCTTTCTTCGATCACAAAACCTTTTCTGGAAGAAGATAAATTTTCCAAGATTAGTTTAGGATGATCCGCGATCTCTATCTGTTCTGGGGTCTCATCTGTTTTCCAAACTAAGGTTTCATTCGGGACTTCTTCTTTGATCTCTAGTAGAGAATAATTTTTCTCTCCATTCACTCTTAGTCTATAAACACCAGGAGAAAGTAGAAGTTTGGAATTATATGTTTCTCCAGATTCCAAATATTTCTGGAATCGAATATGGCTTTTGGTAGCTGGTTCCGCAGCACAGAACATTCTTTTTTGCACTTCTCGGATAGAAGGATGTACATGAAAAGTGATCTCGATAGAATTTAGCTGATTTGCTTCGAATTGTATCTCACAAACTTCGCAGGTATCCTTTGTAGGAAGATCCCCTAAATGTTGTGCTTCTGTTCTGACTCCTCTACAATGTGGGCATACCACGTCCCAACTCATTGTGAATAATCCCAATCTACACCCGTGTAAAAATACAAGGAGCAATTCCTTTTCTGGAATTTTCCATGCTTTGGATAATGATTTGATCCTGATCCGATAAAGATCGGATTCATCGGCATCCAAAATATAATTTAAAACTTTATCAACTAGTTCCCTGGGTTGTCCTTCTCTGATATAACCAACTCTAATCTGTTGCATCCTTGCAGGAAAGACTGGATTTTTTTCTGATTTGGATTCTTTGATTATACTTAATGCGCCTGGTCCTAACCAGCGATAAGATCTTGTTTTGATTACGTCTTCTACTACGCCTTTCAAACCTTTTCCATATGCTTTTTCTAACTGGACCATTCCGAACTTTAAAAGAGTTTTTCCGAGCCAACCTTTAGGGATCCAACCAAAGTAAACGAATAGTCTTGTGGAATCTTCTCCCAATGGATAAACAAGATATCTAACTCTAACATAGTGAGCGAATCCTTTGGAGTAAATGCGCGCATTATTGAGTTGTTTGCAGTATTCCCATTCCCAGGGAACTTCTTCCCATTCAGCAGGGATACCTGCGTTTTTGGACTTACCAAAAAGGCGACCGTTTATCTCCTGAAATTTCATTTCAGGAATATCTATCCTTTTATTAAAAGAAGAAGTGTCTATGAGCCAAGGCCATACTTCTTCTGGAGAAACTTCCAGATCGAATTTCCAAAGTTTTTCAATTGGTTCTCCGAGTGAGGTCCATTTTTCTTCCCAAGGATATTTTTCCAAGTAGGTCTGAAGGTCCAAGGTATTTGGATCCAACATATCAGCATCGTAGATGGAATCGATCGTTTGCATCGGTTTCTCCGGAGGGCAGAAGAATAAAAAAAATCCTTCCTCTCTTAGATTATCTTTTCGGCAGTTTTGCAAAAAGAAAAGTGGAATAACCTTATGGGCCAAGATTTCATTTTTTCCAAATTCGGAGCTAAATTCCGTAACCAAACAGGGATCGGCCAATTGATGGAGGACCTAGGTAATCTTTCTCTTGGGGTCTCCATGTTGGGTGGCGGAAGCCCCTCCTTAATCCCTGAGGTGGAAGAAGTTTGGAGAAAGATACTAAGCAAATTTTCAGAGTCTGGAGCCTGGGATTCTATTTTGGGTAAGTATGAAACTCCCACAGGCAAAGAAGAAACATTAGAAACACTTGCTTCCTTATTAAGTTCCGAAACAGGGACTTCGATCTCCAAAGAACAGATCGCGATCACAAGCGGTTCCCAAAACGCATTCTATCTTTTGCTAAATTTTTATTCAGGAAAATTCGAAGACGGCCTATTCAAAAAAATATTCTTACCAGTTTTGCCTGAATATATTGGTTACTTGGATCAACCTATAAATCCGGATTCATTCTCTTATTCTTTAGGCAAAGAAATTGCTACATCAGAAGATGGATTTCGTTACGAGTTGGACCCTTCTTCTTTTGATCGTATAAAAGAAGATCTTGGATGTGTGGTACTGTCTCGTCCTACAAATCCAACAGGAAGAGTTGCGAAGAAGGAAGAATTAGAAAAAATACTTAAGTTCGCGAGAAGTAAAAAAATCCCATTCTTATTAGATAACGCATATGGATTTCCTTTTCCAGGGATTGTATTCTCGGATGAGAAACTTTTTCATTCGGAAGGAATGATCCAAAGTTTCAGTTTTTCTAAAATAGGTCTACCTGGTGTCAGAACAGGTTTTGTTTTAGCAGATCCTGAAATTATAAAAGCATTAAATAAAGCGAATGCAGTTCTGAACTTGGCAGGCGGAAATTTAGGCCAATATATTGCTTTAGAATTTGTAAAATCCGGAGAATGGTTAAAACTTTCTCGAGACATAGTAAAACCCTACTATCTCCGAAAAAGGGAACTTGCAATTTCGTCTATCCGCAGAGAATGGAAGGGAAAATTAAAATATAGGATCCATGAAAGTGAGGGCGCATTCTTCCTTTGGGTCCAATTTGCAGGACTTCGCAAAAAAATTTCTGAAATATATCCCCTATTAAAAGAAAAAGGGGTCATTATCGTACCGGGTAAATATTTCTATCCGGTTACTAATTCAGGAGAAGGTTTCGGTGAGGATTCCATTCGCATGAGTTTTGCTAGAGAAGATTCGGAAATCCAAGAAGGAATACGAAAAATAGGCGAAATTCTAAGTAATTATACGCATTGATCCGATCTAATTTCAGCCAATACTAAGTGGAATAAAATTGTTTCATTCTCTCTTTCTTTTAGAGATCTTGGTTGGAAGGAAACAATAGAAAATTTCCTAACTCGGATTGTTGTTTCGATACGGTGCAAAACATGGAAACCTTGGAGCAAGAAATATCCTTTGAGGAGCTGGCTTCTAGTCAAAACAAGGCCCCGGACTTGGAGGCCCTGGCACCGGATTATATCTTCTTAAATGACGGAGCTGTAGGACTTTCTGCGACAGCTCGTTGTATTCTGGACGAACTTCGAGACTGGCATAAAAAGACAGAAAAACACGGCTCTAAAAGTGTTCATCCGTCTTATCTTCTTACCCTGGATAAACTAGGGGAACTTCTGAACAAATATAGGAACTTAAGCGAACAAGCAAAGTCTCCTTCTTCTGTTGATATGGCTCTTCGTCAAGTGATGGATTTAGAAAAGAGGGGAAGAAACAAATCCGCTCTGGTCTATCCATTCTTGGTCCGAAATGGAAACAAGGTTTTGGCTAGGATCTCACTAGCTTCTCCGCAAAAAGAAGCGAAGACTGATGTTACTCCTTTCAGAAAGGCATGTTTTTCTTTTTCAGAAGAAACAATTGATCTTATCTTAAACAATAGAGCAAAAAAACCAAGAGTTTTGGAAGAAGATCGTCCTGGAGCGATGCTTCTTCATAAAAACAAAAGCGGACAGATCTGGCTATATCCTAAACTTGCTTCTTTACAATCTGAGATGGCAAGTCTTATAAGACGCGGGTTCCAACCTTATAGTTATATTCCTATGAATGATTTTCTCGCCGACTTTGCAAACTACGCAAAGAATAAAGGCGCGGTAGTAGAAATTCTTCCTGACTATCATTTGATCTTGGATGATTTACAACTCAATCCAGATGGAACGTATGTAAACCAACCGGAAGTGATCGCACATTATAGAGCGCAAAGTGATGCTCTAGAAGTATTCGCTCTTACTTATCTTAAACAGCTTGCAGAAAGAGCGGGATACAATCTGTTCCGAGCTCGTATCCAAGACTTTGAAACTCTTCATGGAAATGCAGAGCCCGGCAAAAAACAAAACAGTGAAAAGGTAGAAGCACTCATCCAACTTGTAGAAGATTTTCCTTTCGATAAGGAAAAGGATGATCTTGGAAAAAGAGTCGCAGAGACCTGCCAGCAATCTGTTCGAGTCATCCGAAAGCTGATCCAAGAAAAAGCACTTTTGGGCGAAAGAAAGATAGAGGGCGCCTTCAAAAGTTTGAAGAACCGTCTGAATATCCAAGCCAAGGAACATTCTCAAAACAATCTGACTCTTTATAGATTTGTTCCGGAAAAACGTTTGGATGCCGTGGGTATAACCGATCCTGAACTTGTTTCTAAATATACGAACGATATCATTGCTGATCTAAAAACCAAATTCGGTTTGAAAGAGGTCAAGAGAGAAGACGGAACCACTGAAGTTTACGTAGTCGATCCAGGTTATATGGCTGCGGTTTTACATAAGTTAACTGCTGATGCAAAAGTAAGTCCAGCAGCCGAAAAAGAACTTAATATAGCAAAAGAGATCCATGCCTCATTAATCAGTTCTAAAAACCCTGCACTCAATTCAATGCTCAAAGCGGATTACATAGTAAAACTACAACAAGACGCAGCTCTTATGGAAAGAGAAGTAGAAGACCGCCAGAAAAGTGAAGCACTCGCTAAGAAGGTGAATCTTTCTATGGGACTTTTGGGTTTTGTAGGAACAATGCTCTTTTTCCTAATTGCGAGCGTTCATTTTAATGCGGCGGGTGTCATTCTGGTTGGACTTCCTGTTGCACTTGTGATCGGTGGACTGCTTGCTGTATTCTTCAGAGATAGAGATAAATCGGATATCGGTCCAGGTGGAGTCCCTAAATCTTCCGGCGGTGGTAGTGGTTTCGCTGCAAGTTATTCCGGAATATCAACAGTTAGTGATTATTATCCGAGCAGCGACGATGACGATGCTGACGAACATTTCGGAAAGGCAGAAAGCCCTAAAGAGAAGAAAGTAAGCTTGATCGCAAAAGGTGCAGAACGTTTTGTCTTTCCGAACAGATTCACTAAGATCCAAGATAAGATCCACGATTCCAAATCTATGCGCAAAAAGATCTGGGATAATATAGATAATATCCGCCAATCAGTGGCTCATCTTAGAACTGAATCAGATGATGATAAGGTAGCATCTACTGTCGAATACGCACTTCTTCAAAACTCTGCTACAATAGCGATACCTGATGAGATTGTTCCGGTCGGAATGCCGAGCACTATCATTCTAAGTCACACTGACTTAAAGGCTCCTTTGATCAGAGATCAAATCTCTGAATTTTTAAGGAACGAAGCCCAAAAGAAAAAATATGATAAAAAACTTGTTAAATATTATACTTTCCTAATTAACACAATAGAAGTAGAATATTATAAATACCTTCCTAGCCGTAAAAAGAAATAGGGATAGTATGCCTGAACTTCCGGACCTGGTTATTATTCGAGAACGTCTTCTAAAAGAACTTCCTGGAGAGATAATCCAAGAGATAGAGATCTTAGATCCCCTAGTAGTTCGCAATCTTAGCGGCGGAAAATCAGAAACTTCTTTTATAGGTTCTACATTCGAAAGTTTGGAGAGAACAGGACCTTTTCTGAATTTTAAATTCGGCCCAAGGAATATTGTCATTCATCCAATGCTTGCCGGCCGATTTTCCTTAGATCCAAAATATAAGAAGAAGGATCTGGCGGTTCGGTTCAAATTTCAAAACAAGATCCTGAACTACGCAGACGATGTTCATATGGGAAAGGTGTATTTTACAGAACCTGAATACTTCCCCCAGATCCCTAAGTTTTCTGACCAAGGAATAGACCTTCTTTCCGAAAACTTTACCCAGGAAGAATTTTTAAAAAGAATAGAGAAGAATCGGCAGCAAACCCGTGTCTTTCTCATGGATCAGACCAAACTGAGCGCTCTTGGAAATGCGTATGCGGACGAGGTACTTTTTGATTCTAAGATCCATCCCAAAACTCCATGCAATAAACTTTCGGAAGAAGAAAAGATCCAACTCTATCAGAGTATCAAATCTGTATTAAATGATTCTATAGATTATATTCGTAAGAAACAGGCACCTTTGGATTTTAAAGTCAGAGACCATGTAAAGGTCCGGAATCGGAAGAATGAACCATGTCCTCGCTGCGGGACAACGATCCGCAGGGCGAATGTTTTGGGTCACGATTCCTTCTTCTGTCCAAATTGCCAGAGAGTGCCTGGAGAACAGTTCATAGATTGGAATAAAACTCTCTGAACCGGAAATAAATCGAGCTTGACAGTACAAGCAAATTTTTCAAACTGTCCATAGATTCTCGGTGATTATAGAGAGAGGGTCACACCCGTTCCCATCCCGAACACGGAAGTTAAGCCTCTCATCGCTGATGGTACTGCATGGTTCGCTATGTGGGAGAGTAGGACGTCGCCGGGTTGCCATTATTTATTCCATTATATTTAATAGTGAAAATCCGTCCAAGAAACGGATTGACCCTCGGTTCTCCGGAAAAAATGTAAACCGGTAAGACCGATCAAGGGTCTTAAAGACGCAATCTTAGAGATACAGGGAACCATATGAGAAGAACATACCAACCCAGCCGGATTAAACGTGCCCGTACACACGGATTCCGCGCCAGAATGGCGACCCCCGGCGGAAGAAAAACTCTTTCCCGCAGAAGAGCTAAAGGCCGTTATAAGTTAACCGTTTCTGACGAAAGAACTGGTAAAAAATTCTAACGAAACCCATATAGAAGAGACACTTACATCTAAGAAGGACATCCGGGAGCTTTTTGCTTCCGGAAAACGGGTAACCAATCCTCCTCTCACGGTGATTTATCGGGGAAACGGCCTGGAGCAAAACAGGTTTTTATACTGCCCTGAACGTTCGGTCGGAAAGGCCGTTCGCAGAAACCGGATACGGAGAAGATTAAGAGCCGCCGTGGCTGAAACGGCAGGCTTTTTTCCAAAGGGTTTCGATATCGCGATACTTGCGAAACCGAGCCTATTCGAAAAAGATCATACCGAACTTCTGACTTGTTTGGGTCAATTAGCTCGTAGATTAAAATGAACCGACTCGCCATCTTTCTGATCCGAATTTATAAACGTTGGATCTCACCTATTCTTCCGCCTTCCTGCAGATTTCATCCTAGCTGTTCTGAATATGCAATGCAGGCCTTTCAAGAATATGATTTCTTGTCGGCTACTTATCTAAGCACAAAACGAATTTTAAAATGTAATCCACTCTTCGCCGCTGGCGATGATCCTTTACCACCCAACCCTAGAAGGAATTAGGAATGGAAGATAGACAAAACAGACTTTTTCTCGCGTTAATTTTATCCATGGGAGTTTGGTTCTTAGTAACCTATTACTTCAACCCGGAAGCAGGAAAACCGAAACAACAACCCAAAACGGAACAAACTCCTGTTGAAAATAAGGAAAACGTAAAACAGGAAACTAAGGCCGAACCTAAACCTGTTACTACAGTTACGAATGCTAAAGATATTAAAACTTTTACATTCAAGACTGAAGCTCACGTAGTTGTTCTTTCCAGCTTAGGTGGAAGGATCGATAAATTCTATATTAAGAATTACAAGGACGTTGAAGGAAACGAGATCAATATTACCAGAGCCGATTTCCAAGAGATCGAAGTAGAAGGTGAGAAGATCAAGGCGATTGAACTTTCCAGAGGAAAAGGTTTCGACTTCAACTTCTCCCATAGAAAAGAAGATGTGGCCACTTCAGAATGGAATCATCTGAATTTTAAAGCAGAAGAAAACAAAGAAGATCAGAGTGTTACATTCACTGCTACAGAGAAAGGTGTTCTTCTTAAAAAAGTATTTAGATTCTTCCCTCGTGAAAATTATTTTAAAACAGAAATTACGATCACTAACCTCGGAAAAGAAAAACTCTATTTCGGGGATCGTAATACTCCGGCTTACTTAAGAACTTTTGGAAGTTTAGGACCTCTTCCTTTAAACAGAGAGGCAAACACTCAGGAGCTTTCTAAATTCTTCCGTGTATATAGAATGGACGGAAGCGAAAAAGACTTCGCTGACGGTGGAGACGCTTGGGGATTCTGGGAAGGAATTCGTAACTTCATCTTCGGACATCCGAACGGGAATGAATTCAATAAAGAGGTTTGGAGCAGCGGAGAAGGTGTGGACTATGTTGGTACCGGTAGCCGTTACTTCTTAGCAGCATCTGACACCTTAAATCATCCTGCAGAAGGAATTCTTTTAGATAATAGAAAGAAAAACGAAACAGGAACTGTTTTAGCTTATTCTAATATAACTTTAGATCCTGGAAAAGAAGAAACTCTTGAATTCGCAAACTATGTTGGGATTAGAGAATGGGACGGGATGTTATTTAGAGATCCAAAATTGGATCCTTTCAAAAATCCTAAGTCCACTTTTATAGGTTTAAGTGCCGACCTTAACAAATCATTCAACCAAGGTATTTTTACCCCGATCCGAAACGGTATTGTTTGGTTCTTACAACAATCTTATAAATATACCATCCCAAGTTATGGTTTCGGTATTCTACTATTTGCGTTAGTATTCAAATTAGTCTTCTATCCTCTCAACCAAAAACAGGCAGAGGCAATGAAGAAGATGAGTGCACTTTCTCCTGAACTTAAAAAGTTAAATGAGAAGTATGCTAATGATCCGGCCAAAAAACAAGAGAAGATGTTGGAGTTATACAAAAAGCATAATATGAATCCACTCTCTCAGTTGGGCGGATGTCTTCCTATGTTGATCCAACTTCCAATCTTCTTCGCATTGTATGTTGCATTTGCAGATACAATCGATCTTTGGAAGTCTCCATTCCTTTGGATCTCAGATTTGAGCGAGCCTGATTTTATATGGACTTCTCCAGCGATCCCTTATCTCGCTGCGGCTGGACTTTCTATTAACTTACTAGTATTATTGATGGTTGGAACTCAGTTCCTTTCTATGAAACTGACATCGGTGCAAACTGACCCGAACCAAAAAATGATGATGTATTTAATGCCAGTTATGATGGTATTCTTCCTCTGGAGTATGCCGTCTGGACTGACATTGTATTGGACTGTGACTAACGTCCTTTCCATAGCTCAACAGTGGGTAACCAATATTCGTAAGAAAGACGAAACCCCTGTAAAAGTGTGAATTCATATATCGAGGATACGATATGGAAAACTATATTTTCGAAGCCGAAGGAAAAACAAAAGCCGAGGCTGAAGAGATCGCGTTAGAAACCTTAAGATTAGAACCCGGAGACATTCGTTTCGAAACTGTCGAATCCGGTAAGTCTGGATTTTTAGGTTTAACACAAAAAAAACCGGCAGTTGTTCGAGCATTCGTTTCGAACTTCGATATTCCGGCTGAAAAGATCATTCACGGAGTAGTACTTACACTTCTCCGCAAGATGGGAGTAGAAGCGGAAGTTGTCGGAATGGGAGATGTGGATGGAAAGATCTATATAGAACTTACCAGCCGCGAGTCCGGACTGATTATCGGAAAGAGAGGAGCAACTTTAGACGCTCTTCAATTTTTGGTAAACTTGATGGTAGATTCTAAGATCCGCCACGGTCGTAAGATCGTATTGGATACTGAATCTTATAGAGACAAAAGAGAACTGTCCTTGATCAGATTGAGCAAGTCAGTAGCTTCTTCTGTAGCAAAATCAGGTAAGTCCAAATTACTTGAGCCAATGAATCCTTTCGAAAGAAGGATTGTTCACATGGCTCTTCAAGAGAACGAGAAAGTTTTCACCAGATCGGAAGGAAATGGAACTTATAAAAAAGTTCGAATCATTCCGATGAAAGACAGACACAAGTACAAAGACGTCGTCGAAAAAAGTCCTAACGGGGACTTGCTCGAGGAAGTAAACGACTATTGATCAGTCGTGGCTGATACTATAGCAGCTATCTCCACAGCTTCCGGCGCCGGTGCCATTGGCATTCTTCGGTTATCCGGACCGGAAGCACTTCCTATCGCTTATAGGCATTTATCCTTTTTTGAGGGAACTCTTCCTCTTTCTTCCATCAAACCTCGTAACGCGTATACCTGTCGTTTTGTAGATGGGGAAAAAAAATTAGACCAAGTAGTTTTTATCTATTTCGCGGGACCGAATTCTTTTACTGGAGAAAACCTATGCGAGATACACACTCACGGAAATCCGATCTTACTCAGAGAAGCTTTAGAATGTTTATTTCGTTCTGGAGCGAGACCGGCCAAACAAGGTGAGTTCACTAAAAGAGCATTCTTAAATGGTAAAATAGATCTAAACGAAGCAGAAGCTATCGGAAGAATTATAGGTGCTCGTTCCAGATTTGAATTGGAGCTGGCCCAAAAAAATGCATTCGGAGAAATTTCCAGACTCGCCTCAAATCTAAGAAGCCAATTGATCTCTCTTAAGGCGGAATGCGAAGCTGAGATCGATTTTTCTACAGAAGATCTTACTTTCGAATCCCTTGAAGAAAGAAAAAAAAGAATTCGTTCTATTTCCAATATTTGTTCTAACCTTCTTAAAAGATCCAGCGATACGGAAACTCTATTGGAAAGAAGCAGAGTCGTATTGTATGGAGAACCAAATACTGGCAAGTCCAGTTTGATGAACCTGATCCTAGGAAGAGATCGTTCTATCATTTCTGAAATTCCTGGAACTACTCGAGATTACATTAGTGAGGACCTTTTACTTTCTGGAGTTCCCATTCGACTTATTGATACAGCAGGTGTTAGAGAAACCGGCGATAAGATCGAGAAGATGGGAATTGAAAGAAGTGAGAAAGAATTCTCCCAAGCAGACGTAAGGCTTTTTGTGATAGATGTCTCTCAAAAGAATGATTGGGACAAGTTTGCAGAAGAGAACAGATCTAAGTTAGAAGGCGCCATAGTTGCAGCAAATAAATCAGATATAAGAGATCCAAGTTGGGATCCTCACTCTATCTTAAAGAAAAATTATCCCGGCACAGTCTTGGTCGAAGTTTCCTGCAAATCTAGACAAGGTCTGGATACTTTGGTATCTGAAATCGCCACTAAACTACAAGGTTTAGAAAGTTCAGAAGATTATGTCCTTTTGGAAGAAAGGAACAGATTTCATTTTTCTTCTATCACTCGAAGCCTGGAAAACTGTCTGACTTTAATGGAAGAAGGCGCTCCAGCTGAGATTTACATCAAAGAAATTGATTCCGCGTTGGAACAAATCGGGGAAGTAAATGGAAGAGTGGACACCGAAGAAATTTTAGGAAGAATTTTTAGTAAATTCTGCGTTGGGAAATAAGCTCTTTCAGAAATAGAATAGAACCTAGGCCCGATCGTCGAAAAATTGGTTTTATCGTTATGAGAGAAAAATCCCTCGAATATCATTCCCTTCATCCAAAGGGTAAAATACAAGTTGTTCCGACAAAGCCGACTAGAGATTCATTCGACTTATCATTAGCATACTCACCGGGAGTTGCTTATCCTTGTCTGGAAATTAAAGAGAATCCGGATCTGGTGTATGAATACACCAACAAAGGGAATCTGGTAGGAATTATCACAAATGGAACCGCAATCTTAGGTTTGGGAGATATCGGACCAGCCGCAGGAAAACCTGTGATGGAAGGTAAAGCGGTACTTTTCAAAAAATTTGCTGGGATAGACGTCTTTGACATAGAAGTAGATGCCAAAGATCCGGATGATTTTATTAAAGCAGTCAAAATGCTTGAGCCTACTTTCGGTGGGATCAACCTAGAAGACATCAAGGCCCCTGAAAGTTTTTATATAGAAGAAGAACTCATTAAAGGGATGAATATCCCGGTCTTCCATGATGACCAACACGGGACAGCGATCATCACTGTTGCAGGGTTGCTGAATGCATTCGAGATCAATAAAAAACGTCCTAGCGATGTAAAGATGGTGGTCTGTGGGGCGGGAGCCGCAGGGATCGCAATTGCAGAATTAGTCCAACATATTGGTATCAGAAAAGAACATATCTTCTTAGTAGATACAAAAGGTGTGATCCACACTGAAAGAACCGATCTAAATTCTACCAAACAAAAATATGTCCAAAAGACAAACGCACGTACTCTTGCAGATGTCATGCAAGATGCGGATATTTTTGTGGGAGTTTCGGTAGCAGATATGGTAACCGAAGACATGGTAAAATCCATGGCTCCAAATCCAGTTATCTTTGCTCTTGCAAATCCAGATCCTGAAATTCCTTACGCTATCGCTAAAAAGGTTCGCCCTGATATTATCATGGGAACTGGAAGAAGTGATATGCCGAACCAGGTGAATAACGTATTAGGTTTCCCATTTATTTTCAGGGGAGCTTTGGACGTAAGAGCTAAACATATTACTCTGGAAATGAAATTAGCAGCAGCACGTTCCTTAGCAGAACTTGCTAGGATGGAAGTTCCAGATGCGGTTAGTCTTGCTTATGGCGGAGAAAAATTCGTTTTTGGCCCTGATTATCTGATCCCAAAACCTTTTGACCAAAGGGTATTATACCATGTGGCTCCTGCAGTTGCAGAAGCGGCGGTCCAAAGTGGGACGGCGAGAAGGCCTTATCCTGGACGGGAAAATTACGTTTCTTTCTTAGAAGGTTTGATGAGGTCTTAAAGACCTCTTTTCGGGAATCTTTAGAATTTAACGTCTAAACCCTTAGAACTTGCTCAAGAAAGCATGTATTTGTTTCCGAAAATATAATACTAGCTCGGCTCTAATAAAAAGCCAAATCAAGATCGGAGCAAAAGGGAAGATTTATGCCCGAAATGGAAAGTAATTCCACGCCCCCCGCTTCGAATCCGCTGTCGGAAGATGGCGTCATTCCGGTAGATCGTGTCGATCTAATCCCGGAAGAGGAACTTCGTAACCTTCTTCTCCAAACAACTCCTAAAGCAATGAGGGACTTGGATCTAATTGAGAAGGGAGTGGAAAATTTTTTCTTATTTAATTATTCTCCTTTCGCTCTCGCAAAATTTGAACAGTTACAATTTCTAAAACCGGCAGATCTAAAATATTTCGAAGATAAAAACGGATTCGTTCTCTACCAATATCTATTCGTTTCTGAAGAAACAAAAGAATTGGGACTGGCGAATGTTGCGATCCGTCCTGCTTCCAGGAGAGCGGATCAAATCCAAAAAATCAAATCTGCTTGTTTAGCTCAATCAGCAGCGGCGTTTTTACAATTCATTGTCCGAAGAGATATCAATCTAGCGGACAGAAGGTCGGCAGGAGAATTAAGGGACTGGGTAATAAGGCAGTATTTGAATACTGACGAGAAAGGAAATCTATTGGATTTCCAAGATTCCAGAAATCTTCCTTACTCTATGAGAAATGTTAAAACTCTTTCTGTAGAATCTTTTCTGCAAAGGAATTTTAAAATTAGAGAAGATATACTTACTTCTTTAATTTCTCTTTTAAGCAAAAAACCAAACGAGATTGTTGCTTTCTTATCTCAGATCAAAACAGTCCCGGACGCATTACTTGCATTAGAAAAAAGAGGAAGTCGTCCTCCTTTATTAAGACTTCATTTAGAGTTTCATGTTATCCAACCTTCTTTAGAAGAACTTGTGGGTGAAACTTCTCTAGATACTAAAAAACCAAACGCAAACGAAGAAACTGAGTTAGAGATTATTTTTGAATTATTTATAGGGTTATCTAGGAAGATCTTAATTTCACTTCTGCCTGGGGAACAAGCTGGATGGATCAAACCTTCTGGAACTGAACAAGGCGTAGATTATTTAAGAGAATTATCTAAACACCCTGCATTCACTTCTGGTAAAACTTGGGAAGGTTCGGATATATTCTTACAAGCTTTTGATATATTATTAAGTTCCATGTCTTCTCTTTCCAGCTTGAGAAAGGAATCTCTGATCAATTTAGCTTTTAGTGATATAGTTATCCGTATCAGAGAATCAAAAGAGCCGCTAGTTGTGGATTCAGGTGCTTTAAAGATCAAAGACTCATCTATCCAAGCGGCAGGTTTGACTAAAGCAGAAGTTTTAGATCAAGTGCTGGAAAGATTCAAAACTAGAAATGATATTCTCACCAGAGAAAAAGTGACAGGTGCTGGTCCTGGGATCATTGCACTCGCTTTAGAAAATGTGATATCTTCTTTTCTAACCAATAAAGAAAGAAGGACTTCAATTCATACTTTGATCCGTAAGAATGGACAACCAAAGGGAATTTATGCTTTTTTAAAGGATGTAGTAGAAGGTGTGGATTCTGAACTTGTGATAGATGATCAGATCCGTCTTTCTAAAGCAATTGCAGATTGGGAAAAAGAAACTGAAAAACAAAGACTGAAAGCGATCCAAGATTCCAAATCTATCTTGGTAAAACTTTTAGAATGGCTGCTTGGTTTGTTCGGAGTAAATCTTTCTCCTTCTCCTAAAAAAGACATAGAGCCGGCTGATGAGTTCCAGTCTTCCAAACAAAGTAAGAAATCTCAAAGTAGCGGACCTTCTGCGGAGCCAGAAAAGGAAACTCCAAAAAAGAAGAAGTCTTTGGGAGTACTCGTAGGTCCTAAAGAAAAATCCACTTTGATCCCAGCTAAAGTCCAAAAATCAATAGATTACGTGGACCGTAAAAATAACGGGATAATCTGGTTGGATGAAGTAGTGAATGCTACTTCTTCTCCGGAATTCGGAAAAGACAAAGTAGCTGACCTTATATACTATGACCAGAAGCGGAGATATATCGAGATTCGCTCCATGAATTCTATTCGGCATGTATTTATCCGAAAAGAATTGGAATCCGATTCCGCCTGGTTGGATTCTACCCTGGAATATCTGGAGAATGTCACCGCCAAAAAACCGGAGTTTGCAGCCTTAGCGGATACTCTTCGCAAATTCCGAGACGAGTGAACACTCCAAGTTCTGATTAGGACATTCGTTCCGATCCCGGAAAATCCAACCCGATCAATTCATTACTATTGAACGGAGGATTCATGAAAACTAGAATCGAAACCGACTCCATGGGAGAAATCCAGGTAGATGATTCCAAATATTGGGGTGCTCAAACCGAAAGATCTCTTCATCACTTTCATATAGGGAACGATCGTTTCCCAAGGGAAATGATCCGTGCTCTTGGAGTTCTTAAAAAGTCAGCAGCAATCGTAAATGGTCAGCTTGGTCTTTTGACTGATGAGAAAAAAAATCTGATCGTTCAAGCCGCAGACGAAGTGATCTCCGGAAAATTGGATGAACATTTTCCTCTAAGCGTTTGGCAGACAGGTTCCGGAACACAAACGAATATGAATTCCAACGAAGTGATTTCTAATCGTGCGATTGAAATTGCTGGTGGAGTAAAAGGTTCTAAAAAGCCGGTCCATCCAAATGACGATGTAAATAAGGCTCAATCCTCTAATGATACTTTCCCAACGGCTATGCATATCGCTGCTGCGGAACAATTAGTGAATAAACTTTTACCTGCATTAGAACAATTGAAGAATACTTTAAAGAAAAAGTCTGACGAGTTTAAAGATATTATCAAGATCGGAAGAACTCACTTACAAGACGCGACTCCTTTAACTCTTGGCCAAGAATTCTCCGGTTATGTAAAACAATTAGAGTATAATATCGAAAGAGTAAAATCTGTTCTTCCTTCTGTGTATAGATTGGCTCTTGGTGGAACTGCAGTAGGAACTGGATTGAACACTCATCCTGAATTTGCTGTAAAAGCCGCGGCTCAAATCGCTAAAGAAACAGGACTTCCTTTTACTTCTGCAGAGAACAAATTTGAGGCTTTGGCTGCTCATGATTCTTTGGTGGAAACTCATGGAGTTCTAAAAACAATCGCTGCTTCCTTTATGAAGATCGCAAACGATGTGAGATGGTTATCTTCCGGTCCTAGATGTGGAATTGGTGAGATCTCTATTCCAGAGAATGAGCCGGGATCTTCTATCATGCCTGGAAAAGTAAACCCTACTCAGTCAGAACAAATGACCATGGTTGCTTCTCAAGTGATCGCAAATGATGTGGCTGTGAATATCGGCGGTGCTTCTGGAAACTTCGAGTTAAACGTTTTCAAACCTCTGATCATTCATAATGTTCTGAACTCTATTCGCCTATTGGCAGATTCTGCTGTTTCTTTTGAAGAACATTGTGCAAGAGGAATTGAACCTAATAAGGACAATATCAAAGAACATTTGAAGAATAGTTTGATGCTTGTTACTGCGTTAAATCCGCATATCGGTTATGATAATGCTGCTAAGATCGCTAAGAATGCTCACAAGAAAGGAACTAGTCTGAAAGAATCTGGAATTGAACTTGGCTTATTGACTTCTGAACAATTTGACCAATGGGTTCTTCCAGAAAAAATGATCTCTCCAAGTGTGGATTGATCTAAACAAAAGTCTGATAGGTTCTTAATACTCTGAGGGCATAAAAAAGGCAGTGTGTTCAACCACTGCCTTTTTAATTCGGATCGAAACCCTACTGATTATTGTTGTTGAACAAATTTGAAGGTTACTCTGCGGTTTTTAGGATCTTTTGCATCCAATCCGGAAACTGGAGAAGAAGAACCTGCACTCTTAGTTACAAGACGATTCGCAGGAATTCCTTGTTTAACTAAGGATTGTTTAACAGCTTTCGCACGAATTTCTCCGTAGAAAACGTTTCCTTTTTTGTCACCTTCTGCTTCTTCAGGTCCTACTTGATCAGTGTGACCAGTGATCTCGATTGCCCAAGAATCAGGAAGTTTAGAAATTCCATCTTTAAGAACAGCAATATTAACTTTTGCCCACTCGCTGAAATCTCCAGCACTAACATCAGCTTTTTTGTAGCTGAATCCTGGACGAGTGATCCCGTCTGGATAGCGGAAGTCTTTAATTTGATTATTGAAAGCGTCTGCAGGAGAGTCTACGTTGACGTTACGAGAAGCTGCGGAATTTTGTTCTCCAGGCTCAGGAGCCGCTTGGTCTTTGTTGTCTGCAGAAGAGCAAAGAGCTAAGGAAAAAACCGTTGCACCGATGAGCAGGATATTGAGAATTTTTTTTACCATGTTGTATTCCTTCCTTGATTAGGGTAGGGGTTTATTTCGATGAATTTATCCAAAATATACCTATTCTCGCAAAATGGGAAATCTTTTTTAGACCTCTGTGCGAAAGGGACACGTTTTCCCTGCTTATATATTTCTTAGGAGAACTATTATGAATCTGGAACTTCATGCCGAAGTTAACGCAGACTCTGAAGGATCCAGACTCGATCGATTTTTAAAGGATTATCTGGGTGATGAGATTTCCAGAGCTTCCATTCAACATTGGATCGATTCAGGTTGGGTCAAAGATGGATCTGGAAAAATTCTACTTAAATCATCGTATAAGGTAAGTCCTGGAGAAAACTTTTATATATCAGTTCCTCCTAAACCTCCGTTGAACTTAACTCCAGTAAAAATGGATATCGAAGTTTTAAAAGAAACTCCTCAGTATCTGATCATCCGAAAACCTGCAGGCATAGCATCTCATAGTGGACCTGGAGATAGATCTGCTACCTTAGTTAACGGATTACTCTACAAATTTAAGGAGCTTTCGAGTGTTGGAGGAGAAGCAAGGCCAGGTATCGTGCACCGTTTGGATAAACCAACAGAAGGTATCATGATCGTTGCTAAAAATGATCAAGCACATGCAAAACTTTCAGAGTTGTTCAGAAGAAGGAATATTACTAAGAAATATCTTGCCTGGGTCCAAGGCACACTTCCGGAAGGAGAAGGTACTATAGACAGACCGATCGGAAGACATCCAATAGAAAGATTGAAGATGACTGTGACTACTAAAGGTAGAGCCTCAGTTACTCATTATAGGATCTTAAAAACCGCAGTTTCTAAAAACGGCAGAAAGTTTTCTCTTATCGAAGCAGACTTAGAAACAGGAAGAACTCACCAGATCCGAGTCCATTTTCAGAGTTTGAGATGCCCTGTGGTTGGTGATCTTCTTTATTCCAGAAACGCAGCACTTTTTGAGAACTATGGACTTTTACTTCTTTCTTATTGGTTAGAATTTAAGGATCCTTTTACGGGAGAAGAAGTACAGATCGTTCTAGATCCTCCCCAAAGATTTGAAAATTTCGAAAGTAATTTGGAGAATTTTTAAACTGTCAGGTCTTATATAGTAAGTAATATTATGGAAGAAGATAAAATAGAAAAGATCAAACAAGGGTTTTGGCCTAAGGTGAAGAAGGTCGCAGGAAAGGTTCCTTTTCTTGCTGATGCAATCTCTTTGTATTATGCGATGTTGGATCCTTCTACACCCCTGAAAGCAAAACTTACGATTGCTGGTGCACTTGCTTATTTTCTTACACCTTTTGATGCAATCCCGGATATATTATTTGGAGCAGGTTATATAGACGACGCGGGTGTGGTTGCTGCGGTTTTAGCAGCTGCTTCTATGTACGTAAAAGAAGAACATAAGAAGAAGGCAGCGGATTTTTTAGATTCCAATCCAGAGGGTACCCTGGAGAATTGAAAAACATCTCCAATGAGCTACCAAAACGAAATCAAGATAAGATACCAACACTTCCTCAACTTTTCCCCAACAATTTCTGAGTTCCTGAAAAAAACTCACGAAAGAGAAGATCTGCAAATCTCCTTTAAAGGAAATATAGAATCGGACTTAGTTACGATCGCAGACAAGGGTTCAGAAGAGCTGATCGTCTCAGAGATCAGAAAAGTTTTCCCTAATGATCATATCTTAGGGGAAGAAGGAAGTAACTACGAAGGAAATTCTCAATTCAAATGGATCATAGATCCTTTGGATGGAACTGTAAATTATTCTCATCGTATTCCTCTATATTGCTGCTGTATCGGATTAGAAGATTTAGAAAATAAATCTGCAGTGATGGGAATCGTCCCTATGCCAGCGCTCGGACATGTATATCATGCAATGTTGGGCGAAGGTGCATTCAAAGATAAAACTCCAATCAAAGTCACTCAAACCAAAGAGATCAGAAAAGCACTTTTATGCACTGGGTTTCCTTATGATAGAGAAGAGAAGATAGAACAACTCATGTTCAATCTGAAAAAGTTTATCTTAAGATCTAGAGGCGTGAGAAGAACTGGATCAGCAGGTTTAGATATTTGTTGGGTAGCAGAAGGTAAATTCGACGCATTCTGGGAAGAAGATCTTAAACCATGGGATATGACTGCTGCAGCAGCTATTCTTCAGGAAGCAGGTGGAAAATTAAGTACTTATGCGAACAATACATTTCATCCGTACGTGACAAGTTTGATTGCGTCTAACGGAGTGTTGCACGAAAAAATGGTAGAGACCTTGCAGGAGTATTTAGATATATGAGTTGGGTTTTATTAGTATTAGCGGGATTTTTCGAAGTAGGGTTCACTACTTGTATGAAATTATCCGACGGTTTTAAGGACTGGAGATACGGCCTAGGATTTTTAGTATTTGCGATCTTAAGTTTTTACTTTTTGAACAAGGCTACTCAGAATATTTCTCTAGGCACTGCTTATGCTGTATGGACCGGAATTGGCGCAGCGGGAACTGTGATTATAGGAATTTTTTCCTTTGGAGATTCTATCAATACTTGGAGGATTTTCTTTCTTTCTACTTTGATATTATCTGTGATCGGATTGAAGTTTTTAGGAGGGGATTAATTTTATTCTGAGTATCTTCTTCTGATACATCTCTCTACGATATGGGCGATCTTCTTTTCCACTATGTCTGGATTGAAGTTCGCCTGAACGTATTTTTTACCATTTAGTCCCATCTCTTCTCTTTCTTTACTATGATTTACTAAATATTCTGCGACTGCACAAAAGCTGTCTAGATCAGAATAATATAAACCACCATTACTTCTCAAACAATGTCCTTTCAGAACATCTGATCTTCCATTAACCAAAACTGCTTTTTTACGGATCCAAGCTTCCATAATAATAATGGAAAAACTTTCCATAGGAGAAGGATTGATTAAAATATCTGAAGAACGGATGATCTCATCCTTTGCTTCTTCGCTTACAAAACCTAAAGGAGATACATGAGAAAATTTTGATATCCTTTGTAGAAGTTTGGAATCTCCTCTTCCGGCCAGAAGTAGTTTATCGTTTCTGCCGCTTCTTTTCTGCCACTCAGAAAAGTATTGGGCCATCTCCAGCACACCTTTTCCTTCGTCTATCCTTCCCACGTATAAAAACTGAAACGAATCTTGCGGGTTTTTTCTGTCTGAACTTTTTTTCTCAACTTCTTCTGGAATGGCTAAATGCATTCCTATTACATTCCCAAGACTTGGTTCGTACCCATATAATTTATGGAAGAGTGCTTTTTCTTCAGGAGTATTAAAACAATAAGCTGAGTCATCTTTGAAAAGATTGGAATATACGGATAATTTTGCGGGAGGTTCGTCATGCAATGTAGGAATTACAACAGATTTCTTAGCAACCAAAGGCAGCCCGTAAACCATCGGATAATATAGATAAGAAACAAAAACGAATACATCATAATCTCTTTCGTTTGTTTCAATGTATTGAATCAGATCAGGGCAATACGGACCTTGCATGTCTACCCAGATCCTTTCTTTTTCTTCTTGGGAGCCGGTGTTTTTTCCTGATTCAGAATTCCTAAACAGTTTATCTGAAAATCTATTAAACTTAGATATATTTCTTTCTTTATCTACTGAGAATCTTAAAACTCTAATTCGATTTCCAGCTTCAGGTTCGATCCATTCTCTACTGACCTTCTTCTCTAAATCTTTTCCAAGAAGTACAGGCTCTAAATCTTTTATCGGGACTTGGTTTTTCCAAGTGATATAATCTAAGGAGCGACTCGCAAGAACTGTCACCTCATAGAACTTGGATAATATTAGAGTATATTGATAGATTAGCTTTTCGGAACCACCTGAGATATGATCCGAAAAAATAGGAGTAACTACGGCTAATCTTCTACGAGAGTCTAGCAAGGACTGGCCTCAATACTGTTTCTGCGTTGATCTGAGAAAAGGAAGATAATCGTCTTTGTTGGGTTTCAAGGATTAAGTCTTTCCAGCTTCGATCAGTTACCATTTTGTGGGCAAGCTCCACGATCATATCCATTCTCTTTTCTTTGAATAAGATCCCAGCACCTGAAAGAGTTTCTCCTACTGCGCCACCATCGAAAGCAAGGATCGGAATATTATGCACCATCGCTTCTAATAACGGAACACAAAATCCTTCATGCTCGCTCATTGATAAGAAAAGATCGCAGTTTAAATACATGGACTTTAACTCTTCGTCGGATAAAAAATCTGTGATGATCACATTCTTTCTCAATTTATAAAAATCGAGCATACGTTCCAATTCTTCTCTGTATAAATACAATTCTTTGGAACTGAATCCTACCATAAAAAGTTGAAATTCAGACCCGTAAGCTTTTAGATAATGAAATGCAAATCGGATCAGATCGTCTTGTTTTTTGTTCGGGGCAATTCTTCCTACAAATAAAAAGCGGGGGATATTAGGTCTATTCTTGGAAAAATTTTCCTTAAGAGTTTGTTTCCCTTGCGGAAGTTGATAAGTAATAGGAAGGACATCTACATTTTCGAAACCAAGATCTACAAGTTCCGATTTATTGTATTCAGAAACTGCAAATACTTTATCGAATTTGTTTCTTAATGACTCTAATTCTTCTCTTCCTTTGCGTAGAAGGTACGTAAGTTTTAGATCGTATTTTTCGAAAAAATGACCTGGCGTTACGTTGTGGTATATTAGAATTTTAGAATTCTTTGTTTTTACCAAAGTTTCCAGAACGTCTGAATGGATAGAATGATGATATACTAATATATCTTTGCTATTGGAAGAATATGCCTTGTGCTTTTTTACGAAAGCATCCGTTCCAGGACCTGTATTCTCCGCATAAATTTCGGAAGAATATCCTATCTTTTTGAAAACAGATTTTAAGGAATTCATTTCATTCGAAATAGCATCTCCCAAATTAAAACCGGCTGCGAATTGATGAACTCCTCTTCTTCTGAAGATCATGAGGTCGCCGCTTCTTTAAATGTAAATATCTGTTTTAAAACTCTTCCGTAAGGCATGGAATCATAATCCATACAAACTTCTCTTCTTTTGGAAGAAGCATGAGGACCATCTACAGGACGAACGGAAGATTGGGATTCTAATATAAAGTGGATCCACTCAGCTAGTTTTTCTAAACTACTTAGATCTTTTTTTCGGAAAAGATATCCTGCATCCTTTAATGTTTCTGGAACAGCAGTGCAAGCATATGCAAAAACTGGAATGTCGTAACTCAAAGCCTCCACAAGTGGAATTCCGAAACCTTCGTGTTCACTCATGCTGATATAAGCGTCCATTTCTTCCCAAAATCTGGGCAGCTCGGAATCTTGGACCCCCATTCTAAATTGAACGTTTCCACCAATCCCGAGCTCTCTTGCCATTTGCTTTAAATTGGTAAAATAATCTTCGAAAATACTTGGAACATTTCCGATGAGTAAGATCCTATATTTAGGTTCTATTCTTTTCAGAAAATAAGAAAGGAATAATATATCTTCTATCTTTTTGCTTGGGACCAAACGTCCTACATAGCCGAGAGTGTAACCATTTTTACGATTTCGTTTTTCTCCCTTCCATCCGTACTTTCTGACAATCGGTAGAACGCTGGAATTTACTATGTTTAGATCTTCTAAATTGGAAGCGCTGTATCTGGAACTGGGAAGAAAACGTTCCGTGGATCTTTTCAGTTTATGTAATTCTAATATGGATTTTTTATAATCTAACTCGAAACTTCTAAATATGTCTTGAGAAACGAAAGGTTTAAAAAACTTAGGAGGAGTTATGTTCTGATAACGGACAAATTTTCTGCCGGGAAAAGAAAGAAAAGAATCTATAGGATAGCCAGATCCTCCGTATTCCAAAATATGCATTGAATTTGAAGAAATATTTCTTTCGTTGCGAAGTTCTTCTGTTTGTATAATTTTGATGGAGCCATCGCTCAGATCATTTTGGCAAACGATCTCTGTATTGATACCGGAAGAAT
Source organism: Leptospira koniambonensis (assembly GCF_004769555.1). NCBI lineage: Bacteria > Pseudomonadati > Spirochaetota > Leptospiria > Leptospirales > Leptospiraceae > Leptospira > Leptospira koniambonensis. Next base: position 566,223 of record NZ_RQFY01000004.1, on the reverse strand, counting down.
TTAGGACTTCTCTTAAGCCCTTGATATCGTTTCCGATCCCGTCCTTATCCCTAAATTCTGAAATATGGAGATAGGCATTCATTTTCTGAAACTAAACACTGAGAAACCGTCTCCGGCCTTGGTATCCACTATATTCTTAAAACCTAATTTTTGTAAGAATTCTCTGAATGCTGACTCGCTGATCTGAGTCAAAAGGATTGGTTGAAATGGAGAGACCATTCGATTTGAATAATTTGAATATCTAAAGATGAACTCTGTCCCACTGGAAGTTTTAGAAGCCAAGGATTTGAAAAGTTTTTCTAAAACCCAATTTGGCAAAAGACACAGATTTGTATTAGAAACAATTTTAGAAGGAAGGGGAGACTCAGGTAAAACTTCTTCAAAGGATAGAAGGGATACTGAATTAGTAATATTTTCTTTGATATAAGAATATTGAGATTTATTCCAAGTGACAGCTTTGAATTCTATCTGAGCCTTTAAGAGTTGTTTTAGGAATTTTCCCCATTCAGGATTGATCGCAAGAACTGAATCTCCAGGATTCAATCTAGAAAGAATAAGAGTTTCACTTTCTTCTAGAGTTTCTTCTTCATAAAGAAACTCATTGGACCAAACGAATTCAGGGCTGATCTCTTTTTTAAGAGTATAATTTAATTCTACAAACTCATTATAGAACTTCTCGAATTTACGTTTTAACTTTTCATGATCTCCTCTTAAGAGGATCAATTCATTCAAAACGCTGTAGAATGCGCGAGTTCTATTTTCAGAAAGTTTTTTATCAAGAAAAGCATATAGCTCAATCAGTTTGATAAACAACCAACGAATTGGGCCGCGAATATATTTGAATTTTGGATTTGTAAACTTAGGAGGGGAGATCCCTTTTTCAAATAAATGAGCTGTTTCTGCAGCGTCGAATTCTCTGTATCCTTCAGGGGATTGAGGAGAAAATTTCCAACGAGAAAGACGTTCCAATTCTTCCTTGGAAACTGGTCTTCTGGCAAGCCTGGATTCTATTTCTTCCATGAGCTCGCGGACATTCACCGAGCTGTCCTTGATTTCTATTATATCTGAAGATCTTTCTTCCATGGGAGCCCGGACTTTTATTCGATTGTTTTTTTCTTATTCGACAAAACAATCGTATTTTTACTTCGATTTGTTATAGTCCGTCTTAAAACTTCGGCTATCGACAAGCAATTAATTTCGGGCTTCAAGAGCCTGAAAGGCTCTTATAAGAAACATGAAATACTTGGTCACAGGAGCGGAAGGTTTTGTAGGATCTTATCTGGTCCCAGAACTTACACAAGAATCCGGGTCTGAACTTCTGGGCCTGGGAATGAATCCCAAAAATACGAACTTTCCATTTCCCTATAAGATCTGTGATATCCGAGATATCCAATCACTCCAACAAGTATTTGAGTCTTATTCACCCGATGTATTATTCCATTTAGCAGGACAAACATTCGTTCCAAGATCTATTGAAAATCCAGAAGAAACATTACTTATCAATGTAGCTGGCACATTGAATATTTTAGAATGTTTTAAACGTTCCGGTAAAAAAGTAAAACTAGTATATGTATCTTCTTCTGAAGTATATGGAAATATAAAAGAAGAACAACTTCCAGTTTCGGAAAACCTTCTACCAAGCCCTGTGAATCCGTATGCTTCTTCTAAGCTTGCTGCAGAAACTTATTGTCTTCAATATTCTCGTTCATATCAAAATATAGAAACTGTGATCGCAAGGCCTTTTAATCATATAGGCAAAGGGCAGAATCCGAACTTCGTGGTTCCAAATTTCTGTAAACAGGTATTGGAGAATATTTCCAAAAACGTTTCTTCTGAAATTTTAGTGGGAGATTTAACTCCTACGAGAGACTTTTTACATGTAACTGATGTAGTAAAAGCTTATGTTCTTTTAGCGACCAAGGGTTTGAGTGGAGAAGTTTATAATATATGTTCTGGAGCTGAGACTTCAATCTCTCAAGTTTTGCAATGGATCCTGGAATTTGCGGATTCTAAATTAGTTTCTAAACAAGATCCTGCAAGATTAAGACCTGCAGAAATGAAAAGATCTTTGGGAGATAATTCTAAATTAAAATCTTTGGGCTGGTCTCCTGCCACCTCCGTCAAAGAAGCAGTTCGAGAAATTTTCGAACATATTCGAAAAACAGAATATTCTTCTTAGATTACGGAACCCTTCCAGGTTTTGACTCCACTTCCTTCTATAGGAAACGGTTTACCTAAATATTTAGGCGCAGTGTTTGTAAGGTTCATATCGATCCAGGCCAAGGTTCTTGCAAAAAATTCTCTGAACCTGCTTGTTGGTCCGCTGATATAGATCCTTCTATCCGATTCATAAGATTGTAGATCTAATCCTATCTTTTTAGAAATGAATGCTGCTCTAGGTTGGTGAAATCTTTGGCTTACAAAGATTGCATCCTTAACTTGAAAAATTTCTTTTGCTCTTACTAAAGTATCTAATGTTCTAAAGCCTGCGTGATCTACGAACACATCCTCTTCATCTATTCCTCTTTCTAAAACATAAAGAAGCATAGGTTTCACTTCGTTGTAATAGCTAGTTCCATTATCACCAGAGAGTAGAATTTTACGCACCTTCCCTTGTTTATAAAGTTCTATCGCACAATCTAGGCGGTCTTGTAAAACAGGAGAAGGAATGCCTTTATAAACGGAAGCACCTGGGACGATTGCAACAGTTGCGGGTTTTAGAGAACGATAATTTCCTGCATGGGGACTTCTGTTTTCGTAATCCCATTCGATGGAAAGATCTATGGAAGCTGGGATCCCGATGCAGATTGCAGCGGCGAGTAAGAGTGCAAGTCTCATCCTCCCCCTGAGATAGACTCCGGGCATCTTTTTGATTTCCTGGTTTTTTAGTCCAAAGTCCATAGTACTTTAAGGGAGAATACGCTAAAGAAGCGGTTCTGGAAAAGGAATTTTCCCTAAAATCCTTGTTTTGTTCCAAATTATGTTCTCTTTAAAGAAGACCGGATTTCTTTTTTTCTCGGACCAAAAATTTCGATCGATATTTGGAAACGTGACGGCTACTTTGGGGTCTTAGGATACACTAGGTTATGAACCGAGTAAGACTCATGAATCTCCTGAATTCATTCGTCAGAGTTGCTCTGGCCGGTGTGTTCCTCACGCCGGCGTATCTTTTCTCAGAAGATACCAAAACTAGTTTTCATACTGCCCGACCTATTCGCACAGTCTCCTTCTACCGTAATGAAAGAGCAGCCGGAGTAGTTTTCGGTGACCTAGATTCATTTAAAAACCGCTATATTCTTACAGACACACAACTCGAACGTATCGCTGAGCTGAACCGGAGATATAAGAACGAGCATGAAAGATGGCTTCGTAGATTATCTCCGAAACAAGTTGAACTCGAACTGGTCTTAATGGATGAAAATCCAGACCTAATCAAAGTTCGTCTTCTTGTTAACGCGATTGCAAGATATACATCCGAAATTCGGATGAATCAAATCGCGCATCGGCTCGCGATCGAAAGGGTTTTATCCTCAGAGCAAAAAAAGAGGGGAAAGGAAAGGGAATTAGTTACCCTACCCGAGGAGCATAGGGAAGCTCCAGGGTTCCCCTTGAATCTGTTTGTTCCCGAGAGAATAATTTTGCCTGTGCCAGGCATCCTGAGATAAGGAAACTAAAATGGACCAAAGAGAATTTGCCGGATTGATAGACAGTACGAAACACATCGTGCTCTCCGCGATTAAAAAGAATTTATACGAAGAGTTTTACGATACCATCGATGATGTTGTCCAAGAAACTTATATCCGTGCTTATAAAAGTTTAGCAGCCAATAAGTTCAGAGGGGATTCTTCCCATAGTACTTGGTTGTATACAATCGCAAGAAATGAATCCTTGAGAATGAACCAGAAGCGTATGCGCCAGGCAAACCTTGCAATGAAGCTAAAGGAAAAAGCTACTCAAGATTCTATCCTAAACCCAAGAGAAGAATATAACGACTCTGGAATGGACATTGAACTGCAAGATTTGATCTCCAATCTTCCTTGGAAGTATAAATCTGTGCTTGCATTAGTATCTGAAGGATACAAAGAGCAACAGATTGCGGAGAAGTTGGGGATTCCAGAAGGAACAGTTAAGTCCCGATCTTTCCGAGGCAAACAAATGCTGAAGAAACTTTTTTTTCAAGAGACCTAGAGATAATCGGAAATGGAAGATAGAAACAAAGAAAAGTTAGACCAAGAGATTTTCCGTCGTTTAGAAAGTTACGAATGGAGTGATAATATCTCTGCAAAGATAATAAGAAGGCGTAAGATCGCTAGCTTTAAGCGATTTTTCATCTTCTCATTTAGCGGACTTATTATTGTGGGCCTTGGCATATCTTCTTTTTATTTTCAGCCTGAGGGAGAATCCGAATCCGGAGACTGGCAGGTTTTGATAGAAGAGCAGATCGAAGGAACTTTCGAGGAAGCAGAAACTAGTATGCAAACTCCTGATTTGAATCAGGAAGATACTAGTTCGTCTTCTACCGCACCTTCTTCTTCTTTAATGGATATGGATGCGTTGATCGAAACTTCTTTCGAACGCAGATAGGTTTTTAAAAATAAATACAAACTCAGCTTGCTAATATAGCGGTTGTTACATAGAATTGCGGCAAGGATTGGTTGGGTGAAACTAATCCAAATGTCCTTCTTGGACTAGGAGTACACTTTTGTTTTCCTTGCATGAACCGACTTCAGGTCGCACCAAAAAAAATAAACCGAATCTTCCTCCTGGAGTTTTCGGGATCCGGGCACTACCTTACGTTTCTAAATTGGCAAAAGATCCGATCGGATTTTTCCAATTGATGCAGTCCAAATTCGGAAATTCAGCACGATTTGGATTGAGGCAGGTTGTATTTCATTTAATTACTCAGCCAGAAGATATCAAAAGAGTCCTTCAAGAAAATAACCAGAACTATCATAAGGGAGTTTTTTACAAAGAACTCGGAAGAATTTTAGGCAAAGGTTTATTGAACAGCGAAGGAGAATTTTGGAAGAAGCAAAGAAAGCTGATCCAACCTTCTTTCCATAAACAAAGGATCTCTGAATTCGTAGAGATTATGGCCCAGGAAACTGAAAAAACTTCCGAAAGCTGGAAGAAGATTTCCAGCTTAGACATTTCTAAAGAAATGATGCGACTAACGTTTGCGATCGTGGGCAGAACTTTATTCAGAACAGAGGTAGAAAGTTACGCGGCAAGAATAGAACATTCTTTAAAGATCGCGTTAGAGCTGGTTACTAAAAGGATCACTCGTATTTTTCCTTTTCCATTTAGTTGGCCTACACCTGAAAATCTGAAACTCAAACGTGCATTGAAAGATATGCATTCAGTAGTTGATGAGTTAATTGCTGAACGTAAAAAAAATCCTTCTAACGATTTGATCTCTATGCTTTTGGAAGTCAGAGACGAAGAAACCGGCGAGACTATGAGTGAAAGTCAAGTTAGAGACGAGGCAATCACACTTCTTCTTGCTGGACATGAGACAACTGCAAATGCATTGTCTTGGGGATTTTATCTTCTATCTAAACATCCTGAGATTTGCGAAAAAGTTAGAGAAGAAGCAAATAGAGTTTTAGGTAATAAAACTCCTAGCTTAGAAGATGTTCAAAAATTGACATACACTCGCAAAGTGTTGGATGAAGTTTTGAGATTATATCCTCCTGCTTGGGTGATCGAAAGAACTGCAATGGGTCCTGACCAAATTGGCGGTTATGATGTGGAGACTGGAACAAATATCTCCATCTGCATTTTTAATATTCACCGAAACCCAGATTTTTGGGAAAATCCTGACAAGTTTGATCCGGATCGTTTTGATGAAGAAAGATCTGCAGATAGACCTAAGTATGCATATCTTCCTTTTGGAGGAGGACCAAGGATCTGTATCGGTAATATTTTTGCATTAACAGAAGCTACATTGATACTTGCGATGCTCGTCAAAGACTACAAATTCCAAACAGATTCAAGCCATCCTGTCGTTATGGAACCTTTAGTCACATTAAGACCTAAGTACGGAATTCTATTAAACATAGTTTCAACTTGACTTAGGTCTTTCCTGGCCGGAATCCTTCTATCAGAGGGATTTCGACCATGGAAAAGATGATAAAAAAACGCATCGACCAGGTAAAAGAAAAAGGTCACCAAAGGCTGACAGTTCTTTTGATCCCCCATGGGTTCGATAAGTCCTTCCATTTCCAAATTTCTATCTTCACTATCTTCTTCTTAGTAGGATTATTGTTTGCGATCGTTGGTATCGCAGTTTTAGGAATTGTTCGTTATAATAATACCAGGATTCAGATCAACGCACTCGCTTCCGTTTATGGAAAGTACTTCGATGAGTATATCGAATACAGCGAAAAGTTAGGAGATATCCGAGATGATTTCGCAAGTCTGAACGAAAATTTACAAGAAGTCCATTCTTTGATCGATGGTGAGTCGGATGAGTTACTTAAACTTCCAGATGAGTCAGACTCAGAGGACTTGGCTGCAACTGAACTAAAGGTAGAAGAAGCAGTAGATAAGGATCTTATGCTCGGAAGATCTTATCTTTCTGAAATTTATGGATATCGTTCTGTAAGAGTTTCCATGGAGAAGAACAAGGCTCTTGTGGATTCAGTATTCAACTTTTTAGATTCCAGATATGGTATCATGAACTCTCTCCCATTCGGAGAACCATTATTATCTTATAATTTAACTTCTTATTATGGAATGAGAAGATCTCCTACTTTTGGATACATGGAATTCCATGACGGAGTAGACTTAGCAAACGTTCCAGGCACCGATATTGCTGCAACTGGAGACGGAAGAGTTTATAGAGCAATTTACTCGAATAGAGGATACGGAAATCATATAGTGATCGCTCATGCAAACGGATACTATAGTTTGTATGGTCACTGCACTTCCTTAAAAGTGAGAGAAGGTGAATATGTCCATAAAGGACAGAGGATTGCTACTGTGGGAGCCACAGGAAACGTAACAGGTCCTCACCTTCATTATGAAGTATGGATCGGAGAATCAAACCGCACCGATCCTATGGATTATATGAAAGTAGGTTTCGGCCAATATTAATTTTATATAATCGACTATGCCTAAAAAAGCCCCGGCTAAAAAGACCTCCTCTAAAAAAGCGGAGCCAACCGAAGTATCTAAAAAAGTTTCTGTAGATCTGCCAAAGGATTCCAAGCAGGCCGCAAAAGAAATGCGCTCGTTAGAAGAGCAGATCCGTCATCATCAATATTTATACTACGTTAAAAACACTCCTAAGATTTCTGATTATGATTTTGATCAGATATTCAAAAGGCTCCAAGCTTTTGAAGAAGCATTCCCAAAATTAGCAGATCCTGCTAGTCCTACTTTAAGTGTAGGTTCCGATTTGGACAAAAACTTTGAGAAGTTCACTCATAAACTTCCTGTTCTTTCTTTGGAAAATACGTACAACGAAGAAGAGCTAATGGAATGGATCCAAAAAACAGGGCAGGATGAGCTGTATTCCGTCGAATGGAAAATCGATGGCGCTTCTCTAATGCTATATTATGAAAATGGAATTCTTGCTAACGGGGTGACCAGGGGCACAGGAGGAATAGGAGATGATGTTACTGAAAACATTAGAACCATTCGTTCTATTCCACTCAGATTAGCCGAAAAAGTTTCTATTTATCTAAGAGGAGAAGTGTATATGACTTTCTCCGACTTTGAAGAATTTAACGAGGCTTCTGAAGGGAGATATGCAAATCCTCGAAACTTATCTTCAGGTTCTTTGAAGCAGAAAAATTCTTCGGATGTTGCAAAACGGCCTCTTAGAATATTTACTTACGACGCATTTTTTCCAGGTTCCAAAGCAAAATTCAAAACTCACCAAGAAGTAATGAAAAAGGCAGAAGATCTAAAATTCCCTCTGCCACCTGATACTAAATTACTGAAAGGTTCTGAGATCCCAGCTGCTATCAAAGACTTTAAGAAGAAAAAAGAGAATATTGGATTTCCTACAGACGGACTCGTGATCAAACTAAACGATCTTTCTAAAAGAGAGGCCTTAGGTTATACTTCCCATTCTCCTCGTTGGGCTCGTGCCTACAAATTCGATGCTTTGATGAAAGAAAGTAAGATCGTAGGTATCGATTACGCTGTAGGAAGAACTGGAAAGATCACTCCAAGAGCTGAAGTCGAACCAATTAGCTTAGCGGGAACTACGGTAACATTCGCTACATTACATAACCAAGATTATATTGATGAGTTGGGAGTTGGGATCGGAGCAATCGTAAGAATTTCCAAAAGAGGGGAAATCATTCCTGCTGTTGAGGAAGTAGTTACTCCAGGAAAAGAAGTTTTCAAAATTCCACTTCGTTGTCCTTGCTGCGGCACTAAGACTGAAAAGAAACAAGACTCCGTAGATTATTTCTGCCCAAATCCAGAATGTCCTGATCGAGTGAAGAATGGGATCATATTCTATTGTTCTCGCAAACAAATGGATATAGAAGGTTTAGGGGAGAAGCAGGTAGAATTTTTATACGACCAAAAGTATATCAAAGATATCGCTGACCTTTATTCTCTGAATGCACATAAAGAAAAGTTAATGGAAGAAGAAGGATACGGAGAAAAGAGCGTATCTATCATTTTAAAAGGAATCGAAGAATCCAAGAAAAAGGATTTTAGATTTGTACTTTCTTCATTAGGCTTGAGGGAAATTGGTCCTAAGGTTGCGGAACTTCTGACAGAGAATGGGTATGATACGATCGATTCTATCATCTCCGCTGCTAAAAATCCCAAGAAGCTGGAAAACGTTTTGGAAATTCCAGGTATAGGACCTTCTACAATAGAAGCTATCCAGGAAAATTTTACTGATAAAAGAATTCTTTCTCTTATTGATCGTTTGAAAAAAGCAGGACTTAAAATGAAGGCGGATCCGATCGAAAAATCGGACAAACAACCTTTTGCAGGACAGAGCTGGTGTGTATCCGGTTCTTTTGAAAATTTCCAACCTAGAGATAAGGCAATGGATCTGGTCGTTTATTATGGCGGCAAAAAAGTAGGATCTATCTCTTCTAAAACAACTCACCTTTTGGCAGGACCGGGTGCCGGTTCTAAATTGGACAAGGCACAAGAATTAGGAGTGCAGGTTATATCTGAGGATGAGTTTTTAAAACTTCTAAAACAAAACGGGATCAAGATCTAAAGCTATCTTCTAAAATTATACGTCGCGTATAGTTTTATTATCTTCTCTCTTTTTATATTCCTATCGCTAAAGGATTGAAAATTCCTCGCTTTCATTACTATAGAACTATGACGCAAAAGAAATGCCCTCAATGTTCCAGCATTTTAGAATGTGGAGTGGACCAAGGAACTTGTTGGTGTTTTGATATTCGTTTAGATGGGGAAGCTTTGAAGAATATAAGAGAAATGTATGAAGACTGCTTATGCAAAGATTGTTTAACTCGTTTTGAAACGAACGTAGTTAATCAAAAAATTTGAATAACAGCCGTATAATATGTGAACGATTGTTCAACACATTTCAGTTTTTTTAATCTAAATAAAAATCGATTGAAGCATAGGTCCTTCAACTTAGTGTTTCCGCCGTAGGGAAAAAATCCTAGTTTATAGTGTTCTCAGGGGGAGTTCTTGGAAACTGATCAAAAATATTTTTACGATATGCTGGAAAAGACGGCATCTAAATTTCCGAATAAGGAAAGTTTTTCCCGGAGAACCAAAGACGGAATTAAAGGAAGGACATTTTCAGAAATGAAGTCCTTAACTGATTCTTTAATCGCAGGTTTGATCGAAGAAGGAGTTCAGAAAGATGATAAGATCTTATATCTTTGTGACTCTAGTCAGAATTGGATTATAGGTGATATCGCGATAATCTCTGCAGGTGCCGTTTCCGTTCCGAGAGGAACAGACGTAGTGGACGAAGATATATTATATATTGTTAATCATTCTGAAAGTAAATACGCGATCGTCCAAAAAGAAAAAGATAAACAAAGATTGATCAACCTTGGTTCTAAACTTCCAAGTTTGAAAAAAGTTTTTGTGATCGAAGATGATATAGGCGATCTTAAATCAGGAGCCGATACGATCCAAGGTTTGATCGAAAAAGGAAAATCAAATCTTTCCAAAGATCCTGGAATTGTTCGTAAAAGACTCCAGGAAAAATCTCCAAACGAACTTGCGACTCTGATCTATACATCCGGAACAACAGGCGCTCCTAAAGGAGTAATGCTCACTCAAACTGGTTGGATCTCTGCTGTAGAAAAAGTAATTGGATTTGTTCAATTGACTTCTGCTGATTCAGGCGTAAGTCTTCTTCCTCCTTGGCATGCTTTTGAAAGAGCAATTGAATATTGTATCTTAGAATTAGGCGCTGGGTTCCTAGTTTCTAATATCAGCAATTTGAAAGAAGATCTGAAGGAATTCCAACCTACATTATTCCCTTCTGTTCCAAGGATCTGGGAATCTTTATATAATGGAATTATGAATAAGGTTTCAAAGGAATCCGGTTTAAAAAGAGGAGTATTTAATTTCTGTTTGAAGATCGGAAACCTTTGGGCAGTCCAAAAAGGAGTTCTATTCGGTTATGATTTCAGGATAGAAAAACCGAATTTTATCGTCTGGACCTTCTCAAAATTATCCTCTTTGGTCTTTCTTATTTTATTATCTCCTCTCAAGTTACTCGCACTTTTGGTGTTTAAACCGATTCACAGTGCCCTTGGAGGAAAGTTAAGAGTTTCTGTTTCTGCAGGAAGTGCACTTCCTTCTGTAGTGGATAAATTTTTATCTTCTATCGGGTTAATCGTTTTAGAAGGATATGGAATGACTGAGACTTCTGCAGTACTTTCCATTCGTAAGCCTAAACAACCTTCTCCTGGAACTGTAGGAACTCCAATACAAGGATATGAATGTATTCTCAAGGACGAACATGGTAAGTTGGTTCCTCAAGGTGGAAAAGGAAGCCTTTGGGTAAAATCCAAACAGGTCCTTATGGGTTATTACAAACGCCCTGAGTTGAACGATGTTGTTTTTGATAAAAATGGATTCTTTGATACCGGAGATATCATGCGTTTCAATTATAGAGGCGAATTGGTATTTGCAGGAAGAGCAAAGGATACTATAGTGCTTGCCGGAGGAGAAAATGTGGAGCCAGTTCCTATAGAGGATCAGCTTTTAAATTCTCCTTATGTGAACCAAGTAATGGTAACTGGTCATGAGGCAAAACATTTGGTAGTTCTGATCGTTCCGGATTTCGAAAGATTGAAGGCAGAGTTTCCTGAACTGCCAGAGGATGCGAATGTTTGGAATTCCCATCCCAAAATTAGAGAGATCTTTAAGAAGGAAGTTTCGGATAGAATATCTCGTAAAACAGGATTCAAATCTTTCGAGTTAGTTCCTCAAAATGCATTCTATGTTATTCCAAGACCGTTTGATCCGGACAAGGAAATGACCAGAACCTTAAAGATAAAAAGAAACGAAATATTAGAAAGTTTTAAAAAAGAAGTTTCCGATCTAACTAAAAATTAGGATCGGATTGGGAGAAAGAACATGTTTTTAAATCCGTATTTAACGTCCTCTGATCTGGAATTTTACGAAACCGTAAAGGACTTTGCTAAAGAAAGAGTATTACCTTCGGTCGAAGATCGAGACGAACACGGCGTATGGGGAGACGATATCTGGAAGGAAATGGGAAGTATGGGCCTACTCGGCATTCCTACTCCTGAAGAATTTGGAGGCCAGGGTGGAACTTGTCTTCAATGTTGTATTGCTCAAGAAGCGTTTAACGCAGGTTCTCTGGACGGAGGATTTGGACTTTCTTGGGGAGCCCATATGATCATTGGGACTCTTCCAATTCTTTTCCAAGGAACGGAAGCCCAAAAGAAAAAATACCTTCCTAAACTTGCATCAGGAGAATGGATCGCGGGTCTTGCATTAACTGAGCCTGATTCTGGTTCGGATGCAGCTGCAATGAATACATTCGCTACTAAGGTAGATGGAGGTTTCATTCTAAACGGAAGCAAACTGTTTATCACCAATGGACCGAACGGACAAGTGTTCATCGTAATGGCGAGAACAACTAAGTCCAGAGGACCAATGGGAGTTTCTGCATTCATAGTAGAATCTCATATGAAAGGATTTCATATAAGTAAAGTTCTTAAGAAGTTAGGGCATAATACTTCCATGACTGCAGAACTTTCTTTCCAAGATATGTTCGTGCCTGATGAAAATCTTTTAGGCCCACTAAACTCAGGATTCGTTCGTATCGGAAAAGGAACTTTAGAATGGGAAAGAACAGTTCTAGTCGCTGCTGTTCCAGGCGGAATGGAATTTGGATTAGAACTTTCTTTGGATTATGCATGGAAGCGTCACCAATTCGGAAAACCGATCTTATCCTTCTTCGGAGTACAAGAGAAGATCGCACGTAACTGGGCATATCTATGTGCTTCCAGAAGATTGATCTATTTCGTAGCAAATAAGAAAGACCAGGATCCAACAGCAAGCCTTCCATTTGAAAGTTCTGCATTAAAAGTTTTTGTTACAGAAACCGCTGAAGAGGTGGCAAGCGACGCAGTTCAGATCCACGGTGGAATGGGTTACATGAGAGAATGCCATGTAAGCCGCCAATACAGAGACGTAAGACTTGGTACAATCGGTGGAGGAACTACTGAAGTTCAAAAAAGCATTATATCCTCTACCTACAAAGGTTTCGAAAAGTTGATGGGAGTTTTAGAACAATCTCAACCGGAAGAGATCAGAGCTAAGGCAGAAAAAATCCTAGCAGGTTCTCCGGAAGAAAAAGTCCTTACTGCGGCAAAAGAATTACTTAAAGCAGCAGGAGAACATTCTGACAGAAAGAAAAAACAAGCTTTAGAATTCGGATTTGCTGATCTTGCAGTATTCGTTACCACAGTTCAGTTAGGATTCTGGGATACTGCAAATTCTACTTCTGAATACAAATCGGAAGATAGACAAAGGGATCTAAAAATACTTACCTTCTACGCTGGTTGTAGATTTTTCAAAAGTGTACATTTCTTAAAAGAATTGGATGCAGAAAAAACTAAAAACCTGATGAGACTTTTCTCCGAACTTCCTTCTGTGGAAAAAGAAGTGGCTGATTGTGTAGAGTTCCTGAAAAACGGGGTCTTAGGCGCACAGTTAGAGTTCGCTTAATCCACAAAATAAATAAGGAAATCGGAATGTACGAAAGAGGAAAGACTTACGACGAAATACAAATAGGAGATAAGGGGAGTTTCACAAAAACGATTACTGAAACAGATATCTATCTGTTCGCAGGGATCAGCGGGGATTTTAATCCTTTGCATGTGGACGAAGAATATGCAAAGACCACTGCGTTCGGAACAAGGATCGCTCACGGTGGACTTGCAGCATCTCTATTAGCTCCTGTACTCGGGATGAAACTTCCTGGGTTAGGTACAGTCGCTTTAGAAACATTAACAAAGTTCCGCAAACCTGTGTATCCTGGAGATACGATTACTTGTACAGTCACGGTGAAAGAAAAAATCCCAAGACTGAAAGCTGTCTCCATGAACATAGAGTGGACCAATCAAAAAAAAGAGATCATTGGCAAGGGAGAATGTAAAGTTCTACCTCCTTCTGCCCAAGCTTAGAATTTTCAGGAGTTATACATGAGTTTTCCCGTTCTATTAGGAGTCGCTGACAGTACGACCAAAGATTTTTCGGAAGAAGAATACAAATCGTGGAGCGGGTCTCAAAAAGTTTTTCAACATTATAAAAAATCCATAAGCACTCTTTTGGATTTTCTTGGAATGAAGAATGAAACATTATCTTCTGAGATCACTGACTTCGTAAGTATAGAAGCGGCCTCCTTAGGAAAAGGTGGTTACGGACATACAGTACGTATTGCTAATGAACTAGGATATACTGGAATGAAAGCCCATGTGATAGACCTGGGAGGTGCCAGTGTTACTGGAGCAATTGGACAAGCAAGGACCATCTTAGCAGATAATCCAGACGCAGTTGTGTTAGTTGCTGCAGCGGATATTCCTAAATCAGCATTCCGTCAAGTTTCAGATCTAAAGATGGTAAACGAAACAGTATGTCATCCTGAATTCGAATTAGATAACGGTGCAACCCTCATCGCAATGTACGGACTCATGATGAAAAGAATGATGTTCGAAGATGGGATCAGCCTAGATGATCTGAAAGAGATCACTCAAAAATTCAGATCCAATGCAATCGGAAATCCAAGAGCATTCTATTATGGACAAGAGATTACAGAAAAACAAATGTCTCGTCCTATCTCTGATCCTTATCCTACTCCAATGATCGCTATCGTAACAGATCATGGATTTGCTACTATCTTAGTTTCTGAAAAAAAAGCAGAAGAATGGAAAACTAAAGGCCTGATCCGTAAGGATCTTCAACCTCTACATCTTGTGGGAGCTTCTCATGCAGCTCACAGTGAATATTTCATTTTGAAAGGTGGGTTTGATTCTCCGTCTAGAAATTCTGCGGAAAGACTTTTTGCTCAATCAGGTTACCAAAGAGAAGAAGTAGACTATGCTTGGATCTATGATTGTTTTCCAGGTCAGGTAATCCAACAATCAGCTCAATATTTTAAATTGAGCAAAAAAGACGTTGTTAATGCACTCAAAACTTCTTCATTAAAACTTTCTAATGGAAAGCAGATCCCTATCAATCAGATGGGTGGGATCTTGAATTACCAAGCTGCAATGTCCATCTCTGCCGCTACAGGGCTTGTAGATATCGCTGTACAATACGGATTATATGCACAGTCTTCGGCTATTGGAAAAGTTCCGGCACATTCTCCGAAGGTATCACTCTTGGGAGGGAATGGTGGAATAGACAGTATCAATTCTATTGCTTTATTCTCATCGGAACGTCCTTCAAGCGATAGAAAATCTAGATCTCCTGAACTTTCTCCTCTTACGTTAAACACACCAGGTGCAGATATTGGTGAAGAAGGTGTCATCTGGTCTTCTACAACCGTTAACATGAATCCAGGATTCTCTTGGAAGCCTCCTTATTCTTTAGCTCTGATCAAGTTGGCAGAAAATCGTTTCGTTCTTGCAAACATCCACGAGAAGGATGGGACGATGCGCAAGTCCGGGGACGAACTGCAATACGACAGAACTCGGGTGAAGATCGAAAAAGAAGGCAGAAGATGGAAGGCTTTACTTTTATAAACCGATCGTTCGTCTTGCAAAACTAAATAGATTTTTTCTAATATTCTCCGCAGAAATTAGAAAAAAAATTGATTAGAATTGTTTTAAGAAGAAATACTTTTGCTTTGTTTTTGGAAAAAAATTTCCGAACTTGAAGTACGCTCTGATTCCTTTCCGTCAGATTTTTTCTCGGAAAGCGAAAGCGGCTTCGGATCTGAAATCGATTCGAAAACAAGACAGCCAAAATTTCAGTCTAATACTTGAGGCTGTCTAACCCGGATGCACGGGGTATCTGAAAAGAAAATGCGAGAACCGTTTCCGTGATTTGATCTTTGTGTAGGGGACGATATTCTTGTTTATCACTGCGGAGAACATTCGAACTGGAGAAGTTAGGACCTTTCTTGGAAAAGAAAAGATCTTAGTGCCTGACTCCAAACATACAGAGGCAGCCATTTCCCTCTCAGCGCATTGGGAAACGGTAGAAGATTGTTTAGACTTACGTAAATATTCCAAATTTTTCTATGTCTCCGAAACGGAAGGCAAATGGCAAAGGGGAGAAGAAGTTTTAATCTCCACCGAAAGACCTGTTTCTGACAGGTCTGGAAGTAAAAGCCTCTCCATGGATCACGTAGATAGCTACAGAGTACTCGGAATTTTTTTAGAAAAGGAATAAAATCCGAGTAGAATACGAATCGGGAGAAGATAAGGTACGGACCCGAAGCACTCATTAACAATGGTCCAAAAAAAGAAAAAGAAACCCTCACCTAAAAAGAAGGTAGTTAAACGGGCAAAATCCTCTTCTACCGGGACAAAAAGTGTACGTATTCCCAGAGATAACGACGTAAAGATGAGCGAAATGGTGGATTTGGCCGCCGAGATATTCGTTCAGACCTTAGAGATTTCCGCTAAAATTCCGGACAAACTCAGATCTAGACTGATAAAAAAACTCAAGGACGCCGCGAAAGAAGCGTTATCCTGAACATATTCTACCCTGCCTCCAGGGATAAATTTTCGATTTTTCAGAAATTTTTTTCCAAAAACCTCGCTCAAGTAGGGTGGGATTCCTTGTTTATGTCCGTCGAAATTTGTATGGAAACGATGTTTTTAGCAACGGCCCTTTTCTTGATTCTTTTCGAACAATATAAGGAAAGAAAAACTCGAGAGAAGGTATTTGTAGAACCTTTACGTAACTTCCTTCACCGTTAACCTACGGTCCAAGCGCCGGGCGAAAGGATGCCCCGGCCTTCGTTTTTCTCGCCTCGTTAATGTTGGAACCGACTTGAATCCTTCTGGATACCAGGGATAATGGCCTTGGGCGGATTTCAACTTCTATGAAGAACAAATTACTCACACCTATCAAAGCGATAGATACCTTCGTTAAATGTAAAAAAGAAGGGGATCGTGTTCCCGTTCTGGTTTGGGACAGTTTAAGGACCTACCAAAGATGGAATCAGGTGGAGTTAACAGGACTTCTAAATGCCAGCGCCTATTTTCCAGATATTCTTTTTGAAAAAGATATGGAGAAGAAGATCCAGCATCGTCTGGACGAATTTAATTCCAGGATCGTGGACATTCCTATTAAATGAATCAAACTGCTGAACCTAATATTTTATACCAAGAAGCAAATCCTTACGGATCCTTAACCGCGTATCTAGAAGACGACGGAAGAACTGTTTATCTTTATCTACAAGCAGAAGAAAGCCCTGACTTCGCGATAAAATCTGTTTGGGTATGCAATCGGATCGATGCACCTAAAACAAGAACCGATCTAGATCTAAGATCGGGACTTGCACCATTCTTAACAGAAGAAGAAGTTTCTGATCCTAAAGGCCAACCTGAGTTTGATCCCAAAGAGATCCATTTCATTTGGTCTGAAGAAGGAAATGGAGTCTCCTTATTCTATAAAGAAGAACTGATCGCATATCTCCCTCCTTGGTCCGGTATCAAAGGATTTCATGGATATTCTAAATTTGCAAAAATGGATACAATCACTGCGTATCCATTAGGTAACACAGAATTCGGAGTGATCCCAGATCGTATCAATCAAGACAGAAGTTTTTGGGAATATAGATCTACTAAAGGGATTTGGAAGAATATACAAGAGTCAAGACTTGCTTATCTAGAATACGTATTTGGTAAACATGATAAGTATTGGTCTGCAGATGGTGGAAAATATCCACAACTAGGTATCGTAAGATTCGCTCCAAAGAATATGCCTGGTGTTTATGTATATTCTACCGTAGGAATGAGCGCACAAAATCTTCCTTCAGTTGAATTGTACAGAAAAGATTATGAGAACTACGCAAGAATAGAATTAGTCTGTGCAGTAAAAGTTTCAGATGAAGATAGATCAGAAAGTTGGGTTCCGCACCAAATTGGAGAGATCATTCGTTATCCTTGGGTCATTGGTAAATGGTTTGGTCATGGACATTCTATCGCGATGAATAGAAGAGATCCAGAAGCTTTGTACTTAAGTTTTAGTTCTTTTGTTATCAGAGAGATAGGAAAAGAAGAAGGATTCCCTGAATTGACTGAATTAAAGTCTGAAAGAGGAAATCCGATCAAATTTCTGGCTATGATCCCTGTTTCAGAGGAAGAAAGGGTCTATATAGAAGAAAAAGGCGCTGAAGACTTCTTTTCCTTATTAGATTCCACTCAATCTAAGTGGATCCATAATCCAGAGAGACAATCTACGATCTGATCTGACAGTTTTTGTTATGAAGACCTTTATCTCTAAGCGATTTCAAATTCTTCTAAGCTTATTTTTAGCGTTTAACTTTTTAAATATAAGTTTAAATGCTCAAGATAAGACTTCTACGGCTGCGATAGAAAAAATTTGGGAGAATATATACTCTCAGGACTTCATCTCTGCTAAAAAACTAGTCCAAAAAGAACTTCAATCATCTAATTCTGAGTCATTGCAGCTTCTTTCTTTGATGGAAATCTGTTTGAATGGTCTAGAAAGATATAAACAAGCGGATGAAAGTCGTAAAAAGATCCTAAACGTTTGGGAAAAGAACCATAAAAAGGCTTATCTAGAAGAGAATTATCCGCTAAATCTTGCTACTTGGACTAGAATGGCAGTGGTTACACCGAATATTTTAGTATTAGGAGCGGAATATTACCTTCCTTATCCAGTAAATGCTAAGAGAGAAGGTTTCTATTATCATAAATTCACTGCTTATAACCGCTATAGCAAGCATGCTATTAAGTTTTTTAAGTTAGAGAACTCACCTAAAACTGAAAAAGAGTATAGATTATTCGAAATTTCAGAAGAAGGAGAGGCAAAACTAGTTAAAAATTACGGAAATACACTGCCGGATTTCAGAGATGAGATGAAAGACGTGATGAAATATATAAATCTTTAAGTAGAACACACCTAAAGTGTTGTATTTTTACAACAGAATCCGTTAGAAAATCGGAAAATACTAATAAAGAAGGGCTATAAAATAAAAAACCCGCCTCAAAGAAGCGGGTTTAAGCTTCATTTCTTCCGTATCAAGTACGGAAGAGATGTTGTTGAAGTTAGTTATTTCTTTTTCGCAACTTTCTTCTTAGCAGCTTTTTTCTTAGCTACTTTTTTCTTAGCTGCTTTCTTGACTGCTTTCTTTTTTGCAACCATTGACGTCCTCCATGTATTAGAAGTTTATCGCTCTTCATATAATATGAAAGATCAATAAAGCTCTTGGATAGTGACATAATTAAGCAATTTACTTTTCATTGTAAAGTATTTTAATTAATTTTAGGAAAAAAATTTTAAGAAGTTGATTTCACACTAAGTGATACTTATTCGGAAACTTCTAGACAAACAAAAGAGATATCATCGCTAGGTTCTTTGTAATTTCTAAACTCTTCTAGCGTTTTTTTGATAAGATCAGCTAGTGATTGAGCATCTTTATCATGATTTAAGGATAATATTCGTAAAAGATTCTCTTCTCCGAAGATTTCTTCGTTATCATCGAACGTTTCAGTCACTCCGTCGGTAAACAAAACTAATTTATCACCTGGATTTAAATGAATAGTTAAGATTCTATAATCAGTTGGTAGAACACCTAAAACTCTTTGAGTTTCGTTTCTAAGTTCTATTCTTCCACCTTTTCGAATACAAATTGGCGGTGTATGACCTGCATTTACGAATGAAAATGCTCCATCACTAGCGTTATATATGCCTGCGATAGAAGTCATGAACTCGCTTCCTCTGTATCTCTCGATCAAAAATAAGTTAATCGCTCTAAAAATATCAGGAAGAGAAGAAGAATTGCCCAATTGACGGCGAATAATTCCTCTTACTGCAGAAACAAGATAACCTGACCCAAGTCCATGTCCTGAAACATCTCCTAAGAATAATAACTGCCTTTTAGGAGAAAGTTTGAGTATATCTAGATAATCTCCTGAAATTCCTACTGCAGGAAGAGTAAAATAGCCTAATTGAACCGATTTTATGGTCTCTAACTCAGGTAAATGAAGAGTTTTATCCAAGACTGCTGCCATATTTAGGTCTCTAACAATCCTTTTCTTCTCAACCTCATCTACTAGTAGAGAGTAATTTCGAATGAGTAAGGATGCTAATCTAGTACATTCTTTTAAAAATCTAAGCTCGCCTAGTGTAAAATTCTTACGAGTGATCTTTTCTCCGACCAAAAATACTGCGATCACCTCTTTTCCTTTTTCAAAATTGAATAAAGGATAAGCTAGTTGGACTTCCATCTGGTTTAAAAATTTAAATACTGATTCTCTAATCCCTAATCCGTATGCAAGGTGAGAAGTAATAGTAACTTCAGTATGATCTTCGAAATAGGTCCAAATCTCTGATCCATATGGAATTCGAATGAAGTTTAGATTTCTAAGGTCTGTACCTGAAAATTTATCCGCAGGGATCAATATTTGAAGTTTTTTAACCTCTAAAGCATCAACAAGCCTGCGGATTAAACTATTGATCGTTGCTCTCATGGAAATTGGAGCGCCGATCATTACTGACAATTCTTCTAACGCTGTGTGAAGTTTGGGATTATTCTTAAAACTCCAATAATCTATCCACTTATACAATTTATTGTTCAATGATCCTAAAAAGTACGCGGACATGATTACATAGAATAAATTCCATTCTCTTTGATATTTTCCTAAGAACCCAGGGTTCCATCTTACAAAAAACTCAAGTCCGAACAAATATCCGAAAGTTAAGATCAATATAGAATAAATAGAAGTTAAAGAAGAACTGAAAGCAATCTGAACTGGGACCAATGAGTAAGTGTAAGTCCCGAAAACAATTAAAACTGGAAATAAGATCAAAGCCGCCATCAGATACGGGCGGATTATAAAAAAACTTTTAGTGGAACCTAATTCCGCCATTAAGAATGGAACGACAGTAATTAAGAAAAATGCTAAAACGATACTTAGCTTCTTGGAAACTTCCTGAAAAGTACCCTTATTCCTGAATGTGTGAAATACCAACTGCAGGATACAAATTCCTGCGGAAAACAGATTGAAATACATTCCATTCACGGATAAGAATTGGAACAGATCCGGATTTCCTTTTTGGGAAAGGCCTACAAATCCTGCGACTAAGGAAAATATTACCTGAGGCGCAAACCACCTGGATGGTATTTCTTTTCCTCTTAATCTAAAAGAAACATCTAAGATCAAAAATCCTGTAAAGTATAAGAAAAAGAAAAACGGAAAAAGGAAATCGTGAAACGCTAATAAGAAGAAGTTAAATAAGAATAAAGAAGATAAGGATCCGAATAATAAGAAAATATATAAATCTCTCGTATAAAAGAAAAACCAGATCGCTACTAAAAAATATAATAAGGATAAAAATATATCAGGTAAGAAGTCCTTCAAAACTTCAAACGAAGATCTCATATCTAATGAGAGGCTTTTAACTATACTTCCTTCTTTTCCAAAAAAATGAAATGAGTGTTCTGATGATCCGGAATCTATTCCAAGTCGGACGATCTCATATTCGATTAAATCGATTTTCATTCCGACTAGATCTATATGCGATCCACTGGATACCGCGATCTTTCCGTTTGGATAAAAATAGAAAGGAAGTCTTGCTTCTTTAGAATAAGAGTTCAATAATCCTGAAAATAGGATCAAACTGAATAGGATTACTGAAAGAAATACGATTAGAATATTTCTCACGACTGTATCCCCAAATGTTGAAAGGAAATAATATTACGGTCATTTAAAGTTAAGAACAGCGGATCTTTGCCCGGAGTTTCTATATTTTCCCAACCGATAGACGCTAAGTTTCTATCCGGTTTGGATGCATCGAATAATTTGAATTTTTTTCCAACAAATCTAAGAGAGATCTTACCTGTTTCTTTTTGGACCATTCCTACTGCGAGATCATATCTTTCAGTCCATGAGATCTCTTTTAAGTTATCTTCAACTAAAGATTTGATCTGAAGAATATTTTTTAGATCTCCATTAATTCTGGAAGAGTATAAAGTCCCTAATATATAACAAAGAGCTAAAACGGAAACTGCGTTGGTTACGCTCAATCGTAAGAATACAAAATAAAAATCTCCGGAAGGACTTTGGAAAAATTCCAGAAGTTCTCCAGGTTCTCTGGATAATAGATCTATTTTGATATCTCCTACCATAGGAGGTTCAGGAGATTCCAAAAACTTACGGATCTTACCTGCGTTCTCTAATTCTTTTCTGTATTTTTTATTTTCTGCAATTTGAGAAGATAAGATCTGATTGTGAACTGCTAACGCGCATTTTCCTGCCAGGAAACCAAGTTCATGTCTTACATTGTCTTTTGGGATATTAGAAACTGCTAAAAATCCAAAAAGTTTTTCTCTAAACACAAAAGGAAGAATGAAGTTCGCCCTTAAACTTACGAAGTCTTCATTGATAATTTTATTTTGGTCCGGTTCTCCAATCATGGCTCCGGATCTTTTATTCAATATATATGTAAGAAGTGCTGCTCTAGGATTAATTCCTTCGAATGTGTTTACCTTTCTTTGTTTTTTGTGGGCGTAAGTATATAGCTCATAATGGACCAAATCATTTTTTAATATCGCTAATTTTCCAAAATTGCTGTTAGTTAATCTTACTAACTCAGGAAATACATTTTTGATCAATCCTTCTGAATCAAATCTTCTATGAGCTAATCTAGAAGAACCAGGATCATCACTTAAATATTCAGAAACAAATGTAGACTTTAAGAATCCTGAAATTTTTTCTTGGGTAGGTAGTATTGCAAAAACTCCGAAGACCAAACAGGTCAGGACTGCAATTTCACTTACGAATTCAATTTCCTTAGGAATGAGGTAAATACTGAGTTCATATAAACCTAGGATTACGAATACAGAAAGTAATCGTACGGTTAAAGTAATAACCGAAGAGATAAGTCGTAGATCGGAAAAATAGGTCTTCACGTTTTAGGGATTCGATTTGGATTCGGCAAACTCAGGTTGTGTAGTATGCGTTTTCCTTCACGTAACCTTCGGTCAGGTCGCATCCCCAAAACACCATCTCTTTGTTTCCGGTATTCAATACCACATCGACGAAGATCTCGGAATTCTTTTTTAGATACTCAGACAATTTTTTGAGAGTTTCTGGATCTGCACCCTTGACAGGAAGTCCGCCGAAATAAATTTCCAAAGACTCAAAAGGGATAGGTTCATCAAAAACTTTACCTACTGCCATAACCAATCTTCCCCAATTCGGGTCCCCGCCGTAAATTGCGGTTTTGATCAATGGAGAATTCAGTATGGATTTACCTATCTTTCTCGCTTGCGATTCGTCTCTGGATTTTTTGATACGGACTTCGATCAATTTAGTCGCACCTTCTCCATCTCTCGCTACTTCTTTGGCAAGATCGGTGCATATCTCTAAAAGTGCTGATTTGAATTCGTTAGGATCAACTGAACCTGCGAGATCATTACTAAGTAAAACAACGGTATCAGATGTAGAAGTATCCGAATCTATTGTGATACAATTAAAACTTAAGTCCACGCAATCTTTTAAGATTGGATAAACTTCCCCTTCAATTTGTGCGTCAGTGAGAATATAAGAAAGCATAGTTGCCATATTGGGCTCTATCATCCCGGCACCTTTTGCCATACCAAAGATAACAGCTTCTCCATTAGAAGATTTGATCTTTCTCACAGAAATTTTTCTGCGAGTATCTGTGGTCATGATAGCTTCTGCTACTTCTTCTAGATTACCAGGTTTCAAATTTGCTTTTGCTTGCGCACATGCAGGAAGAATTACCTGCATAGGAAGTGGAACTCCAATCACTCCTGTGGAAGAGGGTAGCACAGAAGTTTCAGCAATACCAAGAGACTTAGCTACCTCGGAACAGATCTGTTTGGAGTTTAAAATTCCTTTTTCTCCAGTGGCAACATTCGAGTTTTTAGAATTAATAACTACTGCTTGCAAAACTCCATCTCGTATATGTTCTTTGCCTACGATCACTGGAGCGCCCGGAAAATTATTTTTAGTAAATACAGCGGCGGCCTTGCAAGGTTTTTCGGAATAGATCACTCCGAAATCTTTGGTTTTGTCTTTGATCCCTATGTTTGTTCCGAATGAAAAAAAGCCCTTAGGATAATCCATGTTCTAACCTTTATATATAGAATCTCTATATTCGGTTTAGGGCTGTTTTAGGAAAAGCGTATTACGAGCAAATGCTCGGATTTCAAACTTCTGAGATCTCAGAATACACTAACGGAAGGGTTACGGAGAAGATGGTCCCGCCTTCCGGATTATCGAAAACTTTGACAGAACCGTGATGTAATCTAACAATATGTTTCACGATAGAAAGTCCGAGTCCTGTTCCGCCTTCTTTCCTGGATCTGTTCTTATCAACTCGGAAGAATCTTTCGAAAATTCTTTCCTTATCCTCGTCCTTGATCCCGATCCCTTGGTCCATTACCTGAAAATTCACTGAGTCAGGTTCCACCTTTGCGATTTTCAAAGTGATCGTTTTATCATCTGGAGAATAAGAAGAAGCATTCGAAATTAAATTTAAGAGCATATGTTCCAAAAGAACCCAGTCCGCAGCGATGGTTAGTGGAGCAGGCATGTCCACTACTAGCTTTTGTCCTTTCGGAGAAATAACTCCATCCACAGTAAAAGAAAGATTTTCTACTAAAGACTTTAATGTAAATTCTTCAGGTTGAGCGATTGCAGATTGGTTTTCAATTCTAGTGATTGTAAGCATGTCTTCTACGATACGGACCATTCTGTCTGTGTTTCGAGAGATCGCGTCTAAAAATCTTTTTTCATGACTATCTTCCAAAAGTTTTAAACGGCCGAGTAATGTTTCCGTATAACCTTTGATAGAAGTGATAGGAGTTTTTAATTCATGAGAAGCATTTTGAACGAACTGTTCTCTTATTAGATAAGATTGTTTTTCCTCCGTGATGTTTCGGATTACTCCAATGAACATCAATAGATTCCCATTCGTTCTGAGGGGATACATTTTGATTGCGTAAAAATTTTGGCTTAGATCCAGTTCTATCTTAGGTTCACTTTTCCCGGAAAGATTCCTTTTAATAAAGTCTAGTAATCTTGGATCTTTGACTGCGTCTTCTACCTTTCTAGAGCCTGAATTAGGCTCTATTAAGGAGCCAGGAATACTTCTGTTTTGAAAAACAATGGAGCCTTCCAAATCAACAGAGAATACACCTTCTTTCAAGTTTTGTAATACTGAGTCGAACTTTTCCTTTTCGATGGTAAGATCCACGAATTGGTGTTTTAAACGTCCGGACATCAGATTGATGGAGACTGCAAGATCAGCTAACTCTTGGATCTCAGGAAGACTCAACTCGGAGCCAAAATCTCCTGCGTTGATCTCTCCAGTTTTCATTTCGATCTGGTTGAGTGTTTGAGTTACACTTCTGGCAATGGAGAAGGACATATAAAAAGTCCCAAACATTGCCAATAAGATATAAGCGGAGAATAAAAGTATTTTGAGGTCAGGGTTGATTAAGTCCTCTAAAAAGAGGACTATCCCCGCGATAGCCATAAGGAAAACGAGTAGAAGCCAGTTACTTAAGAGTAGTTTAGAAAATAAGCTACGCCTCATTGAATCTGTAACCAATCCCGCGGATGGTTTCCAACCTCTCCTTCTCTTCTCCTAGTTTATCTCGGAGTCTTTTAATATTAACATCTACAGCACGATCCGTCACGTAAATATCCTTTCCCCAAACCTTATCTAAAAGTTTGTCTCTGGTAAATGCAACGCCTGTATTGGTCATAAATAGATAGAGAATTTTGTATTCGATCAATGTAAGATCTATTTCTTCATTATTGATAAATACTTTATGCGCCTTAGGATTTAGGAAAATTTTGCCAACCGTGATATTTCCTTCTTGGTCTTGCTCATCTTCTCCTTCTCCCGATCTTCTCAATACGGAACGAACTCTTGCGATGAGTTCTCTTGTGGAGAATGGTTTTCTAACATAATCGTCTGCGCCAAGCTCCAGTCCTAAAACTGCGTCTGTCTCTCCGGATTTAGCGGTAACCATGATGATTGGAAGAGAATATTTTTCTTTGATCCTTTTGCAAAGATCCATTCCACCAATACCTGGAAGCATTAGGTCCAATACTACTAAGTCAGGCAGATTTTTTTCGATCCTAGGTAGCACCTCTAAACCATTTTGGCAGGTGTCTACTTGGTAGCCGTTCTCTTCTAAATGAAATTTGATCAGTTCTGCGATATCCTCTTCGTCATCTACTACGAGGATTTTTTGGCCAGGGGTGCCGGAAGCATTTTTCATAAATTCGCTGAAGCTCTTTCTCCTACGCCTCGGAGGATTTTTGTCATTAGTCGTCGGGGAGGAGGATCCTTGGATTTGGATAGGTTCCATCCCTTCAGATTGTCAGAAAATCGTTACAAAAGGTTTACACAAACATTACAATCGCCGGAAAAAGAATATTCTGGGCTTATTCTTGTGACAACCAGTAAACAAAAAGGAACCTTCCTTTCTGACAAACCATTAGACGGGGGATTTGCTCAGTCCCGGTCCTTAATAATTTCGTTTAACTCGCTGATGAGCTTTCTTTGGCGGAAGAGGACATAAAGGACAAATCCAGAAAATAAAGCCAGACCCAAAACATAAACCCAAAGTAGACCTTTTAATCTACTCTGTTCTTCTTCGATCGCTTTGATTGTGGTTAGGTGTTCTACTAAGAAAAAATAATTATCGGATTGGGCCCAGGATTTTCTGGCTTCTTCTCTGATTTGGGTGATTAGAACATCCGCTTCCTGTTTGCTCATGTTTTGAATGAGAGGGAAGACAGAGTCTAACTTCATCTCTAAGAATTCTTTTGCAGTTAATTTGGTCTCAGGCTGTTTTTCTTGTGCGGAGATTTGGTTTCCGAAGGTAAGTAATAAAGATAAAGCGATCCCAAAACTGAAATATTTCATTCGTCGAATCCTAACTTGTTTTTCCATTCCTTGGTATAAGGACTCTTATTTTGCACAAGATAAATCCCTATTAGAACCGTAAAAAGCAGGAACAAAAATCCGCTAGTCGCTAAAATCGCGTGTAAAATCCCTGTTTGGAAGAGAAAATTCCAATCCACAAACAGAAGAACTGTAAGTGGAGAAAAAGCCAAGATCAGAATTGTAATTAGAAGAAGCCGAATATGCCTCAGATGCACCAAATGAAGCATTACTTTTTTCTTAAGCATAGGTGGTACGTCATCGTTCACCCCGCCTTCCGGAGGTTTTACAAAAAAATCCAATTGCTCTTGCAATTCGTCAGGAAGTTTATCTTTTTCCGTGCTCATCTTCTTTTTTCAGCCAATCGCGTAAGATTTCTTTCCCTCGAAAAATATAACTCTTTAAAGTATTCATTTTCAAGTTTAAATTTTCGGAGATATCTTTATAGGACATATTTTCGAAGTAATGTAATGATATAGGTTTCCTATACAATTCGGGTAACTTATCCACCAAAGATCTTATCTTTTCAGTGGTTTCTTTTTCTAATACTTCGGATTCTTGAGAGGAGAAATTATCTCCCAGCTTCTCGCTGGATAACGTATCTATAGGAGCATCTATCTCTGGGTGTTCTTTACGGTATCTGCGTATGATCTCATTTCTTGCAATGGAGAAGACCCAGGTGGAAAATTTGGATTTTCCTCTGAAAGTGGATAATCCTTCGAATGCTTTTAGAAAAACGTCCTGAGTAAAGTCCTCTGCTTCCGCTTCATTACGAAATGCTTTTTTTGCCTGAGAATAAACCATCGCTTCGTATTTTAATACGAGTTGTTCGAATGATTCAAAATCCCCGGTTAGGACTTTTTGAATATTGGCCCAATCCTCCGGATCGCATAGGATGGGTTCTTCCGGTTTCATGGGAGTAATAATAAACCTATTTTATGGAAGGATCGGATTTCAGAAGAACCGATTCACTTCCTAGGAGACCATTTATAATAACAGAGAAGACCAAGACCGGTCCCGAGAGGGATCAATCCTCCAAGCATCGCTAAAGATTTTCCTAATACTAGAATGAAAGTAACTGAAAGTGCTACACCAACGAAGGTAAGGATAAGTCCTAAGAAGAAGGAATAAAGACGAAGATCAAATTTTTCTTTTTGATAAAGGCCTGCTTTGATGATCGCCATTCTCTGACGATACCACCAAAAGAATAGGAAGAATAATAATAACCATCCGAAGATGATCCCTACAATCGGAATACTATATAGGATCGCTTTGTATTCTCCACCAGGCTGACTTGCTTGGATGGCGAACTTGATCTCTTCTAGACTACGAAAGAGGGCTTCCTTTTCTTCTGGGGTCATCTGCTAAGAACCGCCACCTGTGCGTGAGAAGTTTCACCTTTCTTAAAATAAGGGATTTTTTGTTCAATGCCAGGTCTGTTGGCGAGAGACTCATACCAGTCTTCTTCTTTCCAGCTTTCTTTTAGATAACTAGTGCGGATGTCTGAATTAAATAGATCCTTAATTTTGCTCATTGGAATACTCCTATGTAAAATGCCTTTCGAAGTTCGAATACGAACTTTAAAACTCCCGGAAAAGAGTTTTTAATTATGTCGTATATAATTTCGGTCCACTTTTGGAATCCCTAAAGTGGAAAACCTCGTAGGACTACATTTTTTAGAGACGTAAGGGTTAGAAGAAAAATTGGGAGATGAGACAAAAAAATAGAAAGAAAGAAAAAGTAAAAACCATGGATCTTTCGTTTTATGCGGAAACTATTCGGGCTTTTTCACGTCCAAGAACGGCGCTGAACTTAGGTTAGGAGTTCTTAAAATGGGAGAACGATCAAAACCTGCATGTTCTCTTAAGAAGTCTACAATGATCCTTGCAGTGGCTCCCCATAAAAGTCCTTCTTCTATATCAAAATAAAATACTTCTAATAAAGGTGAGTCAGGTTTCCTTCTTCCCTTGATACTATAAAAAGGAGCCTCCCAAAGTCTGTCTAGCTCCAGTATAATAATTCTTTCTACTTCTTCTGGATTGAATTCGAATTTAAAATCTCCAGAATATTGGGCCAGGAATGGAGTGATGTGAAATCCGGTATGAGTGAGTTGTCCTCTATAATTTCCGATCACGGATAATTCTTTATCGGGAGCTCCCATCTCTTCTTCCCATTCTCTAAGAGCTGTAACTAAAAGATCCTTATCTTCTGGATCTTTTACTCCACCTGGAAAGGAGATCTGACCTGGATGAGAAGCAAGGTTTGGATTTCTTTTTTGAAGAAGGAAACCGTCTTGCCCGTTCTTTTGGAACACAGGCATGACTACAGAAGAATGTGCAACATCCTCTGGCAGGTTTGGTTCTCCTTCAGGTAGAAGGAGAAGTTTCTTTTTTAGTTTATCTAATTCTAATCTAATCAAATTTCTTTTTGATCGGGATCAAACCTGACAAGGTTGTCTCGTAAGGTTTAGATTGCATTGCCGCTATAATAGAAGGTCCGTAATTTTCTACCTTCCAGTTAGAAAAGATACCTAGTTCTTTTAACTCTTCGATAGACTTAGGATTTCTTTTTGCAATCTCCGCGATATTCTTATTAGACGGCATCAAGTTGTGACCCATCCGGCGAATGGACATGACTGTTTCTCTCCACTGCCTTAATCTTTTAAATCTGTCTGCTTCTTCTCCGGCTAGATCTTCAGTAGATCTTTTGAATAGATCATTCTTTTGGATAGGAGGGCCGCTTGGATTTTTGTAAACCTGATATAAATTTTCGGCGTCTTTTTTGCCTAAGATGTCTACGAGTTTATTCAATTCTCCTCGCGACTTGACTAATTCCAAAACCTTGTCGTTATTCCAAACTCTGAATGGAGCCTTGTTTAACTTCTTTGCTTTTTCGTCTCGGAAGCCTAATGTATCGTGAAGTGCCCTTCTTTCG
The DNA here is from genome assembly GCF_004769555.1 of Leptospira koniambonensis. Taxonomy (NCBI): domain Bacteria; kingdom Pseudomonadati; phylum Spirochaetota; class Leptospiria; order Leptospirales; family Leptospiraceae; genus Leptospira; species Leptospira koniambonensis. The sequence goes on along the minus strand of NZ_RQFY01000004.1, from coordinate 536,700 downwards.
TCAGAACCTAATTCAAGAACGTTCGGAAATTTTTCCAAATTGATGGAGAATCCTTCGAAAGGTTCAGGCTCTTCTTCCGCAATTTTTGCGAACTCAGAAACTGCTTCGTCTAACAATTTACGTTTTCCGAGTTCCTCACCCATTTTAGTCCAAATGGATTCCAGATAAACTGTGTCCAGGGCCGCGTATTGCAGCTGACTTTTTTCTAGAGGACGCTTTTCCCAGTTGGATTTTTGCTCCTTCTTCGAAAGTTTGACCTTGTGGTAATGTTCCACAAGATACAACAAAGAGTTCTGTTCTAAGTCTAATAAACGAGAGCTGAACATCGTATCTGCGATGTTGATAAACTTGAAACCGAAGTCTCTTTTCAGAGCTTTGATATCGTCCGAAGCGGAATGAAATATTTTTAAAATGCCGGGATTCTCAAATAGAGGACCTAACCCGGAGAGATCGTCCAAACGAATAGGGTCAAAGATATAATTTTTACCCTTAGAGGATATTTGGATGAGACAAACTTTGGAATAGTAGGTGTAATAACCGCTAGATTCCGTATCAATAGAGAGGCAATCGGATTGAGAGAGAGTTATCAATGCCAACTGTAAGCTTCGGACGTTGTCTACGACAATATAATCGGATTGTATTTGCATCTAAAAGGCGACCTGGGAGACTAGCGTCGGAAGGGGGACCATGAGTTCGATTCCCAATACGTCCAGTCTACGGACCCTAGTCCGAGATGACAAACCAAAAGAAGAATGTGCAATCTTTGGGATTTTTAATTCTCCCGAAGCTGCCAATTTCACTTACCTCGGCTTGTATTCTATGCAGCATAGAGGCCAAGAATCGAGCGGGATCGTTTCCTCCGACGGAGAACATCTCTACCGCTATGCCGGGATGGGACTAGTAGCCAATATTTTTACCGAGGGCAAGATCCGGGAGTTAACCGGAAGCGCGGCCATCGGGCATAATCGTTATTCTACCACTGGTGCGAGCTTCTTAAGGAACGCTCAACCTCTCAGAGTTGAGTCCCATTTAGGACCGATCGCTCTGGCTCATAACGGAAACCTTGTAAATTCCTGGGAAGTTCGTTCCCAATTGGAAAAAGAAGGTTCTATTTTCCAAACTACAATCGACTCAGAAGTGATCGTCCACTTGATGGCTCGCTCCGGAGAGACAGATCTACTTTCTGCACTTTCTTCTGCTCTGAAAAAAGTCAGAGGGGCATATTCACTTGTAGTTCTTACTAAAAATCAATTGATTGCTGTTCGTGACCCGAACGGTTTCCGTCCTTTGGTTATGGGAAGAAGAGATGACGGATCCATCGTATTCGCATCTGAAACCTGCGCTTTCGATATCACTGACACCACTTACGAAAGAGATGTGGAACCAGGTGAGATGATCGTTGTGGATAGAACTGGAACTCGTTCCTTCTATCCTTTCCCTCCTGCAAAACCTGCTCTTTGTATTTTCGAATACATTTATTTCGCGAGACCTGATTCCAATATTTTTGGCGAGTCTGTTTACAAAGTCCGCAAGGCACTTGGAAACCAACTCGCTCAAGAACTTCCAGTCGAAGCTGATGTTGTAATTCCAGTTCCGGATTCTGCAAACATTGCGGCTTTAGGTTATTCAGAAGCATCTGGAATTCCTTTCCAATCTGGATTGATCCGTTCTCACTATGTGGGTAGGACTTTCATCGAGCCGGACCAAAAGATCCGAGATTTCGGTGCTAAGATCAAGTACAACGTAGTTAAGAATGTAGTGGATGGAAAACGTGTTGTGATCGTAGACGATTCCATTATGAGAGGAACTACCAGCCGTAAGATCATTAAAATGATCAGAAACGCTGGCGCTACTGAGATCCATTTAAGAGTTTCCGCTCCTCCTACAGTTTCCCCTTGTTATTACGGGATAGATATTCCAACCCATAATGAATTGATCGCTGCTACTCATACGATCGAAGAAATTCGTAAGTATTTGAGAGTGGATTCTATTGCTTATCTTTCAGTGGATTCTATGCATAAAGCAGTGAATGATCATAGGGGTGGCGGTTTCTGCAACGCTTGTTTTACCTCAGATTATCCTGTGGAATTCCAAAGCGATATGGGAAATCAAAAGAGTTTATTCAAGGAATACGAGGTAGAAGAAAGGGTCTAAAAATTTCCGTTTGATCGGTGTTTTAGATCTTTATTTCACTCTGAAAATTTGAGGTCTTCTTCCGAAGGTAATGAAGTCAGACTCTTCTCCTTTGATATAGGCGGATAATAGGCTTTTTTCTGAAAATCCTATATGGTTCTGCTCTTCTAACATTCCTAAAATTTCTAAGGCAGCGTCCTTATCTAAAGTATTTAGATAGTTTAATACTTCTTGGTGGGAGTTCTTTTTATGAGCTTCTTCTATGATTTTAAGTACTTCTTCCCTCGCTCTTAATAGTGATTCTTTTCTTTCTACAAGTCCTTCCATTGTTGAGAGTATGATATTGATCTCAGGATCTTCCGAAAATAATTCGAGAAGATGAGGATAGATCCCTGGGAATCGGATCGGAAATTCGTAAAGGGAATCTTCTAGTCCTCTGTAGAGTTCTGCTTCTTCTTCTTTATTTAATCCTAAGGATTCTCCAAGCATTAGCAGAGTTTCGATAGGCATGAGTCCTAAAAATCTGGCGGCAAATATATTATCTTTTTTAGTTCTAAGACAGAATAATATAAATTTGGAAATCCTTTCTGGAGGAAGTCCATTCCAGAATTGTGCTGCTTTCGAATCTAAAAAATTACTCTCTGTTCCGAAGACCTTCTTTTCTTTTTTAAGTTTTTGGAATATTTTGAAATCTTCTTTTACGATCCTATAAAGTAAGGAATCGTCCATCTCCAAAATTGTGGACATTACTTGGTTTGGAGAAGAGATAGAAAGAAAATATCTGACTAGATCGAAACCAATTTCGGATCTTGTGGAAAAGTTTTCTAAAATGTCTGCTGGAGCTTGTTGGAATGCAGTGGCACCAACTGAGAAGGAATTAGCTCCTTCTAAAAACTTTTCTAATTTTTCGAAGGCAAAACACGCCTGTTCACCGGAATCATTCCAATTCGATTCCCTGTAAAAATCCCTACAATTTCCGGGACAGGGTTTGGACTCGGAGACTCCCGCTAAGCAGGTTCTTTCTTCTTGTCTTTCGTTTTCAGGGAATAAGGTCACCACAATCACGCATATCCGGAGCGTATGGATTCAGGATTTTCATTCCGGAAAACACCCATGTCTTTTTGACCATTGGACAATAGAAACGGTTTCTTCCAGACTGTAGTCCATGTATCTTCATTGTACTCGCTAAAACTTCGCTGAACTTGGAATAGGCCTCAAAGGATATTCTCACATCCGAGGATTTTGCCCCTTCCAATACATTCTTCATTTCTAGTGTAGAAGATTCCAAGCCACCTTTTGCTTCTCCCAAAGAATTTAAGGAAGAAATCAATCCACTTACATCCGGAGACACACTCTCCGTTGTTAAGAGAAATTGAATTATCTTATCGTTTTCCGACAAAACTTTTTCGAAAAGTGGTTTTTCAGTCTCTAATACAGGCTTCTCTTCTTTTTTGCAGAAGGAAAGGGAATATAATAGTGAAGATAATAAAATTAGTATTACGGAACGTTTCATCCTATTCTCCAAATATGAGTAAATACTCGGGAATCGAGCCTCTTAGACCATAAAAAAATCTTTTTTAGGTTCTGGCAACCGTTAGAGCTTCAAACTAATCGCTGAAAAAATGGGTTCAAAGCTTTTGCCTATATAGGAAATTAGGAGGAAAGGCAAGCCCGGATGTATTTTGATAAGCATGTTTTTGTCTGCGAGAATGTCAGAGCAGAAGGAGAGAGACCTTCTTGTGGTCCGAAAGGATCTCCTCAATTACTCGCTTATATGAAAAAGAGAGTACAAGAACTTGGATTAAAAGGTAAGATCCGTATCCAAAAATCAGGATGTTTGGATCGTTGTGAGTTAGGTCCTGTGCAGGTTTCTTATCCGGAAGGTCTTTGGTTTTCTATTAAGACTCAAGAAGACGCGGAAGCATTCATACAAAATCATATACTAGAAAATAAACCGGAAGCGATCCGGCATCTGACATTAAAGGACGAAGAGTGAGAGGGTAATCAAATGGCAAAAAAATTCGAAATACCAAAATCGTATCTTGCATACGAATTGAAAGAATACAGCAACGAACCTGGAAGAGCTAAGATAGTAGAAAAAGAACTTAAACCCTTAAAGAAGGGAGAGGTTTTACTTAAGATCCATTCCGGTTCCATCAATCCATCCGACCTAATGTTCATGAGAGGGCTTTACGGAATTAAGAAAAAACTTCCTGTGGTTCCTGGTTTTGAAGGAAGCGGTGTAGTGATTGCAAGTGGTGGTGGTTGGAGAGCGAATTCGCTTGTTGGCAAACCTGTTGCATGTGTTGCTCCAAATAAAGGTGATGGACCTTATGCAGAGTATATGATCACTGATGCGTATTCTTGTTTTACTTTAGGGAAAGATGTAAGCTTAGAACAAGGAGCTTGTTTATTCGTAAACCCTATCACTGCTTGGGCTTTACTCGACCAAGTCGTCCGAGAAAAACATAAGGCTTATATTCAAACCGCTGCAGCTTCTGCTTTGGGAAGAATGTTATTAAGGCTCGCCAATAAAAAAGGGATCCAAGGAATTCAGGTGGTGAGAAGAAAAGAACAAGTTGATCTTCTTAAATCTATGGGCGCTGAACATGTATTGGATTCCAGCTCTCCGAATTTTGATAGAGAACTCAGAGTTCTTTCTAATAAACTGAATGCTACCATTTTGTTGGATGCAGTTGCAGGAGAGCTTCCAGGAAGAGCATTGGCCGCTATGCCTTACGGCAGCAAATGTGTGGTTTATGGTGCATTATCAGAAGAGCCGATCTCATTTCACGCAGGTCTTGGTATTTTTCAGGACAAAAAAATAGAAGGTTACTGGCTTTCTTCTTGGATGCCGGGGCAGAATCCTTTCAAAATTTGGAAGATCACTTCAGAGATCCGTTCTCTTCTAGGAAAGAAGGAATTCCAAACTGAGATTGCTGCTAAGTTTCCACTCAAAGAAGCGGACAAAGCGATCCAAGAATATGCAAATAATATGACTAGAGGAAAGGTCCTTATTTCCAACGGTTGGGAGCTTTGATGGGAATTCCATCCAGTACGTTTAAAATGTTCCGACCTTGGATCTTAATTTTGGGAGCTGGTTTAGTCTTCAGCTCCTGTTTATTAGATCTAAAGCAGAATGTTAGAAAACTACAGTCTTGTAAGTTTAAAATTTTGGAAACCAAAACGGAAAGGGTAGAACTACAACCTTTTCCACCTTCTCCCAAGATTGTAATGACCTCTAAGCTGGAAATAGAGAACCCGAATGATTCTTCCGTTAAAATTTATAGATTTGATCTTGGTGTAATTGCTTCTGGCAAGGACGGACAAGAAGCTGAGTTAGCCAGGGTAATTTCGGAAGAAGAAACAGAAGTCCCTGCTTTTTCTAAAACTGTTGTCCAACTCAGGATAGAAACAAGCTTTGAAAAGAGAGAAAACCAGGATAAACTATTACTTGGAATTTTAGTAGTCACGAGCCTGGTCGCTGGAAAAGATCCGAATTTGAGAATGAAAGGAACTGTGAGATACAAAACCGTTTTCGGAGAAGTAGATCTTCCTTTGGATGAAAAAATACGATTATTACCACCTAAGAAGCCGGAGCATGAAATTTAACTCTTTAAGTTTTAGAACTGCCTGCAAGGGCCTAATTCTTCTTATAATCTTAACTCTCGGTTTGTCGAATTGTTCCAATGTGGACGACGATTTTTATACTTTCGGAGAAGCAGGAACTAAGATCATGGTAGCTTACGCAGCAAAAGATGCGGAATGCGGATCAAGCAGACAGATCACATCTTTAGTTCCTGGAAAACAAAGGAAGAAGGATGTTGATAATTGTGTTGCTTCCGTCGCTTTCGAAAAATGTAGCTTTTGGATCCAAGCAGGAGATCCAGTTCCCTTTGCATGCAAGGCCATCGAGTATAGATTGAAGTGATGGGATGGATAGCCAGACATTTTGATTATCTGATTTTTGCTGCACTGGCTTTGTCCGGCCTTTCCTATCTTTATATACTCCTCACTAGAAACAGAAGACACGATTCAAAATCAGTAGTTCAATATAATATTCCTTCGGATGAACCTATGAGTTTTGATCCGAATGAAAAACCCAAAAAGAAAGAACCTAAAGTAAATGTTCTAGAAGTTTTTGATTATAACGGGATCAAGATCATGCATGAGAATGGAATGTACACTGTGAATCATGCGGGAGAGATCCAAGTTTATGGTTCTTGGCAGGAACTTCCTTCTAGATACCAGGCAATGGTAAAGGAGATGGACAAGTCTTCTATAGGACAAAAGAAGAAGGGAAATTATTATATGGAAGTTCTGAATGGAACTTATTATGTTATTTTCCCGGATGGTAAAAAACATAAATATCCTAAGTTTGAGGATATTCCGGAAAAGATCAGAAAGGCATTAGGTTACTGACCTTCTCCGCTTGGTGCTTCCTTGAAATTTCGGATTTGTTATCTTTTAATATTCGTTCTGTTCGAATGTAATTCTTATTTCGAATCCGTTCTGGATCCGACTGAATTAAGAATGCCAGCAGACGGTAACTCAGTTGCCGTTTTAAAAATTTCGAATCCACTCTTTGGCTCAAAGGATCATTTTATTTGGGAAAACATAGATCCTGAATTGCTTAAACTTCTCTCGAGCGAAAAAAACGATAGAGAAGATATCTTACGTGTGCAAGCGGGGAAGGTCCCAACTAATATTACGATCCGAACTGAGAAAGGCAGAACTGTCCAGATTTCCTTGTTCAGTCGAGATGGGGATTTTGACCAGGATGGCTTTCCTGATTCTGCGGAACTTAGAACAGAAACTGATCGTCAGGCATTTCGGGAATGGTTTGTTAGGATCTCTTTGTCACAATATTTAAAAGAGAATTCCTCCTGGAACCTGAAGGAAAGGGATTGCAGCGGATTGATCCGTTTTGCATATAAGGAGTCTCTAAAAGCTCATACTCAGGACTGGCAAACTCGCACTGGGATCTTATTAGATAAAAATTTACCGGATGTCCGGGAATTTAATTACCCGGATATACCCTATATTGGTAAAAATTTATTTCGGACCGGTGAGGGCAAATTCGGAGAATTTGCAGACGCAGAAAGTTTGGAAAAGTTCCATACTTACTTTGTTTCCAAAGAGTTGGAGTCTGGATTAGCAGGAGATATTCTCTTTTTCAGATCGGATCGTGGGGTTGGAACAAATTTCCATTCTATGATCCTGATAGAGGGAGAAGTTAAAAATCCTCAGCTTTTATATCATACAGGTTCGGATCGAGGCATCAAATTGATCCGAGCAAAAGAATTGGAAAGAAGTGTGTTATTTTCCCCAGAAAAGAATAACCGAAATTTTCTTGGGGTTTATAGATTTCGGATTTTAGAATAGGAATTTCAGAATGAGAACTCGTGTATCGGATCGTAAAAAGATAATATTCTCTTTTCTCGCAATTTTGATCTCTGCATTAGGATTATTTTATGTGAAACCGAATTTATTCGGTTCAGCTGCATTTTATCTTGGAACGGACAGAAGTTTTGGTTCTGGTGAAAATGCATATGTAAATCTGGAAGGGAATGGAACCGTAAATTACGAGTTCAGAGTTTATAAGATTGCAGATCCTCAAGCGTTCTTGACCAAAAAAGTAAAAGAAAGATTGGTCCAGGAGAATAATGACGGAGCATTCGGGAATCCAATTGCACTTTTTACAAGAACTGTTGATAAATTCAGGAATGATTTCCGCAAAGTTGCTAGAAAAGAATTCAATTCCAAGACAAGGTCCGAGCTTAAAAAAACATTAGGAATTGATTATGAAAGACCTAATGACTATAAACCTCTTGCTGTCCCAGCTATTTTAAAAGACCAGGAATTGGTCGCTACATTCTCCATTCCTACTGTTACTTCTTTTTGGGCCTATCGTAGGGTGCCTGTTCCGATCCGAGACAATGGTGTTTATCTTGTAGAAGGTGTTTCCGGATCTCAATTGGCTTATACAATTCTGATCAAATCAGGTTTAAACTTTTTAGTAAAACAATCTGATGCAGAGACATTCGTATATGTGGGCCGCAAAGATAGTGGAGAGCCAGTTTCAGATGTGGATCTTACTCTTTTCAATTTAGAGAATGGACAAGCATTCCAAACAGGGAAGACAGGCGCCGATGGAACTTACTTTTATAAAGGAAGAAGTCCTGTAAAAGGTTTAGTTCTCGCTCATAAGAATGGAGAATATTCAGTTTCCGATCCTGAATTTTATTCCAGTTCCTTTTATGGAGAAGGTGGGCCGAGAGCCTATATGTATACAGATCGCCCTGTGTATAGACCGGGAGATACTGTTTACTTTAAGGGAATTGTTAGAAACTTCTCCCAAGATGATTATAGAACTATTTCCGGTGCTGGTGTAATCGCGGTTGCAAGTGAACAGGGAGAAACTTCTATCCCGAGTGTTCCTATCAATATCTCAGGAGACAATGGAACTTTTTCAGGAGAATTTGTAGTCCCTGAATCTGAAAATACAACTCTTGGAAATTATTCTCTTATATTAAATTTCCGTGATAAAACTTTCCAAACTGAATTTGCAGTAGAGGCTTATAAAAAACCTACATTCCTCGTTTCAGTATCCGTTCCTAAATCCAATTATTTACAAAAAGAAGAAGTAAACGCTCTTGTAAAGGCCAGATATTATTACGGTCAACCGGTTGCAGGACAAGAGGTTGCTTATAGAGTATTCCGCAGACCTAAATTCGATTATTCTCCTGTCGGAACGATCAATTTTGACGCTTCTTCCGATTATTTGGAACAATCAGGTCAAAGCGATAAACAAGAGTTAGTCTTGGATGGAAAAGGAAAATTAGATTCTAAAGGGCAATATTCTATCAGCTTTAAACCGGATAAATCAGATGCAGATTCTGTTTATACAATCATTGCTTCTGTTCAAGCCGAGGATATGACCTTGGATGGATCCGCTTCCTTCTCCGTAAATCGAAGCGCATTCTTTGTTAGGATCTCTAAAGATAATTCAGTTTATGAGCCAGGTAAAGAAGCAAAGTTAACGGTAAATTTGATCGCTTATGATAAAACTTTGAGCGATATAGAACGCCAGAAAATGGTGGGAAACCGAAATGTAGATCTTATTCTTTATAATAGAGATATTCAATTCGTAAGAGAAGCAAATCGTTCTAAAATTTCTTCCTTGTCTGTAGTGACTTCTGCTTCTGGCGTTGGGACTGCTTCTTTCACAATTCCTAAAAGAGGACAATTTGTTTTAGTCGCAGAAACAAAGGACCCGAGTGGAAATACTACAAAGTCTGAAACATTCTTCTGGGCTTCTTCCGTTTCTGATTCTATCGAAATTCCTTTCAAAGATATTACTCTCAAGCCTGGTAAGGATATTTATTCTGTGGGAGATACCGCAGAAGTTTTAATCCTAAGTCCTGTATCCAACGGGCACATGATTCTTACCTTAGAAGGAAATCGTATCTTCAAAAAAGAAGTGGTGAAGATGAAAGGGAATGCATTGAAATATGCAGTTCCAATCACTGCGGAGATGAGTCCGAACTTTACATTATCTGCAGTTCAGTTTTCAGGTAATGATGTTTATAAAAGCCAAGTAAGAGTGGTCGCTCCTCCGGAGCAGAAGTTCCTGAAAGTTGGTCTGGAACCAGGGCGCAAAGTATATCGTCCAGGCGATAAAGCAGAGGTCCGTTTAAAAACAACTGGCCTTGGTGGTGCTGGAGTTTCTGCAGAAGTTTCTCTCGCTATAGTTGACGAAGCTATCTACCAGATCAAAGAGGAGAAGACCCCTAATATAGGAACATTCTTCTATCATCCAAGAAGAAATAACGTGCAGACTACTTTGGCATCTGCTTATAAGTTCTTTGGTTATTCTGAGAATAAAAGACTAAAACTGGCCTTGGGTAAAAAGGGGGATTCTGTTTATTCAGCAATGAAAAACGAGGAGCAAGCCCGAGATCGTTTTAAAGATACAAGTTATTGGAATGCAAAAGTAAAAACTGGACCTGATGGAACTGCGACTATTAGTTTTAATCTTCCGGATAATTTAACTTCCTGGAGAGTGACTGCGATCGCTGTTACTCCTGATACAAAAGTTGGAAGAGGACAAACAAGTTTCGTTACTAAAAAAGATCTAATGATCTTAGGAGGAATGCCAAGATTTATAATCAAGGGAGAAACCCAAAAAGTTTCTGCTACGATTTCCAATCAATCTCCAACCAAACTTCCAGTTAAAGTTACTGTAAAAGCAGAAGGCGCAAAAATTGTAGGTAACTCCGAAACCACGATCAACTTAGAGCCAGGCCAAAATCAATCTCTACATTTTGATGTGCAGACTCTTGCAGATCCGAAGACCAAATCAGCAAAGATCAGTATTCTGGCTGTAGGAGCTGGCTACCAAGATTTACTTAAATCCGAAATCCCACTTAAAACTTGGGGATTACCTAAAACTATTTCGGATAGTTTAGGAATGGAAGAAGGAGAACATTCGGGAGTTCTAAACTTAGAAGCACCTAAAGAATTAGGAGATCCTCGTTTAGAAGTTCGACTCAGCCCTGCTTCCTTACCTGCATTGAGACAATCTTTGGATTATCTTGCGGATTATCCTTATGGGTGTGTGGAACAAACTATGAGTAGGTTCTATCCTCTTTTATCCGCTCAGAAAGCAGGTTTCATCAGCGAAAGACTTAGAAAAGAACTTCCTAAGATGATAGATGTAGGACTGAAGAGAGTGTCGGAACTCCAACGCACTGATGGAGGATTTGGCTGGTTCGACGGTGGTGTAGAAAGTGATGTTCTGATGTCCGCATATGTTTATAGAGGATTAGCGATCAGCCAAAAGAATGGAGTCAAAGTTTCTGCTCCAGTATTGAATAGGGCCAGAGCTTATTTATACGATGTTTTAGGAAAAGGTGATCTTTCCCCGAATGCAAAAGCGTATATTATCTTCTCCTTAAGTGAAGGCGGAAATGTAGAAGATTCTATTGTAGATGGCTTAGTGAAATCTTCCTCCAAGCTGAACCAATATGGACAAGCACTTCTTGCATTAACTTTAGCTAATAAAGGTAAGAAGGCAGAAGCTTCTACCTGGTTTAAAAAAGGTGTTGAATCCAGTGGATTCGGCAAGAAGGCTTTCTTAAAACTCACTTCTTATGGAAAAAATCCTCGTTGGGAAGAAGATAGGATCGAAACTATCTCAGCACTATTGAGCGTGGGAGTTCGATTGGGAGAAGATAAGGTCATTCTTGCAAATCTTGCTTCTTCCCTTTTATCCAATCGTATCGAGTTAGCTTGGAATAACTCAAGAGATACATCTGCTGCTGTATTGGCGTTGTCAGAATTTTTAGCTTCTGTCCGTGAATCTGAAACTCCTGCAAATGTAGAGATCGTATTGAATGGTACCAGTTTGAAAACGGTTACTCTTTCGCCAAAATCGGAGCAGGGAGAATTATATAAGATCCCGATCCCTTCTGAGTTGATCCGTTCCGGAACGAACAAGGTGCAAGTTCTGAAGAAGGATGGGCCTGTTCTTTATGCAACCGCTTCCTTGTATTACACGGATAGAAGCAAAAAAATCCAAGCTTACTCCAATGGTATCAAAGTAAAACGAACCTATTATAAATTAAAAGTGGATTCGAATGATATTACTCCTGTGGAATCCAAAACATTCCAACCAGGTGACCTGGTAATGGTCGAAGTTTCCGTCCAGAAAGAAGGAGATCTAGATTCTTATTATCAAGTAGAAGATTCTTTATTACCTGGATTCTCTTTCTTACAAAGAGATGCGGAGTATTATGCAGGCGATCTGAAGATGGAATATCTAAGTCGGCAGATCTATGATGATAGAGCCGTCTTCTTTGTAGGAGGTCCTACAAAAGAATTTAAGGTAAGATATTTTATCAGAGCAGAAGTAGGTGGGAAATATAAGGTAATCCCTGCCAGAGCTTCCTTAATGTATTATTCAGAAGTAACAGGAGCGAGTTCAGACGATGAAATCAACGTTGGTCAATAATTTACTCATCGCTTCTATTCTACTTTTTGGATCTGCTACATTCGCGCAGACAGTGACGATAGATTCTCCCCATGGTGGTTTTACTACGGAGAGGATCCAAACTGTTTCAGGTTCTGTTAGCGGAAATCTGGAAAAGGCAACCATTGTAATTAATGGAATTCCGCAGATGATCCGCTTGCATGGCGGAAAATTTTCCTTAAGCACTGTGGTTGCTCCCGGAACAAATCTGATAGAAGTGAAAGCGGGCAATGCAAGCGACAAAGTTTCCTTCTTCGCTGCTGTTCCACCTCGAGATATCAAAGTGGTCCTAACCTGGGACACTGCAACGGATGTGGACCTTTGGGTTTTAGATCCTACAGGTGAAAAATGTTTTTATGCAAATCGTTCTACTAAGTCTGGAGGAAATCTAGACGTAGACGTAGTGGATGGATATGGTCCGGAAACTTTTACCATGTCCAAGGCACTGCCTGGAAATTATTCCATACAAGTGCAGTATTACGGTTCTTATAATAGACCAATCACCAGGGTGAACGTATATGTTGTTTTGAACGAAGGAAAGCCAAACGAAAGAAGAAAACAATTTCAGTTTGTGATGACCCGTTCTCAACAAGTATATCATATCGCGAACTTTGAGATAGATCCGGAATCTTAAGATGTATTTTTCCCAGCCAAATATATCTTTTGGAAAGTCGAGTAGAAGTCTTGGAATACGTTCCCTGACTTCTCTTGTTGTGATATATTCACTTTCCATAATGTATTTGGGTGCGGAAACTGTTTCGATAGATTCTCCTCATGGTGGTTTTACCACAGAAAGAATTCAGAAAATTTCCGGAACTGTGACAGGTATCAATCCTGAAAAAGTCACAGTGGTTATCAATGGTATCCCTCAGATGGTGCCTTTGTATGCAGGTAAATTTTCCTTTAGTACTGTGGCTTCTCCCGGAGACAATCTGGTGGAGGTTCGCGCTGGCAAGGCCTACGATAAAGTCAGCTTCTTTGCAAAGGTCCCTTCGCGAGATATCAAAGTAGTTCTAACCTGGGACACCGCGAGTTATACAGATCTTTGGGTAATTGATCCTTCCGGGGAGAAGTGTTATTGGGCACATACTTCCACTAAGTCTGGAGGAAATCTTGTGTATGATGATTCTACTTTTGCTCCTCAGACTTTTACAATGTCCAAGGCCTTACCTGGAAATTATGCAGTCCAGGCTCAATACTATGCTCCGTTTAATTCACAAGTGACTAGGGCCAAAGTATATGTAATCTTATACGAAGGAACACCCAGAGAAAAAAGAAAACAATACCAATTCACGATGACCAGGGCCCAGCAAGTGTATCATCTGGGGAATTTTGAGATAGAGCCGGACTGATCAGAATGAATTCCAAAGTATATTATAAAATCGGGATTTTATCTATTGTCGTCTTGCTATGCGTGGCACGGCTCGAAGCGGCTCCTAAATTTTCTTATTCTTATTTGGATGAGGCTGTAAAAGAATTCGAATCTAAAAATTCTACATCTTCCGTAGTGCTGATGGAAATGGATTCTGGAAAAATAGAATACATCTACAGGCCTCAGATTGCCGTTTCTAAAAAATTACCTCCTGGTTCTTTAGTGAAAACCTTCTCCGCTTTAACTTTATTGAAATACAAAGATAGCCTTGGATTTTCTTCCGAAAAGAAAGTATTATGCAAGGGAAGATTTTATCCTAAAGAAAATTTAACTCCTAACAAATCGGATCTGAACACATTACATCTGCCTCAAGATGAAAACGGAAAAGAATATTTGAGATGTTCTTTGGCAAAAGGCCATGGAGAAATGGATCTCAGATCTGCTTTAATTCAATCTTGTAATGTATATTTTTTAACGAGTGCTTCTACTAATCCTGATCTATTTTATTCAAAACTACATGAAGAATGGAGTTTGGGGAAGTCTACTAGATCCAGATTAGATCCTTATCTAGAACCTTCTGATACAAATTTTATCTCGATCAGTGCACTTCGTAAAGTAGCAGCTTCTATAGGAGAAGGTGGACTTCTTCTAAGCCCTTTAAAAATTTCACAATTGTATTCTTCTATATGGAAAGAAGGACCAAGACTTTCTCCTTATTGGCAAACAAACCAAGAGCCTGTTCGATCGGAAGAAAATCCTTATTCTAGAAAGGATTTAAGATGGATTACTTCCGCTCTTTCGGAGGTTCCACAAGTCGGGACTTTAAAGAATATGAATGTTCCTGAAAAAGGAAACTTAGAGATCCTGGGCGGCAAGACTGGGACCGGAACTAAATATATGCATAAATATGAGACCCATGGATGGACAGTATTATCTTTTCGTAAAGATCGAAAATCATATGTGCTGACCGTTTTTGTGGACAATGGCTCCGGAGGGAATCAGGCTAAATCTTTGGCTTCGATCCTTCTGGCTAAGATCGATCCTAAAAGTAAAGATTCTGCAATAAAATCAGGTAAATAAAATGAGAACTTGCATCCAAATTTTCAAAACAAAATTAATTCCTAAGCTCAAAGCACTTTTTTCAAAAGAATCTTTGGAAAATCTCAAAGCCGGATTTAAGGAAAATATATTAAAAGATCCTAAAGTCGGAGTTCCTGCTGGTGCGGGAGTTGTTTTTTTGGCGATTGGATTTTATCTTTCTTTAAAAGGATATTCCATAGATTCTTCAATCAAAGATCCTGCTCTTCTCATTCCTAAAAAAGCAAGCTTACTCGTAGAAGTATATCGTCCGGAAGAGTTCGTAGAAGATCTGGAAAAAACCAATTTAGGAAGAGAACTTTCGGATGATGGAACCTTCCAAAAAATTCTTACTCTACCTGAACTTAGAAAGATCAGTTCCGTTCTTTATTTATTAGAAGCGAAAGCGGGAGTGATGACTAAACCATCCAGGCTTGCTGCTTTATTCGATGGACCTGTGGCTGCTGCTATATTTCCTAAATCTAATTTTATACTTGTAGGTAAGGCAAGTGCAAGCTCTAAGCTAGGAGTGAGTTTGATCACTGCGTTCAAGGGAGAAAAGATCGTAATCAAGGAAACTCCTAAGGAAGAAAAACCAGCTCCTCCTCAAACAGAAGAAGGATATGATACTCCTACAGGTTCAGAGACTACACATTCTGCAGATGATTTTGCTGATCAATTTGCTGCTGGTTCTGAAAAATTCGGAAACTTAGAAGCTTTTAAATATGAATTCGGTTCTGGAAAAATTTTGGCTATCGTTCTAGGAGATTTTATCATTCTAACAGATTCTGAAGATCTATTGGAAAAATCTTTAGATCTGGCTTCTTCTGCAAGTAATGATTCTTTGGGAAATCAAAGTGGTTTTGATGTTCTGAGAAAAGAAGTTTCTAAAAAAGAAAATAAGGTTCTGCTTTATGCAGGAACTGATTCTTTGATCGCTCCATTTCTTAAACCTTCATTTGGAAATTCAGGAGCAGCTTTACTTTTAGGTTGGGAAGCTGGAAAAAATCTGGATGGAAAAGTTTATAAGATAGGCGGAGATAAAAACCAAGTAATTAGTTCTGGCCCTGGTCTTTCTAAAATACTACCTCGAGAAACAAATTTAGTATTTTATTCAGAAGAATTAAAACCTTCTGAAGTTTGGAAATCTTTAGAATCCATAAGCGGAGAATGGGAAGAATTCGGAGAAGGCCTAAATGCATTCGGTAAAAATGCAGGTATCCATGAACAATACTTCGGTTCTGAAAAAGGGATAGCTCTTAGTTTTAACGGATTGGAATACAGATCCGGAATGGTTTATCCAAGATTTGGAATTTCTTTACCAGCTTCTGTTCCAGACGATAAACTTTTAAAAGCGATTTTCAAAGTTGGAAATCCAATCAAGGTTACTTACCAAAATACAAATTTGGAATCTTATCCATTGAGAAAAGGTGGCTTCTATACTCCTGCTTCTTTGAAAGTTGGAAATTGGAAATACCTAGCCTCCGATAGAAAAAGTGCAGAAGAAACTGTTTCGTCTGGAAATGGGAATCGCCCGAACCAAGCGGATCTATTCTCTTCTGGTCCTGCAAAAGAACTAGCTTATTATCCTCATCATTTTGTGGTCCGTGTTCCAGGAATTATAGATGATCTCAAAAGTTTTTATTTATATGGAGCAGAAGGCTCGTCTGAATATACTTCCAAAACAATCGATAGAGATGTGCAACCTGTCTTAGACAAATTGAAAGTTTTTGAAAGATTGGTAATCTCTTTTGGCTCCGGAAAAGAAGGGGAAGATTGGGGTAAACTAAAGGTTTTCTGAATCATTTGTAGGAACTCCAATATACGGCTCATCTTATTTTGCTGGAATTCCTACACGCTTTGCAAAGTTAATACCTCGATTTTACAAATTGTGAATATATGTTTTGGATTTCAGGATTTGGAGTTTCTAAAAAAGCGCGAAATCTTGCTTCTCCCTTTGTTTTTAAAAGCCAGGAACCCCATAGATAAAGTTTCTGGTATAAAATTTTCTTTTTAGATCCATTTTTTGTATGGATCTCCTTCATACATTCTTCGTCGAATTTTTCCCAACTCCAAGGAAACTTAAGATCTACTGATATAGGTTTTGGATTTGTAGGATACAAAGATTCGCAATAAGATTCCTGCATCCAGAAGGAAGATTCTGATTTAGATTCTGGAGCTAAAAAATGACAGATCTCATGTTTGATCACTGTATCTAAAATTCCTCTTTTAGCCAAACTCTCCGGATTTTGAAAAAAGAATTTATTAGATTCAGGAGAATAGAATGCAGCCGTGGTTCCCGGTTGACCTGAGTATTTTCTGAATACCTCAGAATTTTCTGAGACAAAGATTTGGGTGTCCCCCGGAATTCTTTTTTCTAATCTTTCTGCTTCGGATCGGATCTCTGCTAGGAATTTTTCTGCAAATGTTTCGAGTAGTTTGTCTGGATTTTTTTGTTTGTTCCAGTCATCTAAAAAGTAAAATTCAAATCCTTCTACTTTTCTTCTTGCCGCCTGAGCATTTAAGGTTTCAAAGAAGAATATTATAAAAAGTAAATATATTGTAGATACAGTGCAAATTGACTTCAAGGGATTTGCCTCAGTTCCGCGCCCGGAAAATAAAAGCGAAGTATCTCTTCTGATTTTGCTCCTTTAAACGCCATTTCTCTTGCTCCGTATTGACAAAGACCGATCCCATGTCCGAATCCTTTTCCTTTTAGATAAAATCCTCGAGTGCTTGTTTCGATCTTAAAATCGTTACTCTTGGTTTTATTCCAGCCCAATTTTTTACCGATTTTAGATAAGAATTCAGAAGCTTGGATATTCTTTTTTCCGGAGTAATCTTTATATTCTAAGGTTATTACTCTGGATTCAGAATACTTCGGTTCTAATTCAGTTATTTGTTTTACTTCTAAAGCGGATCCCATTTCTTCTTTCGAGATAAAAGTTTCCCAAGAGAAGTATGGAGAATTTTTACATTGGATGTCTCCGCCTTGTGTGTCGGGCCCAGATCTATAATATTGTGGATTTTTAAAATTTTTCCAAAGAACAGAAGGAGAAGATAAATTTCCTCCGCAGGTAGAATGAAAAAATGTTTCTAACACTTTCCCAGTTCTATCTTGCAGAAGTATTTTTTTAGAAGAGGAGATATTACTATTCTCCTTCTTTAATTTTCCTGAAAATTGGAGGCAATGAGTTAGATCGCAGAGATCGTGGCCTTCTTTGGAATGTCGTCCTATATTTGCGAGTGCATAAGAGCGGATCATTGCTGATGCAGCGATTGTGTATTCCTGCTTCCAATTTGGATTTAGGTTCTTTGTTTCCTTAGGATAAAATAGATCCCCGAATTCAGAGATCATTCCGATCATCACATATTCTTCTAAGGGAATAGTAAGTATAAGTTTTAGTTTTCCTTTGGAGGAGGTAATTTCTAGATCTCCTCGGTATTTTTTAGGGCTCTGATCTTTAGGAAGTTCAAGCTCATATTCTCCACCTGAGAATAGGATATGTTCTGATCTTGCATTCTTAGTTCCGTCTATAATCCTGATTTGATCTTCTTCTGCTCGAACCAAAATCGTTTTATCTTTTTCTAAAGTATTTTTACCTGAATATTGAATTCTGGAACCTTTTGCGATGATATGAACTGTATCTGGAGAATATTTAGATAAAATCCCGATCTTGATCTTATTTGGAATTGGATCTGCGATTAAAGAATTAGAAAATATAAATAAAAACGCCAAACCTGAAAGTCTGGAAACGCGACTCATTGTACTTGGATCGCTTTAGGAAATGTAGGGCAAGAAGAAACACATAAACCACAACCTACACATTCATTCGAAAAGTTTGGTTTGTTTCCTTTGAACTGAACTACATTTGGAATTGGGCAAGTGATAGAGCAGGTCTCGCAGGTTTTTTCTCCAGTTCTGGAATTAATACAATGTTGGAAGAAACCTTTTGCTTTTCCAAATTTAGGAGATTGATTTTCTTTATAAGGTAAAAGTGCGCCAGTCTCGCAAGCAGAGATACATGGATAATCTTTGCATAACATACATGCATTCAGATTCACATCCATATGAGGAAAATGTTTACCAGTCTTATCGTCAGGAACAGGAAACAGAACCGAATAAGGGCATGCATAGATACAATCACTGCAAGCCGTACATTTAGAAAAGAATCGTTTTCCTTTTGCGTCTGCACCGGGAGGAAATTGTAAATTTCTAAAACCTTTAAATTTACTTTTAACTGTTTTAGGTTTTGGGACCTTGATCTGAGTTTTTTTAGGTGGGGCCTTTTCCGGTTCTGCTTTTTTATCTTCCTCTACAGCAGTTTTCCAGGTTTCCGAAATTTCATTAACGCCTTCTTCCATTACGGAAAAAGCTTTTGCTAAGCCTTTCCGGAAGAAGTCTTTTCGGTTCATTCTTCACCTATCCTCTCAATATGAGCGCCTAGAGATCTAAGTCTAGTATCTATGTCTTGGAATCCTCTGTCTATCTGAACGATATTATGGATGGAGCTTGTACCTTCTGCACAAAGAGCCGCGATGATCATTGCCATTCCTGCTCTGATATCTGGACTTGCTACTTTTTGTCCATAAAGACGATTTGGTCCGATCACGATCGCTCTATGCGGATCGCAGAGAATAATTTGAGCACCCATAGAGATTATATTATCTACGAAGAATAATCTAGATTCGAACATTTTTTCGTGAATGAGAACTGTCCCTTTACATTGTGTAGCAGTGACTAACGCAACAGAAGTCATATCCGCAGGGAAACCAGGCCAAGGAGAATCATCTATTTTAGGAGTGGCTCCATGATAGTCAGGAATGATTTCCATTTTTTGGTCAGAAGGAACTAAAATGCCTCCATCTTGAGGACGAACTTCTATCCCCAAGCGAGAATATACCATGCGGATCATTCGGATATCTTCCAGATCCACATCTCCGATAAAAATTTCTCCGCCAGTGACTGCAGCTAAACTGATAAAACTTCCGATCTCTAAATAATCAGATCCGATCCTATGAGATTTTTCAGGAGTTTTTAAGGAACTTACACCTTCGATAGTGAGGATATTAGAACCGATCCCTGAAATTTTTGCACCAGCGGAAACTAAAAATTTGCAAAGCCTTTGCACGTGAGGTTCGCTTGCCGCATGACGTAAGATTGTAACACCTTCTGAAAGTACAGCCGCCATGACTGCGTTTTCAGTAGCAGTAACAGAAGCCTCGTCCATAAGAAGGTCCGTGCCTCTGAGTCTATCACCTTTGATTTCGTAACCGTCTGGAAATACTTCTATCTGAGCACCAAGTGCTTGGAGTGCGAGAAGGTGGGTGTCCATTCTTCTTCGCCCGATCTTGTCTCCACCTGGTCTTGGTAAAAATACTCTTCCGGTTTTTGCGAGAATTGGCCCTGCAAGTGTGACAGCTCCGCGGATCTTGGAACATAGTTCTGCAGGAAGATCTGACTTTAGGTTTCCGTTGTTACGAAATACAAACGTACCTTCTCCCTTATCTTCTACTTCCATTCCTAAATGGCGTAGAACGTCCATGAGCATTAACACGTCTGAGATCTGGGGAATATTTTCGATAATTACTTCGCCAGGAACTAAACAGACAGCGCCTAAAATAGGTAGGGCTTCGTTTTTATTCCCTTGGGGCATTACAGTTCCGTGAAGAGGATTTTTACCGACAATTTTGAAGTATGGAGAGCTCATGATTCGACCAGTGTTATTGGTATACTCATGCCTCCTTCTCCTACGGCAAGCACTTCATCAGAACCTAAATAGATTGACTCAAAAGGTTTTTTTTCCGATCAACGTTGGTACCCATGGATTCTTTTTTACACCGTTTTAGAGAGTTTCAAAAAACACTGTTTTTCGACTTCTTCTGTTTTCTCTGGATGGGGGGATTTGCATTCTTAGCTTTTGCTCCTTTTTATCTCAGCCATTTAGTTTGGATCGCACCCTTCGGTCTATTTTGGATCACTCATAAATATTCCGGAAGATATTGGAGGCTCGTAGGATACGGTTTCCTATTTGGGGTATTCTTCTACGCGATCGCATTCCATTGGATCCATCATATGGCGATGGTCTTCGGAAATTTCCCTTGGCCTCTCGCATTTATCATTCTTCTTTTGGCAGGTGTTTTGTTTGGGGCGAAGTTCCCAATTTTCTTAGTCTCCTACTCCTTTCTTTCCAGAAGAGCAGGTAAACATAGTGTTTGGGTTGCCGGTGTCTGCGGAATGGCTGCCGACATGATCGGGTACCAATTATTTCCTTGGTATTGGGGAAACCTTGCAGCAGGAAATATCATACTCGCTCAAACTGTAGAGATCACAGGAGTTTACGGACTTTCATTCTTAGTATTCGTAATCTCTTATACACTTTTTGAAACAAATCTATTACATCTTCCTGAGATCTTAAGATCCAAAGACAAAAGATCTCATTTTATAAAATTCTGGACCTTACCGTTTGCGTTACTTCTTCTTTTCGTGGTCGTTGGTTCCACATTGTATTTAAAATGGAAGAATGTAACTCCAACTAAGACTCTCGAAGTCCTAGTAGTACAACCGGATGCTCCTATGAGTATTCGTGACGAAAGAGGAAGATCTCCTAGAGAAGTAATCGAAGATCTAATGGATAGAATGGACAAGATGGTGGAGAATG
Organism: Leptospira koniambonensis; assembly: GCF_004769555.1. Classification (NCBI taxonomy): domain Bacteria; kingdom Pseudomonadati; phylum Spirochaetota; class Leptospiria; order Leptospirales; family Leptospiraceae; genus Leptospira; species Leptospira koniambonensis. The sequence goes on along the minus strand of NZ_RQFY01000004.1, from coordinate 515,423 downwards.
CTGTCCAAAGAGCCGGTAAAAATCCGGATCTAATCGTTCTACCAGAAGCAGGAATTCCATATTTCTCCGCGAATAGAGAACTATTAAAGATCAGAATGGGAGATCGTATCTATTGGCCTAGGTTCGATTCCTTAATGGTTTCATTTGCAAATAGATACAAGGCGACTGTATTCTTTAACGAAATAGATGCAGCTTATAAAACCAAAAGTTCCGGAAGAGAATATCTAAGGTACTTTAATAATAACGTAGTATATGATCCGAATGGTGTCAGAAGGCAAGCTTACCAAAAACAATATTTGGTAATGTTCGGAGAGACAATGCCTTTTGAGTTTATGTATGATTTGAGCCCTCAAACTGGCAGGTTCGATCCGGGAGAATCTTTCGATCTTCTACATTATTATTCTGATATTCCTAAAGAAAATCCTCAGACCGTTTTACCAGTTACTTGGGAAAAGACAGAAGGGATAGATGCTGAATTTGTAAGAAATTATTATTCTCCAACTCATACAGAATTAAAAGACGAGGGTACTTTTCTTCCTTTGATCTGTTATGAAGTGATCGTTCCCGAATTTGTAAGAAAGTTCAAAGACTCAGGAAATCCTCAGTTCATTGCAAATCTTACAAATGATAAATGGTATGGTACCACTACTGAAAGTGACCAACATTTTGAGTTAGGAAGATTAAGAGCGATAGAATGGAGAAGATGGCTGGTTCGTTCTACTAACTCTGGGATCTCAGGTTACGTAGATCATCTTGGAAATTTTATAGAAGGCAAATCCACTTCTTTAATGAAAGCGGAAACCAGTTGGCAACAGATCCAAGTGATCGATTCTCCTCCTGGATTTTATATTCTATATGGAAACCTGATCCCTTGGATCATGATTATTCTGACTGCAATATATTATGGAAATATATTGCTTCGTAATAAAAAGTCCGAAGCCTAAGGATTGATCAGATAATAGGAAAAAATCCCCCGGAAGTTTTTATCTTTCGGGAGATTTCCTTCTGGAAGTTGGGCACAATCTAATTTGGAATCAGTGATATAATAAAGCTGATAAGGTTTCGTAAAAAACAAACGAACAAAAAATCTAAGTACCGCTGATATATTCGAAAGAACATAAATCTGCCCAATGGTATGTTTTCGAGAAACTGTTAAGCTGCAGGAACCACTTTCATCTAAATAAAACTTTTCTTTGATCGGTAAATGATACCCTGAAAAAGGTTCTGTTTCTGATTCTAAAACTTCTGACTTTAAAACTTTTGCGGAGAATAACATTTTTCCGGCAGGATCTAATGCGCTTACTGTTCTGACCTCTTCTCCAGGAAAGTTTTCGTTCCCTATAAAGCCGCCTGCAAATAATCTTTCTCCCGCACTATTAATGGACCGGTATAATTCCCAACGTCTGCTGTATTTATATACTTCGTAGTTGGTAAGAAGATGTTCCATTCCACCTCTTCCATTCAGCTCCATTCTATTTCCGTTCAATACAAGATATCCTTTTGCAGGGACAGAAGAGAATGCCATGTCTGCTTGTACAAAACTATCTTTTTCAGGTAAATGTATCTTTCCTCCGGAAAGAGAAACTGCTTTCGACCAACCAGTTTTATAACTAATAACAAGTTCAGCAGTGTCAGTGATTATTTTGATCTCCGGCCCAGCTTCTCCCTTATAAGCGGAACTATCATAAATTTCCAATTCTAAATTTCCACTCTCTGCTTTGAGTTCGTCTTTGGAATATTCTCTGGTGGAAAATTGTGTGCCATTTTGTTTATCGTAAACTACAAGGCTCACTCCGCAGTTTCTGGTGCCTGGCCCTAAATTACTCACTATGAAAGTTGCAAAGATCCAAGTCTGATCATCCGTAAAAGAATAATTCCAAGCTTGAAAATAACCTTCCTGAGCATATGGATGAAATCCCATCTCATGTTTGCTTGTTTTCCTGGCTTGGATCTTTGTTTCGTCTGCGGATAGCTTCCATTCTCCTAAAGCACAAAATATTAGTAAGAAAACCAAAATAGATTTGGGAAGAATGGATTTAGATTGTTTAAAAGAACAATCGTTCGCCGAAGAATTTTCGGATGAGAAAAACATGGGGATCAATTCCTAACCCTGGTTTTATTCTCCGGCAAGCAATTTTTGGGCTCAGCTGCAATCCGAATCTATTTTATCTTCTTCTGATCTGGATGCTGGCACGCAGGAGGATTCGAAAATATCACTTAAGCATCTGATCTCGAAAGATGGATGATCCTTTACTCCTTTTGCTTTCATTTCATCCCTTTCCATTCTGATCCCATCTACATGGATCCAAGAATCTGATTCTGATTTTCCTTCTGTTTCTATTCGAGCATAGATCAGATATTCATAATCTCCGAACTTCTTCATAAAAATTTTAGAATATCTAAAATCTGTTCTTACTAATTTTCTTCTGAAATAACGAAGCTCATTGGATTGAGAACCTTGCAGAGAATCATAGAATCTATTTACGGAATGTATAATTCCTAAAAAACCCAATTGATCCGTTTTCAATTTCATCCAACCGAAATGTTCCTCTATATCTTTGTTTCTCCTAGCCTTCATAAAATCCTCCGGGGAAACGGGTTTTGAGCGAAGGAAATGGCAGAAAAAAATTTAGAGATTTAGAAAAAAATGGGACCCAAGAGATAAACTTAGCTTTCTTACATGGGACCTTTGAATCGAACTTCAGGAGTTTTCATGCAGAGCATTTTAAATTCGAATGGGTTCTGGTCCGGAATTTTTCCTTTTTGGATCATTTTTTTTCCGTTTCAAACCAATTCTTATTAAAAAAATCCAAGGAAAATCCCATAGCAACAACTACCTCTTTAAGGAAAGAGAAACACATTGGGATCCTTGGACACAATATACAGACGGGAAAGAGATAGAATCCTAGCATGGGTTCGTTCCAGGGTTGCAGATCCGGAAGAAGCAGAAGATCTTCTTCAGGAATCTTTTTTAACCGCTGTAACTGAACTGGATTCCGCTGGGTCTATTGAATATCTTTTAGCTTATGTGTATGCGGTTCTTCGCAATAAAGTCGGGGACTGGTACAGATTTAAAAAAGCTGGGAAGTATTCTAACTCTCGTTTAGAGCAGGAGTTTTTCTTAGAGGATGCATTACCTGATAAAGCAGCAGGACCTGAAAAGGAATTTTACAGAAGTCTTGTGCTCCAGGAATTAGCGATCGCAGTAGAAGAACTACCTGAAGAACAAAAGTCTGCGTTTGTACAAAACGTGTTCGAAGGAAAATCCTTTAGAGAAATTTCGGAAGCTACCGGAATTCCAGAAGGAACTCTCTCAGCGCGAAAATCATACGCTAAAGATTTTTTAGCAAAACGTTTGAAGGACCTTAAGGTTTTCTTTCTGGAAGAGTTTTGAGTTTTGGAGGAAAACCCATGCACGGTTCAGATGAGTTTAGACATAAATTAGGAAAATTTTTTCTGATCATCTTCTTTATGCCGTTGTTCTTTTTCGGTTTGGCTTATGCGGTTTGGCAACTTTGGAACTGGCTGCTTCCTGATATTTTCGGGATCAAACAGATCAGTTACTGGCAAGCTTTAGGTTTGTTCGTTCTTTCACATATATTGTTTAAAGGCGGACATTGGTTTGGTCCAGGCCATCACCATGGTCATCGAGAAAGAGCACACTGGAAACGTAGGATGAAAGAGAAGATGAGACACAAACTTCAACAGAAGTTAGATCAAATCGATCGCGAATTAAGGGAGTAAAATTATGTTTATGGAAGTAAATCATATCGGTATCACCTCCCGTGATCCGGAAGTAAGCGCGAATTTTTATCGTGAAATTTTCGGTCTCCCCCAAGAGGAGGAGACCGAGAAAGCTGCGAAAGTTTTAGGCATTGGAAAATCGAATATAGCGATTTACGGAGAGAAGGATGATCCTTCTTCTTCCGTATATGGATCCGGATGTGATTTTGCTATCAAGGTAGATCCGAAAAGTTTCCGTGAGATCGAACAAAGATTATTCTCTCAAAGATTGGAATATGGTGTTCGTAAATCCTCTAAGACACTTTTTCTAAATTTCCAAGATCCAGATGGATACTTGATTGAACTAATGTGCGAAGAAGAATAGATCCAGTCTTCCTAGGGCGGGTTTATTCCTTGGGTACCAAACCTTTCCTCATAAGTGGTATATAAGAACTGGATTTGGATCTCAAGATAGAGATTGCCAAAAAAGGCCGAACAAAAAATGTACTCTTTACCCACATGGAAACGGAATTACTGGGCCTGTTCTGGACAGAAAAGATCAAGCTCAGCCAGTACACTATCCAAACCGTAAAGGATCTAAGCGATTCACAGCTGGATCATACCGACGCGTTGGGCGAAACAATTCGAAGATATCTGAATTCAATAGTCGCTTCTGACTTTTTATTCCGCCTTTCTCTTCCGGTTTCCTTAGGGATCAGTTCTATTCTTCCCATTCCAAGACAAACAGAGTCCGAGGTCGAAAAAGACCTGGTTAAAGTAAGAGATCTGTTTGGTTCTCCGGCACTTCCTAGTAACTTGAAAGATGTAATTGTTAGCTCCGCAGAAGGTCTGTATTTCGAAGGATGTAATCCTTCTCTTCTTCCCACCTTACAACGCTGGAAAAAGATACTTTTACGTTTAGAAAAGTCCATCGTAGGTCTGGATGGAAAAGATCCTTTAAAATATCGTTATTTTTCAGTCCTGGGCATCGTTTCCCTTCCGGTAGCAATCAATTACTTCTCCACCCAAAACCTATACTACCTCCGAAGCGGAATCTTGAAAATAAAGGAGAATCCTTCTTTCCCGAAGTCCTAAGTCCTTAGAAGATGGAAAAACCTAAGGTTTAAAACCTATAATCCATCTGACATTCTAAGGAGAATTCCAATGGCTAAAATTAAGGTGAAAACTCCTCTCGTCGAACTCGACGGGGACGAGATGACACGTATAATTTGGAAAGAAATTAAGGATCGTTTCATTCATCCTTATCTTGATATTGAATTAGATTATTATGATCTAGGCGTAGAATATCGCGACAAAACCGACGATAAGGTTACTGTAGATTCCGCTAATGCTATTGTAAAATACGGTGTGGGTGTTAAGTGTGCTACCATCACTCCAAACCAAGATCGAGTTGTAGAATACAAACTCAAAAAAGAATGGAAGTCTCCTAACGGAACTATTCGTTCCATTCTGGACGGAACTGTTTTCCGTAAACCGATCATCGTAAACAATATTCCTTCTGGAGTTAGATCCTGGGAAAAACCAATTGTAGTTGGTCGTCACGCATTCGGTGACCTTTACAAAGACACTGAACTTTATATTCCAGAAGCTGGAAAAGTAGAGATCGTTTTCACGACTAAAGACGGGAAAGAAAAAGAAAGAGTTACTATTAACGATTTCGACGGACCTGGTGTTGTGATGGGACAGTTCAACTTGGACAAGTCCATCTATAGCTTCGCAGAAGCTTGTTTCAACTATGCGATCTCTGAAAAGATTAACGTATGGTTTGCAACTAAAGATACCATTTCTAAAAAATACCATGCTCGTTTCCGTGCCATCTTCGAAGAAGTTTCTACTAAAAGAGCTGCAGAACTAAAAGCTGCTGGGATCGAATACTGGTATTACCTAATTGATGATGCAGTTGCTCAGATCGTTAAGAACCCAGGTGGAATGCTTTGGGCTCTAATGAACTATGACGGAGACGTGATGTCCGATATGGTTGCTTCCGGATTTGGATCATTAGGACTAATGACTTCTGTTCTTGTTTCTCCAGACGGAAAATTTGAATACGAAGCAGCTCACGGAACTGTGACTCGTCACTACCGTCAGTATCAAAAAGGAGAAACCACTTCTACAAACTCTGTAGCTTCTATCTTTGCATGGACCGGAGCTCTTGCTAAGAGGGGAGAATTGGATGGAACTCCTGATGTTGTTTCCTTTGCTCAAAAATTGGAGAAGGCGGTAATCGACACTATCCAAGCTGGAGAGATGACCAAGGACTTGGTCTTACTTACCACAACCAAAGGCCCGAAACAATTGGATACCTTCCAGTTTATGGAGGCGATCCAAAAACGCCTTTAGTCTATTAGGAATCTCACACTGTGAAATCTAAAGACACAAACAGAAGAGGGAGCCATTTACGGCTCCTTCTTTTTTTATTTTTGATCACTCCGATTTTTGGCCAAAAACTCAGCTTACCCAAAGATCCAACTCTTCCGAATGAACCTAGTTTGGATGCAAGAGGTGATTCTACTAGTTCATCCAATTCTTCGAGTAACCAAAATTCTGGGCCGAATGTGAAGGCATTCTTTTGTGATGGTAGAACTATCACTGGAACATGGAAAGCTGCACCTAAAGAATTCTCATTTAAACATACGAGAGACAATGTACAATATTCTAAAACCTTAAAGTCCGAAGAAGTATCCAGAATTCTTCTTAAGGCTTGGAAATTGGTCCAAGGAAAACCGAATTCTCAAGGTGTTCCTTATAAAGCAGAACCTTGGGAGATCCATTACAAAACTAAAAATGGAGAAACATTCGAAAGAATAGGCGAGATCAAAAAAGATTTTGGAGAACTTAAGATCCAAAATGAATTGGGAGAAGCGAATTTGTTTTTCTATTGGATCGACCTATTATTCGAAAACAAAACCTGGTTCTCTAAATTACCAAAGTTAGAAGGTGATATCAGAAGAGAATGCCACCCAGATGTAATTGTCGGGATTGAGTTTATATAGTCTGCGATCCAGGCTGCAGGAACGAAGCGACTACTTTAGAAAGTCGCAGATTACTTGCATATCGTAAGGTTTAGAAAATAATTCTACACCGCTTGGGATCTTATCTCTGGTAAAAGAAGATTCCTCAGCCGCAGAGGTTATCCCTAATCGTATCTGAGAGAATGCTGGATTTTTTTGAACGAGACTACAGAGTTCGTTCCCATTCATTCCAGGCATGTACATATCCGTAAAGATTGCCTCGAAGTCTTTTGGTCTTTCTTCTAAAATCTGGAGAGCGTGTTTTCCAGAAATTGCAGTTTGGACCTCCGCGCCTTTTGATTCTAATAATCTTCTGAACAACACCAGGTTCAGTTCTGAATCATCTATGATGAGCACTTTTCTTTTTGCTAAACTAGGATTCTTTTGGGAAGGCTCTTTTTTCTCTGCGATTAGATCTTTTATGATCTCTCCTATCGTGGACTGAAAAGAACTTAACTCTTGGGTTTTTTCTATAAAACCGTCTGCACCTGAATTATGAGCGATGATTCGATTTTCTTCAGTAAAATCAGAGGTTACGAATATGATCCTGGCTGCTGAAGATGCGAATTTTTCCTTTTTACCTTTACCTCTGATCTCTTTACAAAGATCGAATCCTGTCCCACCTTCTAAATGGATACCTAAAGTGATTAGGTCGAATTTAGTCTTTCTGGCGAGTTCTGCTGCTTCTTCCATAAGAGATACTTTTTGGACATCAAATAAGGATGAGGAGAATTCTGAGGAGATAATTTCAAGAATGACCTTGCTTGTATCTACGATCAGTATTTTAAGTTTTTCTGAAGGCAAACCGGCACCTTCCTTAACGCCACTTTGGTAGGGCATTTCCTTGCTTGCGTTCATGTTAATGAAGACGGATAGAACTTTCGATCTAGATTGGAAAATCCGTGTCTTTATTAAGGAAATTTATTATATACTTTTGATATATATCTATGCATCCCATAACGGATCATTCTTCTTTTTCTGGAACTTTTTCCCCTTTGCGGGCTTCAGAATGAAAACGACTATACTCCCCGATCGATCCTAAGATTGCCTCGTAAATATTTTCCTGGCTTTTGTAAGAATTTCCAGACAAATCTTCCCAGGTTCCAGGATTCTTTTCAGATAGATTTAGATAGAAGATAGGTTGCGCCTTTCTGCCCCATGGATCCGCACTAGGTAATAATGTCATGGATCCGAATGCAGAGAATACTAACGAATACTCGTTTGATTTGTTGGAAAAACTATATGTTTTGGGCCAATCTGTTCCGGGACTTTGTTTCCAGATGATAAAAGAAGAAAGTCCACGGATCAATTCTGATACAATACTCTGCTTTTCTTCTAACGGATTTTGAGTTTGTTTTTGGAGCCCTTTTTTTGCTTGGTTCCAAAGTTTTTCCAACTCGTCCAAAGGAGTTTCTGAAAATTTACGATTGGATTCTCCGAGTCGAGCTTCTATATATTCTATTCTATGTTTAAACTTTGTATTAGTTCTAGTAAGAGATGATTCAGCAGAAACACCTAATTTTCTTGCAAGATTGACTATTGTAAAAAGAAGATCTCCTAATTCTTCTTCTATCCTGATTTGATTGGAAGAAGGATCTGAAATTCCTCTGATCTCGTCTAAGAACTCCTGCAATTCTTCATTCAGTTTTTCTTCTACACCTTTTATGTCTTCCCAATCGAAACCTGCTTTCGCAGCCTTCTTCTGGAATTTTTCTGCCTTTAATAGAGAAGGAAATGTTTCTGGGACTTCTGATAAAATAGATTTAGGTTTAGAGGTTTTTTGCCTGAGTTGTTTTTCTTTCTCTTTAAATAGATCCCAGTTTGCGACTACCTCGTCTGCGGAAGAGATATCTTTTGTTTCGGGGTCGAATACATGAGGGTGTCGTAGTACAAGTTTTTCCGCCACATCTTTGGCTACTTCTTCCAAACCGAATGCACCTCTTTCGGATGCGATCTGAGAATGAAGGACCACTTGGAATAATAGATCTCCTAATTCTTCCTTAGTGTGCTCGTCGTTTTCTTTGAGTATTGCTTCTACAACTTCTTGGGACTCTTCGATTAGATAAGGAACCAGGGTAGAATGTGTCTGCTCTCTATCCCAAGGACAACCTTCCGGACTTCTAAGTTTAGAAGTTATGTCTTGGAGAAATGCCATCGAGTTCGGATAGTCTTTCGGGTCGGGAGCTTTCATTAAGTACTAGGCTCGATTTTAGATTCCGAATTCACAGTCTTTTTCCCGGAAATGAAGATTGACTGGGGGATTTATCCTAACATCCTATCCGAAAATCCCTGTTTAAACCTAAGTGCTTTTCAATTTAGAGTTCTTATGCTAAAATTGGGTAAAAGGATACCAGAAAGAACATGTCACTATCTAAAAATTTGGTAGCTTTCGCATTACTTGTATTTGCGGTTCTCAGTCGTTTTCTTCCTCACTTACCGAACTTCACTCCGGTTTTGGCGATCTCTATTTTCGCTGGGGTTTATTTCTCTAACCGTTGGTTAGCGATCGCTCTTCCTTTGGGAATTATGCTGATCAGCGACTTGGTGATCGGTCTTCACGATATGATCCCATTGATTTACGGATTGTTCGTAGTGTATGCTATTGTAGGCATGAAGATCAAAGATCGTTTAGGTATCGGATCTCTGGCGATTGCTGGACTTGCAGGTTCTGTTTCATTCTTCGTGATCACCAACTTCTTTGTTTGGTTAACTTCTGGAATGTATACTTTGAACACACAAGGATTAGTAGAATGTTATATTGCTGCGATCCCTTTCTTCAAATATAGCTTACTCGGAGACTTTACTTATGTTTCCGTTCTGTTCGGTTCCTATTATCTATTGGAAAAGAATGGATTTGTAGCTACTACCCAAGCAGCTTAATTTCCTCTACACGGCGCCGCATTCTCAAGCGGCGCTTTACCTTCTTCTTATTTCCTAAATAGTCAAAGTTAAACTTAGATAAATTCCATAAAATTTATCATGTACTTCTTTTTGTAAGGCTGAGCCTGTAGAGATTTGATCTAAAGGTTTAGAAACCTGATTTAAAAAGAGTATATCGCCAGGTGCTCCTGGAAAAACATTCGGATTATAATTATAACCTGAAACTTTAGAGATCAATTCCGTATATTGGAATCCTAAAGTATATTTTAACCAACGGCTTCTAAGCAAGGAAAGACCAAAATCGATCTCATATCCGGTCCTACTAAGCACGTTTTCTTTTAGCCCGCCTGGAGGAGAGGTATCTAAAATATAAGGGCCAGTTATTCCGTTCAGAACTCCTTGGGTGTTTCTATTATAATGTCCTAAAGTCCTAAAATAATCCGCTTTAAAATGTCCAAGCAAGAATGCGTTGAAATTTTTGAAGATCCTAACTCCGATCTGAGGACCGAATCCTCCTGCTTTTTCTTCTGATTTTCCGAAACCGTAATTTCCAGGAATCACTCCGTATTCGCTGGAAATAATATCTAAGTTTCTTGCTCCAACTGCTAGACCAATCCTCCCAGTTGCTGTTTGCATGTACCAAGCGACGTTTAAAGAATAATCTAATCTTCTGTATTGGACTGAATGGTATTGAACGGGAGCAAGCGCAGACAATACGGATGCTGTATCCACGGTTGTGTAAGAAGGTTTGATCTTTAGATCTAAATAATTGAATTCTATCCCGAAAGTTTTGGCAGTATTCAAATAAGAAAGTTTGATAGGAAATGCAGTCTTAGTATTTCCTTGGGGTCTAGAATAACCTGTGATACTATCGTTTAATAAGTTTGGATTTACACCTGCACCAGCGGCAGTGTTTTGAGCATCTTGGTAAGCTCCAGATGCTGAAAGGATTGTATTGTAATTATTTACTCCAATATTCTTTTGTCTGGCTAAAACCTCTGATTCCCAAGTGGATTGTAATGCCGCAAACTGGACATCTAAGGTAGGCCGGGTATAAGGTTTGGATAATTCCTGGTCATGAAGTTCGTTTCTGACATCTGCTGCTTGTTTTCTCTTTTCTTGCGCGAGTAATGCGAGCCTTCTTCTTTCTGCTTGGACCTGGGATTTACCGGCCTGGTATTCCAGCTCATCAGCTTCTTTTTCCAAAGCTTCCGGATCTGGTAGTTTTCCCTGAGAATATACAGGGCCGGAGACAAATAAAAAAATGCCTAAGAATAAGGATGCGGAAAGTTTCAGAAAAGTCTGCAAGGTCTACCTCTAAGTATTTCGCGTAGCATTGTAAACGGAAAGACTAAGTATCTTGGACGCAAGACTCCAATTCTTTTTTATAGAAAGAATGAAAAAAGGGAGGAAGTATTTTCCTAAAATCGAAAGTTTTGAGGTATGTCTTTCGACTTTTCGGATGAATACAAAGAGACCGTCCAAAACATTCTTTCGGATCGGTTTCCGCAGGTTTCTAAGATCTACGATCTAAAAGCCAGATCCAAGGGAGAAAGGAAATTTCTTGAGTTCAGACTGGAATTCAAAAAGGACACTCATCCTTTAGAAGAACCTAAGATCTTAGAATCTTTACTAGACGATCTAAAACAAGAATTCCCTTATACAGAGATCATCATTTATCCGAACCAAAGATAGATCCAAAATCTTTCCTTAGTCTACTCCTTCTCTCAAATCAGGTTGCCAAACCTAAATCAAAATCGATCCTGACTCAGATGAAACCAGCCATTTGTGTATTCTGCGGTTCCAGACCTGGCAAGGAACCTCGTTATCTTCAAGCCGCAGTATTCTTAGGTCACTTAATGGCCTCCGAAGGAATAGGGCTGGTGTATGGAGGAGCCACTTCCGGTTTGATGGGAGCGGTTGCTGATTCTGTTTTGGAAAAAGGTGGGACCGTAATCGGAGTTCTTCCTGAGTTTCTTTCCAGTAAAGAAATTGCTCATAAAGAAATTACGGAACTGATCTTAGTTCCTACAATGCACGAAAGAAAACTTCTGATGTACGAAAAATCCATCGCGTTCATTGCTTTGCCGGGCGGGATCGGAACCTTAGAAGAATTGGTAGAAGTTACGTCTTGGAATCAGCTTGGAGTTCTTTCCAAGCCGATCGGAATATTGAACGTAAACGGATTTTTCGATCCTTTATTACAACAATTAGATCATATGGTGGAAGAAGGTTTCTTAGATTCTCAAACCAGAGAATGGATAGAAGTCAGCGCAGATCCAGAAGAACTTTTCGAAAAGATCATCAAAAGAAGTAGGATTTAAATTTATTTCCCTTCTTCTGGATTCAGGAATTGTTTAAATATCTGATGTAGAGCAGGACTTTCAGAAGCTTCTGCAAGAGCTAAAGGAGAATTTCCTTCCTTATCTGTAGAATAAGGAGAAGCTCCATTCTTTACTAATAATTCGATCAAATCTGTTTTTCCGGATTTTACAGCAAGAAGCAATGGTGTGCGACCAAGCATATCACGAACTTCTGCTTCGTAACCGTTGCTTAGGATTTTTTCCACTGTTTCTGTTTTTCCTTCAGAAGAAGCCCTAAACAATAAAGTGAGAGTGGCCTTGTTTATGACTTTTAGAGTATGATGGAATTTCATTCTATCAGCTTCTTCTTTAGCAGTTTTACCACTTAGATTTCTGGCCAAAGGATCGGCGCCCAGATTTAGTAATCTTTCCAGACATTCTACGCTATCATATAAAGCAGAAAGAAGAAGAGGGGTATTTCCGTCTTGGTCCTTATTCTCCATCAAAGAACGGACTTCTTTGTTCTCAGAGAATAGATCCAATATTTCATAATCATTATGTAATGCAGTTAGATGAAGGATTGTTCGTCCTTCTGAGTTTTTCTTTTTAGGATCTGCACCTTTTGAAACCAGATATTCTGCGATCTCTAAATGGCCCATGTCCACTGCGAGAAGAAGAGGAGAATAACCTTCTCCATTTCTGGATTCTATATCAGGTGGATGATTTGGTAGATCGAATAATATCTCTACTAACTCTAATGTTCCCGAACTGATCGCTCTTGTTAATGGAGTGTTTCCATCCATATCTCTAAGTTCAGGATCTGCACCATAATCTAAGAGGATGGTAGTGAGTTCAGTATTCTCAGATTCTAATGCAAGAAGTAGTGCAGTCTCTCCTCTTGAGCTTGTCTCGTTCGGATCGGAGCCATATTCTACTAAAAGATTTGTGGCTTCTTTATTTCCCTCTTTGATGGCCCAGTACAAAAGTCCACAGCCGTACGAATCTCTGAGTTCAGGAAATTCTTCTGCGAAACCATCTCTCGTCGAAGCCTCAGATAATAAGGCGCGAAGGGTTCCGTTGTTACCTGTTTTTACTGCCCGAAAAAGATCGTTCCAGTCCACGCCTGATTCTCCAGGAGGTAATACAATCCCAAGGTCGTTAGAAAAGAAAGCGGTATTCCAATTCCAACTAGGGAAACAGCTAATCTAGGTGAAAGTCCCCATTCTGCAGCGAGAAGACTTCCCGTGATCATGGGAGCCATTGCGGATTCCATGATCAGGATCTTAAAGTTTCTAAAAAAATTCTCGCCCATATTCTTTTCTGAATAATGGAAGAAGGTTCCGAAACAAAGCCAGATCAAGACTGGGCCGATTATTAGTTTAAATACTAAGCCGAATAACAAAGGAATTCTTATCCTAAAAGAATCGTCTGATTCCCTCTTGGGATTTTCGGCATTTGGTTCTTCGGAATTGATCCGAATGGTCCCAGGAAGTTGGTATCCTACTGAAAAAAGAGCAAGTGGGATGAGGGTGTCTCCAACTCTGGAGATTGCTGATTCAAGTTCTTGTGGAACGGGAAAAGGACGAGAAGCCAAAGAAACCAATAATGCGATAAATGGGGGGAATGTGAATAATGTCTTCCAAAGAGAAGATTTGGTTTCAGAGAGTTTGAGTGCATGCCTCGCCTTTGTTCCTAAATACGTCCCAGGAATGGCAAGAGTCAGAAATGTTCCGAGTTGGTCTATGATTAGAACTGTAGGAAGTCCCTCTTTAGAGTAGTAGGATTCGATGAGTGGAATTCCTAAAAAGGAAGTATTTCCGAGTCCAGCAGAAAGACAAAGACATACAATTGTACTTTCTTTCCAATTCAGTAGTTTTCCAAAAAAGCTGAAAAATAAAAACCCGAATCCGAATAAGATCCAAGGCATGGCTGCGAATGTTAAGAAGTTCCCATCCAGAGAAGCATGACGCAGAGGTCCGAACTCCATACAAGGAAGGGAAACTGAAATGATAAATGAATTGATAACTTTATGGGAATCGGCGGGAAACTTTCCTTTGGTCCGGATGAGTATCCCGAACAGAAAACAAAGTCCGATTACTATAAAATTAGACATGGATCGATCCTTTTCACCGGAAAGCGAATTTAGGTCAAGGAAGGATTTGTAGAGATCTTTCTCCGATCTCTTTTTCTTCTAGATAGAATTTGATCTTATATTTTCCAGCGCTCAGAACCGGCTGAATTTCCCAGGCTTCAAAATTGATCCCAACAGGGATTTTTTCCTGAAAGGTAAAACTTATCTTTTTAGTTTTTAAGTGGATGAACTCTGCCTTAAAAGTATAAGGCCCGGATTTATAGATAGGTATAGAAAGATAAAGTTTCCGTTTTATTTGCAGCTTATCTGAGCAAGAAGTTTGATTGTCCGGGTCTGGAATAGAATGGCCGATACAAAATTCTTCCAAGTTTGTGATCGGAAATCCTGGGGGAGTTTTTCCGTCTGGGCTCCAGTAAGCATTCTCCTCGCTTAAATATTCTTTTTCTTCCGATTCTGTTTTGAATAATGTAGCAAAACTTTTTTTCTTCCGATTCTCTTCCGGTTTATAAACTTCAAAATGTAGATGAGGTCCTGTGCTAAATCCTGTGTTTCCAGAGAGTCCAATTTTTTGTCCCGCGACTACTTTCTCGCCGGTTTTTACTAATACACCTTTGGATTTTAGATGTCCATAGATCGCGACTGTTCCATCTGAATGTTCTATCACGACCCGGTTTGCTTTATCTATGAGTTTTGGATCCCTTCTTCCTTCCGTAAATTTATCCTCTGTTTCTACTACGATCCCATCTCTCGCGGCTAAAAGTGGAGTTCCTTCTGGAAGAACAAAGTCCAGGGAATAAGCTCCTCCTCCTTTATGCTCTTCTCCGCTATTATAACCTACTGAGATCCAAGACTTGCCTTCGTAAGGAAGAGTATACACGTAGGTTTCATCATGTTTCGCAGATAAGTCTCCATAGTAAGCGACTGCTAGTACTGCGACCGAAAGTGGAGCCTCAGTATTCTCTTTCTTTTTGAATGTCAGTACCTTCTTCTTTTCTGAATCATTTAATACAAAAGAGATCGGGCTCGAAGGTTCTGTTTCTATATTAGAACCTTCGATTGCTGTATAGACAGTGATATGAGTTCCAGGGATTAAATTTTTAGCCTGGAGATAAACTGAAGTTTCTTCGTTTTCTGTTTCTATCGAAGAGCAAATATTCTTCTTATCACAATTCTGAATTACATCTGCAAATATAGGGCAGAAGTAAATGGATAAAATGAATATCGCGAAACTTCGGATCATTATTTTCCTCTGGCACTTCGGAATTCTTTTACCATCAAAGAGGTGATACTGTCGAGAGGTTTCACCTGCTCTTTCAAATCAGGAGTTTCATGTCTGTCGGAAAAACTATAACAAGAATTTCGAACACCCTTGTCCTTCATCCACCAATGCCTTCCAATCTCCCTTCTGGATTTTGGATCTAAGTCGCCTTGGTACATTCTATACTCATCCCATTCAGGTGGGAAATTTCTTTCTTTTAAGAAGAATGCATATGCGGAAGAAAAACTTTGGGCAGCGTTTTGTAGAAGTTCGTTTATATGAAGACAACCTATTGTTTTATCTTCAGGAAATTTCCTCATAATTTTATTATAAGATATATCTTCTCCGATTAAATAAGAATAAGATTTGATTGCGTGGGGACATGTTTCGTAAGGAACTCTATCTTCCTCTACATCTAAGTCCATAATTTTCATGGTGGCTAAGTTCACTAACATGTACAAAGTCATATCATGATAAGGATCTCTTTGACTTACTTCTATCAAGCAACTCGGAGGGCTTTCTTCCGGAAACCAATAGTATCTACTTTCATATCTTCGCTGGAAACCGCAGTCTTTGTATCTGATCTTTTGTTTTAATTGGGAAAGTGCCATACATTCTCCTGGTTCCTTTTTTCTCTCCAAGAGATAGACCTGAAAGGATTTTACAATGTTTTGATTTGCTTTTTTACGATTCTTACCTATTCTTCTACCTACTTTTACGGATTTTGGGATGACGTCTTTTTTTCAAGATAAGGTTTTTTTAGTCACAGGAGCGAGTTCCGGGATAGGCAGGGCGCTGGCATCGGAGTTGGAAAAGCAAGGTGCTTACGTAGCAGTGATTGCAAGAAGGAAAGAAGCACTTAAGGAGCTAAAACTTTCTGCTTCTCATCCGGATAGAATTTTCGTTTTTCAAGCGGATGTAATGTCCGAATCCGAATTGAAAAAAGTAGTCGAAGAATTTAGAAAAAAATTTAAGAGGATCGACGGCTTTATTCATAACGCAGGAATTTCTATGAGAGGAACTGCGGCCGAGACAGATATAAAAATTTTCAGATCCATTATGGACACGAATTATTTTCCTTTAGTGTTCATGTATCGACTTTTGGAATCTGATCTTCGCCAAAGTGAAGGTCATGTGGTTGCGATCTCTTCTATACAAGGAAAGTTTGCTACACAATTGAGATCTGGATATGCCGCAAGCAAACATGCGATGCAAGGCTTTATGGATAGTATCCGATTGGAAAACGCTAAAACAGGCATCCACGTTTTAACTGTGTGTCCAGGTTTTGTGAAAACGGAAATTTCAGTAAAAGCATTAGAGGGAGATGGAACTCCTCATGGAATTATGGATGAAGGACAGAAGAACGGATTAGAGCCTGAGTTGGTTGCTAAAAAAATCTTAAAAGGGATCGAGAAAAGAAAACGAGAAATTATTCCTTCTAAATTAAAGGAAAAATTCGGTTATTTTCTAAGCAGGATCTCACCTAAAACTTTGGATAAAATTCTAATAAAGGTAAGGATCTCCTAAAAGCATCTTAATTTTTTACTTCTGTGATTAGTCTGAGGCCTGCTTTTCTATCATTCAATAGATTCGGAATTCCACCGAAGTCTCTTGCATAAGCTTTAGCTTCTTCTTTGGTTCCTGAATAAGAACCACCTCGGATCACTTTCAGATGTTTTCCAAATCTTCCTGAGTTTGGTCTATGTCCTGGGTAAGGGATATAAGCGGAGCTAGTCCATTCTGCAACGTTACCACACATTCCTATTGCACCGTAAGGACTTTGGCCTTTGGAAGGAAGTTCAAATACAGAGATTGTTCCTCTGCTTCCACTTTCTCTTGTATTACAAAGTGCAGAATCGAATTCATTTCCAAAAGGATAGTCTTGTGGTTGGGAGATAAATTCGTAACTTTCGTCTTTTAATAATCTCCAGACGAGTCCTGTTCCTCTGGCTGCCTTCTCCCATTGCCATTCGCTCGGGATCTTCTTTCCTGCCCATTTAGAATAAGCTTCTGCTTCTCTATAAGTTAGGTTGGTGACTGGATGATATTCTTTTCCTCTTGGAAAATTTCCATTTTCCCAATGAGGTGGAGGGGGAGTGCTAGTTTCTTTTAAAAATTTATTATATTCTTTGTTTGTGACTTCGTATTTATCAATGTAAAAGGAAGGAATTTCTTCCAGGCTACTTCTATCAGGAACTCCGAATTTAGGATTATAACTATCATCTCCGGGATCTGAACCTTGCCCGTATAGGAAATATCCCATATGCTCGTATAAAATTTTGCCATTGGATTCATAACCAGTATGAACGAGCACCATTTCTTTTCCGTCTTTTGGATGAAGAATATTTTTAGCTAAACGATTTCGGACCACATCAGTTGCATCAAATCTGGAAGGATCTTGGTAGAATGTTTCTTCTCCATAAGCTCCGATCAAAAGTCCTACGCTGATCAATCTGGCAGGTTTACCTTCTGCTATAGAAAAACTTCCTCTAAGTTCTATGGAAACAGGTTTAGTGAGTTTTCCTACTTTTCCAAATTCTACTTCTATATTTTCTATTTGGAAGGAGCCTATTTCTTCCATTTTAGGTTTTCTGAATAAAGGTAGATTTGATTTTTCGCCGAGGATTCCTTTGATCTCTTCTTCAGAACGTTCTGAAAAGTAGGAGTTCCTACCTATTTTGATCTTTGCCTTTCCTTTATTTCTATAAACGGAAAGAACTTCTCCAGTCCAAAGTACCATCTTTCTTGTATCAGAAGATGAAGATGCGGCTTCCTTTTCTTCCTGGCTTGTCCCGGTTTCCGAAAATAGAAAAAGCAAACAGAATGAGATAAATATAATAGCTCTGGTCCTGGACATGGAAGAGTGAGGCCCTCTAAATTTAAAGATCGGCAGAAATTGTGGAATTGTGGACGGTTTTTTATAACCTCAGGGTCGTCAAAATCTGGCTGGAGTTAAGCTTTGGACTTTGGAAAGAGAGTGTTCCCTGCTTTTCTCATTACATGGACCAGTTCTTCGAATACGATTGGTTTGGAGATATAATCGTTCATTCCTGCCCGAATACATAGGTCCCTATCTCCTTGCATTGCGGCAGCAGTCATTGCAATGATATAAGGTTGTGATTCCACAGGCCAAGTATTTCGGATGACCTGAGTTGCTTGTAGTCCATCCATCTCAGGCATGTGAACATCCATAAAGATTAGATTGATCGTCTTCTCTCTAAGAGCGATCAAAGCTTCTTTTCCATTCGGAACGATAAACGGTTCAAATCCTAATTTTTGGATAATTCTTTTTGCAAGAGTTTGGTTGATCTCATTGTCTTCTGCGACCATGATCTTGAAAGGAAATTGAGAACTTAAAATTTCTTTTTGGCTGGCAAGATAAGAAGATCTTGTATTCGCCTTCGCCTTAGTCCCAGCTTCATCTTCGGCTAAAATATCAGTTACGATTTTTTCTATATCTTTTTTCTTAACAGGTTTACTCAATTCTCCTGCGAATAATTCACCTGCGATCTCTTTATCTTTAGGGTCTAGAAATGAAGAAGATAGAAGCACTAATGGAAAATGAAAATTTCTTTTGCGGATCTCTTGGGCGATCTCTAATCCAGTATTTCCAGGAAGATTATAATCTAAAATTCCAAGATCTGGCATGATGTCCAAATCAAGAAGATTTAATGCTTCTTCTTTTGATTTAGCGGAGAAGGTTATAAGCCCTAAAATTTGCAGCTGATACGCAAGTATCCTGAGGTTGGTAGGATTATCATCCAATATAAGAACTTTCTTATTTTCCAATTCTGAGTTAGCTGCTTTTTCTTTGTTCTTTGCCTGATTATTACCTTCTACCTGGATATAGAAGGAGAAGGTTGTACCAATATTCAGTTCACTTTCTACCCAGATAACCCCGCCCATCATTTCTATTAAACGAGAAGAAATAGAAAGACCAAGCCCTGTCCCACCATATCGTCTGGTAGAGGATGTATCTACTTGGTAGAATGGTTGGAATAGTTCCTTTTGTTTTTCATCCGGAATTCCAATCCCAGTATCTCTGATCGCAAATAGGATCGTATATAAATTCCCTTCTAATTTAGAAACTTCTGCAGATAAGAATATCTCACCTTGTTCAGTGAATTTTAGTGCGTTTCCGATCAGATTGATAAAGATTTGTTTTAAGCGGAGGCTATCACATAAGATCCTATCAGGAACATTCGGGTCCAGATAATAGACCAAATCGATCTGTTTTTGGGCTGCACGAGACCTGAATAGATCCAAAACTTCTTCGATGGTTTCGATGACTGAAAATTCTCTGATTTCCAGAGATAAAGTCCCGGATTCAATTTTAGAATAATCTAAAATATCATTTATGATATTGAGCAGGCTTTCTCCACTTTTTTGGATGATCTCAGCGTATTCTTTCTGTTCTTTATTTAGATTGGAATCGATCAGTAGTTCAGTCATTCCGATCACTCCGTTCATAGGAGTTCTGATCTCATGGCTCATCATTGCCAAAAATTCTGACTTAGCACGGTTTGCTTTTTCAGCTTCTTCTTTTGCTTTTTTGAGATCGTACTCGTAGTTTTTGCGTACAGAAATATCTGTGAATAATCCACAGACTGAGTAAACTTCTCCCTCTAAGTCCACTAAAGGAACGATCACACAGTAGAATGTTTTTTCTTCGTCCGAAACGATTAAGTCCAATTCGAAATCCAAAGGACCTTGTTTTTCTAAGGATTTTGCAATGATTGTAGAAATGAACTCTGCCTTCTCAATTCCGAAAAGATTTTCGAGGCCCATGTCCTTTCTTTTATCTTTACTTTCTAAGAATCTGTTCGCGAATACTTGGTTGTGGAATAGGGTCCTTCCGTCCAGATCCATCATACAAAATGCAGAAGGTAGATTGTCTAAAATGGAAAGAAGTCTGGACTCACTTTCTATCAATCTATCAGTGATCCTTCTCTTTTCTTTGATATCTTTTTGGACAGCGAAGGAGCCATAACCAACGACAAGAAAAGAAACTATAACTAAAGTAAGTAGCGAATAAGCGACCCTGGTTCCTTTCATAGAACTATTAGCGTTCCTGCTATTCAGAAGTCTCAGCTCTTCTTCTTGCATATTATTCAGAAGTTCCGCTATCTCTATCAGTATGATCCCTTTTTTAGATTCAAAAGAGCCAGGTTGTTTTTCTGCAGTTGTTATTAGGTTGGAAACTCCAAGGATCCTAACTTGTTGGATCTGATTGTCCTTGGTGAGATTTTGTAGGATCTTAATCTCACTTTTTAAGTTGGAGAATAAGGATCTGGTATTTTCGGAGGCAGCGTCTTCAGTGTAAGC
Source organism: Leptospira koniambonensis (assembly GCF_004769555.1). NCBI lineage: Bacteria > Pseudomonadati > Spirochaetota > Leptospiria > Leptospirales > Leptospiraceae > Leptospira > Leptospira koniambonensis. Next base: position 494,810 of record NZ_RQFY01000004.1, on the reverse strand, counting down.
TTGTGCGATCCCAATCTCTCTAGTGATACTTTTACATTGGTCTATCTCTTCGATGACTGTAAATGTATGTTCTATTAAAACTCCAGAGTCCTTCAGCTCTATCATTCCATACAAACTGATCAAACTTGCTATGATCAATAGTAAAGTAAGAGAGAAAAAACCGATCAGCACTTTCCATTGCAAGAATTGGGATTTTTCTTTGATTTTTTCTAAAAAGGAAAATTTCATGAAGGACGTTCTAGTACTTTCGAAACGTTAAAATGATTTCAAAAAGGCTTCCAAATTTATTACACGTACATACGTCTTTCAACAAGCTTTTTTCGGGATTTTGATAGCCCCATCTTGACTGGATCGGGCCAAAAATCATTCTGGTATTCTAATAAACGGTTTTTTCTGGATTCTTGCAAAGAAAGCAGGTAAAAATCTTGTACCTTGGAGAGCTATTCCTTAGTATGAAATCCGTCGTTCATGAAATTTATCTCTCTGTTTCTGGAGAAGGAATTTCAACAGGTTTGCCTACAATTTTTGTCCGGTTCGCGGGATGTTCTCTCCGATGCGGAATGGACGGAAACCGTAAACTTTGGTGCGACACTCCGTACGCTCTTTCTCCGAATGCGGGGAAAGAATTGGAGTTAGAAGATGTGATCTCAGAGATAGGATCCATTTCTTCTTCTCCCACACAAATACTTCTTACGGGCGGAGAACCATTAGAAAATTCGAATAGGATTTTCAGCCAAACATTGGCGAAAAAATTTCAACAGTCCAGGCAAGTTTCGGGGCTTTATACGAGGGTGAGGGTGGAGACAAACGGGGCAGAGCCGATCTCCAATTTGGAAAATATGGTTTTTACCCTGGATTACAAACTCCCCGGCTCAGGAATGGAAAACAAAATGATCACGGAGAATTTGGAATTTGTCCGGGATAGAAACGATAATTTGGATGAGATCAAATTCGTAATTAGAGATAGAAAGGATTTCGATAGAACTTTGGAAGTGATAGACGGTTTTAAATTAAAGGGAAATCTTCTGGCTTCTCCCGTATTCGGAGAGTTAGCTCCCGAAATCCTTGTAGATTGGATCAAAGAAAATAATAGAACGGATCTGCGCCTTTCTTTGCAGACCCATAAATATATCTGGGGAGAAAAAAGGGGAGTTTGATCTTGGACTCTACTTTGCAGCTCAGTCTAGATTTCGAATCTGATTCTTCCAGTGGATTCAGAGGTGATTCCTGCTATCTCAAGGATGAACCAGAACTCGGAATTGGAAGGATAGAAAGTTCCGACTCCGGAAAATTCCAGATCTACTTTCCATCTTCTGATACTAGAAAAACTATTTCTGAAAATTCTAACAAACTGAAAATTATAGGATCTTATCCTACCGCATTTACTGAATCTTTTGCAGACCCTGAATTACTCGATTTAAGTTTGCAAGCATTCGAGTTAAAACTCACTCACGCTTACGACAAACTTTCTGCATTATCTAATTCAAGGACCAGACTTCTTCCTCACCAGATAGAATCCACTTTCGTTGTTGTAAATTCTCTTAGACCTAGATTCATTTTGGCCGACGAGGTTGGACTAGGTAAAACGATAGAAGCAGCTTTAGTTATGAAAGAGCTGATCTTTCGTAGAGGTTATAAAAAAGTTTTAGTCGTTGCTCCTTCTCCGCTTCTTGTCCAATGGAAACAGGAATTAAAGAATAAATTTAACGAAGACTTTGAGATCGTTAAACGTAGGAACTTCTTAGCTAGCGGAGAGAAAAACTGGAAAAATTTCAAACATGTAATCACTTCCGTAGACTTTATTAAAAATCCTAAATACGCAGAAGAGATCCTAAAAACAAAATGGGATATCGTAGTTTTTGACGAGGCACACCGTTTAAGAAGAGACTATCATAAAGTTACCAGAGCTTATTTATTCGCGGAGAAGATTGCCAAAAAATGTGAATGTTTACTTCTTCTTACCGCAACACCTTTTAGAGGAAAATTAGAAGAACTATATTATCTGGTTCACTTGGTCGATCCGAATTTGCTTGGGCCATATCACACTTTTATAAATGATTATGTTCTTGGAAATAAGAGCGGATTAAAAGAGAAAATTTCCAAGGTTCTTTTAAGGCGTAGAAAAGTAGAAGTAGGTGGATTCACCAAAAGATTCGCCAAAACTGTTAAGATAGAATTATCCGATGTAGAAAGACAATTCTACAATGAGACTACTGAGTACGTCCGCAGAGAGTATAATCTCGCGATGAGGACCCAGAACAGGGCAATTGGATTCGTGATGATCGTATTCCAGAAATTGCTGGATTCTTCTGTATTCGCGCTTCTTTCTGCATTGTCCAAACGAAAGTTCATGTTGGAGAATAGACTCCATCGTTTGCAGGCAGTCGGCAATAAATTAGAAGAATGGGACTTGGACGAAACAGAAGGAGTCGAAGACTTTGTTTCTGATCTGGATGAATCCGCTCCTTCTGATCTTGCAAATCTCAGAAGAGAATTATTATCCTTAAACAGATTGATCCTTTTAGGCAAAAAGATCAAAGAAGATCGTAAAAGCCAAAAACTGAAAGAGACAATCGCGAAGCTCAAAAAAGAAGGTCACCCTAAATTTATTATATTCACTCAGTTTAGAAGTACCCAAGATTTCTTAGCCTCTACCTTATCTGAATACAAAGTCACATTATTTCATGGATCTTTAAGTGCAGATGCAAAAGAAGAAGCAATTTCTGAATTCAGAAAAACTTCTGAGATATTAATTTGTACCGAAGCAGGCGGAGAAGGACGTAACCTTCAATTTGCAAACGTTCTATTCAATTACGATTTACCTTGGAGTCCTTTAAAAATTGAACAAAGGATTGGAAGAATTCACAGGTTCGGCCAAAAGGATAATGTATTTATTTTCAATTTCGCTTCTAAGGACACAGTTGCAGAAAGAATTTTAGAAGTTCTATCCAATAAGATCAAACTATTTGAGGAATCTATCGGAGGTTCCGACGAATTACTCGGAGCAATCGAAGACGAATTAGATTTCCATTCTAGCTTTATGAGATTTGTTACTGGAAACAAAAAGTTAAAAGAAGTAGAAGAGGAGATCGACCAAAGGATCAAGATCGCAAAAAAAGGTTTCGAAAAACTGGGCTCCTTGGTTACTCCTAAACTATTGGATTTTAATTTAGAAGATTATTATAAGACCACTCTACAAGAAAGATCTTTTACTAACCAACACTTAGAAACTTTCTTTGTTAGATACGCTAAGAAGTATTCTGATCGACTGAACTTCAAACTTAAGACCTTAAAACCTCAAGTGTACGAACTTGATGGAGTAAATTACAAAGGGAAGAAAGCAACATTCAATTCAGAACTTGCACTTGCAGATGATGGACTGGAATTTTTGGCATTCGGACATCCTTTAATTGAAGAAGCGGTCCAATCCTTTTTGAAAGATAGATCGGGTTGGAAAGTCGGATTTTATAGAACTTCTGGGAACTTCTTATACTTCGTATTTATAGTAGAATTCAAATTTTCCTTAGACAGAAAAGAATTGTTCGTGGTGGAAGTGAACCGACGAAGCGGAAGTTCTAAGGTTTTAGAAAATCTCCCGGAAACAGTGAGAGAGAATCGATTCAGATCTTCTGAAACAGATTTGCCTGGTGACACTGAAAAATATTTTGTGACCGCTTGCGAGACATTAGAATTTGCGTTAGAAGATAGAAAAAAAGAATTATACGAACAAACTAAAGATCTATTCCAAAAAGAAGAATACAAGATCCGAAACAGCAACCAAAACACCCTCCGCCAGTTAGAAGAAAAACTAATGAGGCAAGAGGCTGCTTTCAAATGGGAAGGAAGACCCGAGAAAAAATCCGCAATGAATCGAACTAAAAACGAGATCCAAAAAGTAAAAGAGGATTTCGAAGTAGAGTTAAGAAAGGTAAAAGTAGGAAAAGAAATCCACCATCGTTTCGAACTTTTCCAAGCCTATCTTCCTGGATCAGACTGATCTAAATAAAGAGCCGCTTCCAGCTTATAGATCTCCGTTTTTACTGCTGGACACAAGCGCCCGCTATCCGCTTTTGTTAAACTACTCCGCCAGATATTCGGCCTTAGGAGACAGTTTACGTGAAATTATCCCTGGATTGGATTAACGATTTTACCCCTATTAAGGATGTATCTCTCGAGGATGTCCTAAAAAAAATTGCGGCTTCTATTTGCGAAGTAGACGGGGTAGAGGATTATTTTTCTCATTTGGAGAAGGTCATTTTAGTTAAGATCGAATCCTTAGAAAAACATCCTCAGGCAGACAAACTACAAGTCGCTCAGGTTTCTGACGGTAAAAATAAGATCCAAATCGTTTCAGGTGCCCCTAATTTAAAAGTAGGGGACTTGGTTCCTCTCGCTATTCCAGGAGCAGAGCTTGGAGATAAAAAAATCCTAGAGTCTGAACTTCGTGGAGTAAAAAGTTCCGGGATGCTTTGTTCTGAAAAAGAATTAGGACTCTCTGAAGAAGATGCTGGTGTTATGGTTCTGGATGATCCGGAAGCAAAACCAGGTCAAAACTTAAGAGAGTATTTTGGATTCAGAGATACTATTTTAGATATTGATAATAAATCCATTACACATCGTCCGGATCTATGGAGCCATTTCGGATTTGCAAGAGAACTTGCTGCTCAATTAAATTTACCGATCAAGTTTAATCCTTTCGAAACCAATTGGGATTTTTCCAAAGATGTTGTTTCTCCAAAAGTAAAAGAAACAGAATACGCACATTCTTATTATTCTTCTTCCATTGAAGGAATTCAGATAAAACCTTCGAATAAAACTGTTCGTTCCCGTTTGAAAAAATGTGGAGTGAGAGTAATCAATAATGTGGTGGATGTTTCCAATTATCTATTATTGGAAGCAGGACAGCCTACTCACTTCTTTGATTCTGATAAATTATCCGCTCAAGGTGGGATCGAATTAGAAGTAGATTATGCGAAGAAGGACGAAAGTTTCCCTCTTCTAGATGAAACTTCTCCCAAACTTGACTCTGAAATTCTGATCATTCGTAACTCTAAAAAAGGTGTCGCGATCGCTGGTGTGATGGGCGGTGCAGATACAGCAGTAGATTCTAATTCCAAAAAAGTGATTTTAGAATCTGCAGTTTTCCCAAGAGAATTTGTTCGTAAGTCGATCCGAAAAACAGGAATTCGTTCTGAATCTTCCGTTCGTTACGAGAAAGGCCTCGAAGCAACAACAACTCTTCCTATTATCAAAAGAGCATTAAATCTTTTGAAAGAGAATGGATGTCCCGATCTGAAAGCAAGTTTACCCGCTGGTTATATTCATACTGCGGATAAAAAAGTAGAGATAGAAGTCAGCCTAGCTTTCTTGAATAAAAAACTTGGAACAGAGATTGATCAATCGACATCAGATAAAATTTTAAAACAACTTTCCTTCTCCACTGAATGGAAAGGAGATATAGTTAAGGTTCTTGTTCCTAAATACAGACAAAATTACGATATCACTATTCCAGAAGATATAGTAGAAGAGATAGGTCGCACATTGGGATATGCATCTATTCCTGTTCGTCCATTGGCTTCCGATGTAAAACCTCCCGCTCGTAATTTCTCTAGAGAGCTGGAAAAACATCTAAAAAGAGCATTCTCTCAAAACCTGGGATACAACGAAGTATTCAATTATTCTTATGCTTCCTTTAAAGATAATTCTTTTGAAGAAGAAGTAAAGGATTCTATTAAGATCCTAAATGCAATGCCGGATGAGCAGGCATATTTAAGGACTTCTTTATATCCTTCTCTATTGAAAAATATCAGATTTAATTCAGATCGATTCGAAAAACTGAAAATTTTTGAGTTTGGACGCACTTATAAAAAGGCAGAAGAACCTTTTAACGAATCCAAATGGTTTGTTTGGGCAGTTTCTTTTGGTAGGAAGTCCAACGAAAAAGATCTAAATGTTTTAGAGTCCGATTTCTTGGATATAAGGACCGGAGTCGAAAAAGTATTAAGGCATTTAAACTTAAGAGAGTTCGAGTGGAAGATAGATGAAAAGAGCTATTTCCATCCTAAGGCTTCTCTTTCCTTATTTGTTTCCGGCAAAAAAGTGGGAGAGTTAGGATACGCTCATCCTGCCGCTTTAGATACTGCTGATATTAAAAAAAGAGTCATTTTAGGAAGATTTGAATTTGCTTCTTTGTTAGAAGTTTGGACCGAAGATAGAAATAAGAACTATTTTGCTGCTCCTTCTCATTTCCCTCAAACAGAGATAGATCTTTCTTTAGTAATGGATCTAAATGAATCTTCTTCCAAATTCAGCGATGCTGCGGTCCAAGAAAAATTCCCTGAAATGCAGGATGTAAAAGTTACAGTTGTATTTACTGGAGGAAACCTTCCTGAAAACAAAAAGTCCGTTTCTTATAGATTCAAACTTTTAAGCCAGGACAAGAACTTAACTCAGGAAAGGATTAAAGAGATCACAGATCGTTTGATCCAGATCGCGAATTCTTCCGGTTATCCTCTTCGTTAAACCATGAAAATTCACGAAACGGCATTTATCCATCCGGCTGCGACTGCATTCGGTATGTTGGAGATGGGACCTTTATCTTCTCTCTGGCCGGGTGCTGTTGTTCGTGCAGATCTAAATGAGATCAAATTGGGTGAAGGTGTTAATATCCAAGATAATAGCACACTTCATACTGATTCTACAGGTAACCTCATCATAGACGATTATACATTAGTAGGTCATAATACAATGCTTCACGGATGTAAGATCGGGAAGGGTTGTTTGATTGGAATAGGCGCGATCATTTTAGATGAGGCTGAGATCGGAGATGGAGCTATGATACTCGCGGGTTGTATGATCCGCGGAGGTAAAAAGATCCCGCCTAGAGCCATGGTGCTTCCTAAGAACGGAGGCATCGTCATCTACGAGAAAAAAGCAAAACCTGAGATGAGTATTGCGGGTTGTCTGGAATACATACAATTAGCGAAAAGATTCCAAGAGAATGTATTCAAACCTTTCACAAAAGAAGAAGAAAAATCTTTTGTAGAAGAAGCAAAATCTATCATCAAAAGATACAATATCTAATTCTTACTTAAACCTCTCTCTCCTCCATTTGATATAAATCAATTCCTTTCGTTCGATTTCTGATTCGTTCTGAAGCTTACTCACGAATTCTTGTAACAGTTTTTCGTAAAACAGCTATAAGGATTAACTCATGTATGACGAAAGGGTTATAGAAAAAATCAGAGGTATATGGAAGACATTCGATCTTTCTTTAGGAATTCCTGAAATAGATAAACAACATCTTTGGTTAATTGGGATTCTAGCTGATTTGGAAGATAAACTGGAGTCGGGAACCAGATCTGAATTAGAAACTACGTTCACAAATGCACTTTCTAAAACTTTGGATTATGCAACTGAACATTTCGCTCTGGAAGAAAAACTTTTAGAGAATATAGGATACGCTAAGCTCGGGCAACATAGATTACAACATATGCGGTTTATTACTGCTTTAAGGAACAGGGTCCGAAAAAGTTTCGAAGGAGATTTTGAGAATGCTGTTCTGGACCTTCTTAAAAACCTAAAAAAATGGCTGTTTAGACATATACTGAGTGAGGATAGACAGTATGTGGACGCTGCAATGGTACATGTGGATGATAAGCTCACAGATTGGATGCAAAGACATTTGCAAGCATCTATCTATGCAGATGAAATCGAAAAATTATACCAACTGGTTCTTTTCTCGGGAAAACAAGAGGTCTCCGTAGAATTCAAAAAACTGGGAGAAGAAAATCTAAAACTGATCTCAGACCTATGGTATCGTTATAAACTCAAAACTGGGATCGCGATCGTGGATATCCAACATCTATGGCTTTTGCAATTATTAGTGAAAACGGATAAACTATATAAACAAAGATTAAAACAAGAGATAGACTCTGAATCCTTAAGTGCTCAATTAAAAGAAGCAATCTACGAAACGATAGAATATATCCGTGAACATTTTAATACGGAAGAAGCTATCATGCATAATTTTCATTATATCGGGGAAAAAAATCACCAGAAACAACATGAGAGATTTAATATTCTCATCAACGATATGATAGAAAGAAGTGAAAAAGAAGAACTGGAATCTTTGGCAATTTTGATCCAGGACTTAAAGGATTGGCTTGTAAGTCATATAGCGATAGAAGATAAAAAACTATTCTATTTTTTTAGATCCCGTCTTTCGGAAGTAAATGAATACGTTCGGAATTTAAATAAAGAAGGACGGATCCATATTTGGAAGGACGCAGTCTCGATCTATAAACTTCTAGTAGACTACGAAGATATCACAGAAGATAAAAAGCCTAAGGCTTTAAGACGCAGTTAACTTAGAATTAAATCTTTTCAGTAAGAGTCTGGATTGTGTTCAGGATCTTTTTATTCTTCTCCGAAAATTCTGACTCAGGTATTGTCCCTGTGAAAATATAAACAGTACCTTCTTTGAAAAAGATCCATTGAAGAGTTCTGATTTGTTTATTTTCTGGGGTATTTGGAAGAATGAACTTAGATTCAAAGAAGATACATTTCTCTTTTCCGAAACTGCATTTTTGAGGAACGGAAAGTATTTCGTATTCTTTATATACATTTGAATACAGTCCACTTATGGAGGCTACGTAATCTTCTAAGGTTGCTTTGGAATATTTTACAGGAATTGGCTCTGATACAAAATTGATATTGGTCCTGATCTCTGAACCTTTATTTTGTTCCGGTTCGAAAAGATAGAACATTACCTTAATATTTTTATCGTTTTGGGATTCTCTTTTGTTTTTGGGACGATTGGGGTCGGAGCTATCTCTATTTGGATCATATTCTTCATAGATCCAGCCTTCGTAATTTAACACTAAACCAAGTTCAGTGATTTCGATTGTCTTTTTGATTTCAGGAACTTTTTCGATACAGGCAAAACATAAAATGAACCCTGATAATAGGAAACCCAGACTATAACGTTTTAATAGGATCATGTTCAAGTTTCCGAATATTTGATACAGCTTAACTCTTTCTTCTTCTAAAAAGTAGACCGGACCAAGTCGAATCGATTGCGCAGACTTTAACGTCTACCAACCCTGTCTTCAAGCCTATTTCTCTGATCGTATCTTCTTTTAAGTCGGTTTTCACACCTGAACTCATCTTAGGCCAAGAGATCCAAACCATTCCTTTGTCAGCGAGATAGTCCGGGAACTTGGAAAAGTTTTTGGAAAGTTCATCTTTGCTCTTACAGAAAAAATGAATATAATCGAAACTTCCCGCTAACTTCTTCTTGAATGTAATATTTGGAGGAAGTTCTTCCAATAAGCCTTTAAATTCTTTTGGCTCATTGATGATGATTGCAAACTGGCCTTCTTTAAATCCTAACTTTTTGGCCAAGGGTGTTCCTGAATATCCTGCCATAGTTCCTCTGTTCGATTCGGATACGAAAGCTGGAAGGAAAACCTCAGGCTACAAAAAAACCGGCGTTCAGCCGGCTCTTTTGAAATACTCGAAAGTATTATAATCTTCTTAGTAAGGGAAGCCTGCTAAAATTTTTGCCCTTGTGTAGATGTCTGCTACAGAGAATCCAAAAAGAAGAAGTAAGAAAAGAAAACCTGATCCGAAGATCACTCTGTTCATTACGTTATCGTATTTAAGGTGCATAAAGTAAGCTAATACTAAGGAAGCTTTGATGGTCGCTACAAGCATAGCGATCACAGTGTTCATTGCTCCGAAGTCAACTTGAGCTACTAATACAGTGATTACAGTTCCAACGATCAATGCAGCAAACACAAGAGAGTAAGTTTGAACGGAGATCAGATGATGACCGTCATGACCATGCTCTTCTGCATGAGAAACAACTGAACCAGGTGCCAGTTTAGTTTTACCTGTTTCGATCGCTTTTAATAAAGCCTGACCGATCATAGTGGACTTATTCTTTTCGAGATAACCTTTGAGTCTGTCCTCTTCTACGATTTGAGCCAACAAGTTAACGGCAAATCCAGCAACGGTAGCATTTACAATTGCTCCCGCTCCGACAACAAATCCAGTGAAGGGAATCAAGAATCCGATACTTACGATAATATAAAGCGCGTAATTGAGAAACAGTTCCATCTCTTTTCCTGAAACCTGAGTAATATCTGCAGGCTAGTTCCCCGAAGGGATTGGAACCAGTCTCGGAGGCAGGTAAAGAATCACAAGTACATTTCAGGGGCCAAGAACTCGGATACCGCTTTCTGAAATGATTTTAGCCTCTTCCCAAGGATCCTGGGTTTTCCCCGCCGGGAGACGTACCCAAATTAGGTTTTTCTGGTTCGGTCTTCTATAAGGGGAGAAGAATGTGGAAAGTGGAAGAATTTCCCAGCCTGTTTCCTTCTCCCATGTTTTTAATCTAGAGTATGGATCTGAGTTTTGGACTTTGGGTAAGAAAAGAAGAAGGTCATTTCCCTTTTTAGGAAATTTACGTCGGAGCTCCAACAATAAGCAGCCCATAGTCCATCTAAAATTGACTTCCGAAATTTTACGTAAAACTTGGGTGCCTTTAGATCTATAAAAGAAAGAATCTATAGAACCATATCCTTCGTAATTAGGATGGAATTTGGAGACTTGAGAAAAACTTTCTGACATTCCAGAAAGGTAATTTTCGATTTCTGAAAATTCTCCCATCCATGTCCCGGAATATTTTCCTTTATGGTCGTTAAGTAGGATGGTGCCTTCTTCTATTTTATATTCCCCATTTTTTGCGGAGAATAATAAGCTAAAATCTTTGGTTCTATCTACCCAGGTTTCGATCAGAAATGGTTCTCTTTTAACCTTTAAGAATAGATAAGCTAGATCTTTTAATCCGGAAACATCTCTAAATTTTTGAGCGCCAGCAAATCCAAACTCAGTTTTAAAAACGAATTTTTGATCCGGAGAGAAGTGATCCTTTTCATTTTGTAAGAATATTTCCCAATCTTCTGAATTGCGAATGGAATAAGAAATTAGATCAGAATTAGATTCTTGGTTCCAATCTTTTTGGTTTAGTTTAGATCCGTATATTTTTGCAGGATCTGAATATGCAGGATCTATTTCTAATTCACAGCTGTGGGAATTCCAACGGCATATTTTTCCCCATTCTTCTAATTGGATCTCTTTCTCTTTTTGCAAAGATTGTTTTATATTTCTAAGAAGAATAGGTTTTGGGATCTTTATTCCCTTATCATTCCAATATTTGATCCAATTTTCTTCGGGAGGGGAATGAGCTAAAACTTTTGCTGAGTCGGGAAAAGAATTCAGCACTAAAAAGGAGGATTCTAAAACGGAATTCCTGGCCTCTAACTCCCTCGGAAATAATTTTCCAAGTCGGAGTTCCTCTTCGAAATAGGCATTCGGGCGGAAGATTCGAGGCATAATCAGGAAAGAACCCTTGAAAAAATCCTTTTTAGGATCAAGAATGGGGTATAGTCTTTTCGATATTTAGAAGGAAGGCATCTAATGAAAACCCTTATCTTTCTTATAATTTCTCTTTTGGCCGTATTCATACAAATAGATGCGGCACCTAAAATCCTAACAATGGAAGAAAGAGAAATAGAACGCCAGATCGAAGCCATCCGCAAGGCGGGGTTTTCCGATATTGAGATAGATAATTTGCATGCTTCTATCTCTCAGAATATCCATCAGATCAATAAGATCCTTCAGATGGAAACCACCAAAAAAGCGTTAAGATATATTGGTGATGAACCTCAGGAATTACCTCAGTTCTTAAAAACAGATAGAGATAATAAACCTTATCTGGAATTGGATATGGGCTCCGGAGAATCTTTCTGGGACTTCCCTAAAACTTATCTTTATAATGCGCGTATCTTTATATATCCAGGAAGTAATCCTGAAAAATTAGAAAAGATCATTATGCAATTCAAGCGTACGAACTCTAACGGCGAAATTTTCGTAAGAGAGATGCGTAGAGTGATCAATATTGAGCCTAAGGGACCTCAGATCGGAACTGAAGGAAAAAGGACTCCGAATAATAATAAAGAGATAAAATTAGAATATTATTCCAGCCATGATACTGAATTGATTTGGCCAGATACTCCGGTTCAATCTATGGCACCTAGTGTGGAGACCAAACTACATGAGGAAACTAATCCTCTACCTTATAATAAACAAAAACAGATTATTGTAACATATAAAAAATATCTGCGTAAGGTGGACAAGAATGTTCGCCATAAGCTGAGGGATCTAGAACTTAATCAAAAAAGATTAGTTTCTAAAATGTTGGAATTCCAATAAGAGAATTTTATAACATTAGAATAAGGGAAAAGGCGGACCAATCGGTTCGCCTTTTTTGTTATTGAGATAGATCACAGTATACTATGGTTTCTACTAGAACCAGAAAAAGGAAAATCTGTGGCAAAACTAGCAGGATCTCTTGTCGCCTAAACTTCTAAGACGTTTATCCTCTTACGCGTGACGTTAGTTCCTACTCATTGGATAACAATTGTTATCTACCTTGCTAAAACATTGTATCCCATAAATAGGGAGAAGGTCGGTAATTTAAGAATATCCAATAGATAAGCAAACGAACCAAATATTGTTTTCGGTTTCTCGCTTGCCTTTTCTTGGCGAAAAGGATTCTATTTACCGATGGCTATCCATTCCGTGTTTGGTAAATTACAATTCAAACCTGGCGAAGGGGAGATTTGTGTTTTATCTTCTCCTTATGAATTCGAACCCGCACTTTCCAGTTTAGGGGCTCCGGTCGATAGAGCGCTAAGGTCCGGAAAAAGATACAGGCTTATACTTGCGTTCGTCCAAACCGAAGTTGAGATCCGGAATATAGCTTCTATGGTGCCTACCACCTTGATAGATGATGGACTCTTATGGTTGGCCTATCCCAAAAAAACATCCCGTAAATATAATGTATCCATTCATAGAGATGCAGGTTGGGACCCACTTGGAAAGATCAGTTTTGAAGGAGTAAGATTGATCTCCATAGACGATGATTGGTCTGCACTTAGATTTAGGCATTCTTCTCATATTAAGAATATGGAAAGAGACCCAAGTCTCACGATTAGCGAAGAAGGCAAAAAAAAGGCAGTAGCTAAGAAAAAACCCGCCAAGAAGAAGACTGTTCCTAAAAAAGCTTCTCCCAAGAAAAAAGCAGCCTCTAAGACTCCGAAGAAAAAGACCAAAAAGAAATAAGAAGGATTTGATTTTTTCAGATCCAAGAATTTTTCTTAGGTTCTCTTCCTTCTTTTTGCAAAAAGAAGTCTTTCCTGATGTATATTAGGATAGATTTTTCAGAGATATTCCTTTGGAAAAGAAGCGGTATATTCGCATGTCAGAGAAGTTTTCGAGCTCAATATTCAAATTTAGTTTTTATAATATAATCTGTATATTCCTGCTCTCGGCTTGCAGCCCTTCCATTGATCGCACACCTTACAAAGAATTAAGAGAACTCGCATTCGAAACAGAATATGATGATATAGGTATACAAAATCCAAACGGCAAAACAGTCGTTTACGGGATCATCATGGACTGGCCTACCCAAAGCGAGATAGTCACTTTAGCTACATTTCTTTCTGGAGACGCGAGTATCTTCTTAACTTCAGGAGCTTCTTTCATTGGTGGTGGAGGAAGAGAAAGTATTAAAAAAAGTTCCGTACGTTTGATCCACAAATACGCTTATCTTTGGAAACAAGGGAAGAAGGTCCGCTGGACCCCGAATCCAGACTTGGATCAGGTGAGATTCTTTTTCTTAACAACACAAGGCACTTATTATTTGGAAGATACTGTTACCGAGATAGATTCGGATACTTCTACACTAACTCCGATTTTTGATGAGGCCCAAGCAGTAATTTCTGAAATACGAATAGAAGCGGAAAAAGAAAAAGACGATGAAGACGAGTGATTAATTCGAAGAGTCTCTTCGTACGATCAGGTCGCTAATCACTTTTTCTTCTGTTAGATATTTACGGTTTAAATAAGAAATGGCGTAGTTTAGAAATTTAGGAATTTCTTTACCGGCATCTAAAAGATCCAATTTAGTTTGAGTCAATTCGTCCATAGTCGCCAAAGCCAATTTTCTTTGGCTTTGGTGGGACTCGAACTCATCTTCTGTATTAAACTCGCCAGCCACGATTTAAGTATAATCCAGAATATTGGATTTACAAGCAAAAGCTTGGAGCAGGTGAGGATTAATGTCCTCCGTTTCTTTCCCAATCCTTCGCTTTTTCTATCCCTCTTTTTTCATTCACGAATGTATTGATGATCAAAGAGATGAAAAAGAATACAGCAACTACTAAGAATGCATTTCTTAGATCGAAAATTTTCTGTAATATACCGATCGCAAAAACTCCGATTGCCGCCGCAAGTTTTCCGGAAAGACCCCAGAGACCAAAAAATTCTCCAGACTTGGATTCAGGGGAGAAGACCCCGACAATTGCTCTACTTGCTGATTGAGTGGATCCAACTCCTGAACCAGCGAGGGTTCCAAAGATCACAAATACCCATTGTACTGAGATATCCACTCCTAGTCCGTTTACAAAACCGGTGATCTCTCTCACGAAATAAATTCCGATCAGACAGAAGATCCAAAATACCAAAGTGATATTGAAAGTTTTCTTAGCTCCGATCTTGTCCTGAACGAATCCAAAGAATATTGCGCCTATCATCGCAAAGAACTGAAGCATTACGAATAGGGTAGCCTCTTGACCAGATGTGATCTTGATCTCTTGGTTCCCGTATAAGAATGCAAATGCTATCACAATAGCAAGCGCAGCCATAGAAAAGAATAGAGAGATCAAATAGATGACTAGATCTTTGAAATGTCTTATCGATTTAATACTCTCTGATAATTGTCTAAAACCAATAGTGAGATAACTTTCTCCTGTCGGTATTTTAATAGCAGGTTGGTATTCTTTCAAAAGTAAGAACGTAGGAATTCCAGCAAGTAAGAAGAACAACGCTGTAAGAGGTCCTACAAATCTAAGAGAACCGTAGATCGCAGGATCAATTGAAGGTGCCACAAGAGTCTGGACTAGGAATACGGAAAGAAGTCCTCCCATATACCCGACTCCCCAAGCATACCCTGAAATTTTTCCTAATTCTTCTTTAGGTCCTAAATGAGGTAAGAAAGAAGAAGCAAAGTTTTCTCCGGAAGCAAAGAAGAAGTTAGAAAGAATGATTAGAGCAAAACCTAACTCCCAAGAACCTGGAGTCGCCACTAACCAGAAAGCAGCGGTGCTGATCACGCAGCTGATATAACTCCAAAAGAGGAAAGTTTTCTTCTTAGCGGAGAAATCTGAAATAGCTCCGAATAACGGACCGGTCAGTACAACCAGTAGATAAGAGAAAAATAAAGCTAGTCCAAAATAAAAATTCCCATCTTCATAAGGATTTGCCGGATTGGAGGAGATTGGAACGATTACTTCTGCGAAAACTCTGCAGTAGATGACTGTTATAATTACAGTGGTATAACTAGAATTGGCGAAATCGAACATGCACCATCCGAATATTTCCCTTAAGGGAGCGCGTTTGGTCACTTGCATTCTGTAGGTTTCCTTTATGGAATTTTCCGAATGAGGATGAGCTTGAAAGTCATGCTGTCAACGAGAAATATCCATTCTGGAATCCGTTATAAAAACCTGTTGGTTCCTTAAAACTGGCATGGCGGGCCTAATCAGGTTGGAAAAAAATTCTCTTGATCCTGGCCTTCTAATGTTTAGCTTGAGTGATGGTTTTGCTTTCGGCGTCCAATAATTAGAAGGCCTGATGAATTCTTCCGACTTTAGTCAAATAGACCTAAATGCCCTGATGCGACCTAGAAAGGTTTGTGTATGCAACCAAGTATCCGAAGAGGATATTACGAATTCTATCCGCAGAGGGAACGATACCTTGGGTAAATTGATGAGAGACACAAGTTGTTGCACCGGCTGTGGTACCTGCAGAGGAAGAGTTCTCAAATTACTTTCCGAAACCCTCGCATCTAAACCTCAATGAGTCGTCTTTTTTTGGCCGTGAATATGGCAATGACCTTGGACGGAAAGGTATGTCGTCCCGACGGAAAATGGTATGGTCTATCTTCCAGAAATGATAAGAGAAGAATGGACCAGATCCGTTCCGAAGCAGATGCTCTTATTCTCGGAAAAAATAGCTTACTCAATGACGATCCAGTTACTCATCTTAGATATGTAGAATCGGAGAAGGAGCCAAGGGCCATACTTCTTGTAAGAACTGGGACCCTTCCTTCTGACAGAAAAGTATTCCATTTTTCTAAAGTAAAACCGCTTCTATTCTGTACTTCTAAAAACGAATCCCAAGTCAGAACCGAATTATCAGAGTTTGCAGAGATTATTCCTTTGCAGGGAGAAGATCTGGATCCGGAGATCATTCTGAAAGAATTAGAAAAAAGAGGGCATTCGAAAATACTTTTAGAAGGCGGGCCTAGACTAAATGATTCCTTTTTTAGAAAGGGACTTGTGAACAGACTTTATCTTACTATAGTTCCATTCTTTATTGGACAAGTTGGTTTACCTTCGATTACCGGTGGAGAATCTGCATATTTTAACTTTGATAAAGCAAATTGGAAACTTGTATCTTCCGAACAGATAGAGCAGGAAGTATTTTTGATATACGATAAACAAACTATTACTGAAGTCCAATGAACGAAGGAAACCATTTCTTTCATAGATGGTTTTTCTTTGGGATCAGAAGTATTCTGGTAATAGTATTCCTTCTTCTTATTTATTACCAAACCTTTCCTGAAAAAAGAATATTATTCAGAGAGAACAAATTAGTCTATCTCCCAGAAAACTTAGAGTCTGTTCCTCTCGAAAATGATTGGGTACGGCTCGAAGTATTACCTCCAGGAAGTTTAGAATACCTGGTAGAAGTAGAAGATTATAGATTCTACAGGCATAGAGGATATTCTTTAGCTGATATACAATCTTCTATCATACAAGCAGTCTTTTTGTTCAGAAGATTAAGAGGTGCAAGCACATTGGACCAACAGCTTGCTAGAACATTATTTTTATCCAGGGACAAAACATTAACTCGAAAGTTAAGAGAGATCCGGATTGCACAAGCTCTTGATGAAGAGTTAGGAAAAAAGGGAGTTTTAGAATATTATCTCAACTTGGTGTATTGGGGCCGCGGATTGAACGGGATCTATAGATCTTCCAAATATTATTTTAATAAACATCCAGGGAAACTTCTTCCAAGAGAATTTAAGGCATTGGTCCAAATATTAAAAAAACCAGATGCTTATTCCAGAGAAGAAGTTAGAGCCCTTTCTTTGGAATATTAAAACTGAGATTAGGCGGCTCAGCCGAGGGAAAATTTTGAAAAATCTGCTCCTTCTTCTCCCTAAAAACTTCTTCTTTTTCTATGAAAAAAGGTAGACTTCCGAGGTTCGCAGGGAATACTGGTTATAGATTCTCGGTGGTTATAGAGAGAGGGTCACACCCGTTCCCATCCCGAACACGGAAGTTAAGCCTCTCATCGCTAATGGTACTGCATGGTTCGCTATGTGGGAGAGTAGGACGTTGCCGGGTTTCTACTGTAATCATATAAGGCCGGATTAATCTCCGGCCTTTTTTATTTCTTCTAACATTTCCCCTAAAACTTAAACTTCAATTCTAAGCTTGTCCTTATGATATTTTAGATTGAGACCAAGACTTATTTATCCTGATTATTCTGCATCGATCTAAATTCTGAACAACCAGTATAAAGTTTGGAACACGGCCGATCTATTCAAAGACTATTACAAATAGTGAATATGATCTGCATAATATTGCCGATGGAATATCGACTGTTCGAAAAAAGATATTTCCAAATGAAATTTTTTTCCAAAATTTGCATCTTATTTACTTTGTGAGCTTGACGATTCGAAGACTCGATAGTAGAATGCGGACCGCTCTGAAGGTATGGATCCGGGGAGTTAATGTTAGATTAGATGGGCATTTTATATCCTATATACGGGTTCCAGTTGATGTACTATGGCGGTTGATTCCTGACTGTGTTTGGTCGGGAGGAATTCCCCTCCCGACCCACCTTTTTAAAATGATTCTAATATAATTTTTTTGAAATATAGGAATATTTCAGATCGCAAATTCTTTTTCTATATAGAACCTTGTCGAACCATTCGATTTAGGAGTCGATAGAATGTATCGTAAGCCGATATATCTTTTAAAATTTATAACTAGTATTCTCTTTGCAGGTCTGCTTATTTTAAGTGGGACTTCTCTTTCTGCAGAATCCCAATGCCAAGGTTTATCCAAAGGTCAATGCGAGTCTGATTCTGATTGTACTTGGGTTTCCGGTTATAGCAAACAAGACGGAACTAATGTAGATGCTTATTGCAGAGCTAAACCTGGAAAGGCTTCTGATTCTGCAGATTCAGTAAAAAAATCTAAGGCTAAGAAGTCCAAAGATAAGGTCGAAGACGACGATCAAGACGAGCCTAAGAAAAAGGCTAAGAAAGAAAAGGATGAGGATGACGATAAGGAATCCAAGAAATCCAAAAAAGATAAAGATGATGACGACTCTGATTCTAAAAAGTCCAAAAAATCCAAGAAGGATAAAGATAAGGACGATGATGATTCCAAAAAATCTAAAAAGTCAAAGAAGTCTAAAAAAGACAAAGACGATGATGACGACTCCAAGAAGTCTAAAAAATCCAAAAAGAAAAAGAAAGACGATTAATTTCTGATCTTCATTCTTTATAAAACAAAAAGACCGGAGCGAAAAACCCCGGTCTTTTTTATTGTCTTCTGGCTTTTAGAAAAAATTAGAGATACGATTCTAAAGGAAGGCAGGAACAAACCAGGTTCCTATCTCCATATACGTTATCTATTCTTCCTACATAAGGCCAGAATTTATGCTCTTTAGTCCAAGGTGCCGGATAAGCAGCCTTCTCTCTGGAATAAGCATGGTCCCAATTATCAGAGATCACCATCGCAGAAGTATGAGGTGCATTCTTTAAAGGGTTATCTTTAGGATCAGCCTTGCCTTGTTCAATCTCTTGGATCTCTGAGTGAATGGAGATCATCGCTTCACAGAAACGATCCAATTCTTCTTGGGATTCTGATTCAGTAGGTTCTATCATCAAAGTTCCAGGAACAGGGAAGGACATGGTAGGTGCGTGGAATCCATAATCCATCAGGCGTTTTGCGATATCTTCTACTTCTACCCCGCTAGTCTTTTTGAAAGGTCTTACATCCAGGATACATTCGTGGGCAACGAATCCGTTTTTACCTTTATAAAGTACTGGGAAATAGTTTTCTAAACGTTTGGCGATATAGTTCGCGTTTAGGATCGCAGCTTTGGTGGCTTGTTCCAAACCTTCTGTTCCTAAAAGTGCAATGTACACCCAAGAGATCAGAACGATACTTGCGCTTCCCCAAGGAGCAGCTGAGACTGCACCGTGTTCGTTGCCTGTTCCGTTATCTACAAGAGGGTGACCAGGTAAGAATGGTTTCAGATGTTCTGCAACTCCGATTGGTCCCACTCCAGGTCCACCACCTCCGTGAGGAATACAGAAAGTTTTATGTAAGTTCAGATGGCAAACATCAGCGCCAATATTCGCAGGTCTTGTGATGCCTACCTGAGCGTTCATATTCGCTCCATCCATATAAACCTGTCCTCCATTCTCATGAATGATGGAACAGATTTCCTTAATAGGTTCTTCGTACACTCCATGTGTAGAAGGGTAGGTGATCATTAATGCAGCTAGATCTTTAGAATGTTCTTTTGCTTTCGCTCTCAGATCTTCTAAATCTACGTTTCCTTCTGCGTCGCAGGCTACCACTACCACTTTGAATCCAACCATTGCTGCAGAAGCAGGATTGGTTCCATGAGCAGAGATTGGGATTAAACAAATATCTCTGTCCTTATCCCCTCTGCTGATATGATAATTTCGGATTGCGAGAAGTCCCGCATATTCTCCTTGAGAACCAGCATTTGGTTGTAGGGAAATTCCTGGGAATCCAGTTACCTGAGAAAGCCAAGATTCTAATTGAGAGAATACAGTTCTGTATCCTTCTGTTTGGCTTGCGGGTGCGAATGGGTGAATATTCGAAAACTCAGGCCAGGTCACAGGGAACATTTCCACTGTTGCATTCAACTTCATTGTGCAAGAACCCAGAGGGATCATGGAAGTTGTGAGAGAAAGATCTCTGGATTCCAATTTTCTAATATATCTCAACATCTTTGTTTCTGTGTGATGTGAGTTGAACACTGGATGTGTAAGATATTCAGAAGTTCTGATAAATTCGTTCGGGATGGAAATTCCTTCTAGGGAAGGATCGATCTTAGAGGTCCCGAATACGGAAAGAATATCTTCCAAATCGGAAACTTCTACAGTTTCATCCAGAGCGATTGAAATTTTGCCATTTCCCAAACTTCTGAAATTGATCTCTTTTTTAGAAGCAGCATCTATATAAGTTTGAGCCTTGGATCCTAGATCTAAAACAATAGTATCGAAGAAGGTTTTGTTTTGGATGGCAAAGCCTGCCTTCTCCAAATTTTTAGCCAATGTTTCTGTGAGTCTATGAACTCTAAGAGCGATATCTTTTAAACCTTTGGGGCCGTGATATACAGCATACATAGAAGATAGAACTGCTAATAGAACCTGTGCAGTACAGATATTAGAAGTAGCTTTATCTCTTCTGATATGTTGTTCTCTTGTTTGTAGAGAAAGTCTGAGCCCAGGATTTCCTTGGCTGTCCTTGGAAACTCCTACAAGTCTTCCTGGCATATTTCTTTTGAATTCGTCTTTGGTCGCAAAATAACCTGCATGAGGCCCGCCAAATCCAAAAGGTAATCCGAATCTTTGAGAACTTCCTACAGCGATATCCGCTCCGAATTCTCCAGGAGCTTTTAGAACTGTAAGTGAAAGTAGATCGGCAGCACAGATTGTTAGAGCTCCAATATTATGAGCCAACTGGAAGAAACTTTCGTAATTATAAATGGTTCCTTCTGTTCCTGGATACTGAACTAATACTGCAAAATAATCTTCGTTTAGTTCTGCTTTTAAATGATTTCCAATTTTTACTTCGATCCCAAGTGGAAGTGCTCTTGTGCGGACCACATCAATTGTTTGAGGATGGCATAACTCGGAGATAAAAAGTAATTTGGATGTTTCGTTTTTGCGAATTCCATACGCTAAGAATACTGCTTCTGCGGCAGCAGTAGCCTCGTCCAAGAGAGAAGCATTTGAGATCTCCAAACCTGTTAGATCCATGATCATGGTTTGGAAGTTTAGAAGTGCCTCTAATCTTCCTTGGGAAATTTCTGCTTGGTAAGGAGTATAAGCAGTATACCAACCCGGATTTTCCAAAATGTTTCTTTGGATCACTCCTGGCATTACACTCGCTTGGTAACCGGAACCAATATAAGAGCGATACAACTTGTTCTTAGAAGCGATCTTTTTCAGATCGTTTAAGATCTTTCTTTCGGTAGAAGCCTCAGGAAGATCCAAAGCTTTTTCCAAACGAATTCCTTCTGGAACTGCTTTTGCCACCAGCTCTTCCAACCCGGATAAACCGAGTGTGGATAACATTTCTTTGATCTGATCTTCATCAGGACCTATATGTCTTCTGGAAAAAGTATCCAAAGGATCGAGTGGATTCTTCATTTCAGTTTGTTTGCCGGATCCGTTCCAAGTTGCAGTACTCATTCTATTTTCCTAATCCAGTTTGCTTACTAATTCTCTGTAAGATTCGGGATCTAATAATTTCTCTAACTCGGAAGAATTGATCCCTTTGACTCGGATCATCCAAGATCCGAAAGGATCAGAATTCACTGCTGCCGGGTTTTTGGAAAGGTTTCCATTAACTTCGACTACTTCTCCGCTGATGGGAGCGTATAAATCTTCTGCTGCTTTTACGGATTCTATCGTTCCGAATGTATCCAGTTGTTTGATAGATTTTCCTACTTTTGGAAGGTCCACAAAAACGATATCTCCGAGTGCCGCTTGAGCATAGTCAGAGATCCCGATCAATGCGGTATCCCCTTCTACTTTTACCCATTCATGTTTTTCTGTGAACTTATAACCCGGAGGTGCGTTAGTTACTGCCATTTGAAAATCCTTAGTTTAATTTTTCCGAATGCTTCCCGGAATGAAAGATTGGGTGAATATAATTGCGGACTTTGCCTGCCCTCTGATCTCAATTTGGATGGATTCTCCATGTTGGATCTTTTCAGAGTCCACGAGTGCGAGTCCTATTCCTTTTTTTAAGGAAGGGGAGAAGGTACCGGAAGTTGTGATCCCGATATTTTTGCCGTTAGAATCTAATACTGGCATATTCTCTCTTGGGACACCTGCTTCTTGCAGTTCGAATGCCACGATCTTTCGTTTAGGCCCTTCTTTTTTTTCGGAGATGATCTCTTGGTATTTAGGATAAGGAATTTTCTTTTCTTTTACGATCCAGCCTATCCCCGATTGGATTGGACTTCTGTTCTCGTCCAACTCATGACCATAAAGAGGATATTTTGCTTCGATACGAAGTGTGTCTCTCGCGCCTAAGCCTACAGGAAGAAGTCCTTGGTTTTTTCCGAATTCTAATAGTTCCTTCCAGATTTTTACGCCAGTAGAATTAGAACTGTAAATTTCGAATCCGTCTTCTCCAGTATAACCAGTTCTGGAAAGAATGATCTCTTCTCCCACAAAGGAGAATAACACGAATTTATAATATCCGATATGGCTTAGGTCAGATTTAAAATAAGAAGAAAGAATGGAATCTGCTTTGGGACCTTGGATCGCAATTTGATGCCAAGAAGCACTTTGGTTTTCTAATTTTGCAGAACTTGGCACATACTTTTTTAGATACGCGTAAACCGAATCCACATTGGATGCGTTTGCACAGATCATATATTTTTGATCGTTAAACTTGTAGAGAGTGATATCGTCTACCAGTCCGCCATTCTCATTGATGATTGCGTTGTACTGCACTTGTCCATTTGCTAAAGAAGAAACAGAATTACAGGTAACTGATTCCAGAAAGCCGAGGATGATATCAGCCTGACCTTCGATAAAAATTTCTCCCATATGAGAAACATCGAAGAGACCGGCAGCTTCTCTAGTCGCTGTATGTTCAGCAATGATTCCGGAATATTGAACAGGCATGTCCCAACCGCCGAAAGGGATCATCTTAGCGCCTAAAAGTTTATGCTCCTCATACAGAGGTGTTGTTTTCCATTGGGACATAAGCGTTTGGGGCCATCATTTCATCGTAGTCCCTAGGGAAAAACAATTTTAGGCCCCCTTTAAAAAGATTTGAAGGGCTTTCTTTAGAATGGTTCGAGATAAGGTCCCAGGATCATGTCGGAACTCCAACATGATCCTAATGACGAAATTTGGGCGGTAGACTTTAAGAACTTACTCTTTCAATTTTTTTCTGACATAGATAACTTTGTCTACTTCTGCCACGAGCTTACCGGTTTTCACATCTACAATCTGAGCGGTGAAGGTAACGTCCATTTTTCTTTTACGATCTGTTTCTTCTTTGATCTCTTGGATTTTTTCCTTAGGGATATAAAACTCAGCTCTTACGGTACCTTCTCCTGGTTTTAAAAATCTGATAGTTGCTGCTTTGTCCCAGACCAGATATCCGGATCCTAAATGTTCCATTAGGATCAACATATAAAAAGGATCGCACATGGAATAGAGAGATCCTCCGAATTGTGTTCCCACATAATTCTTATTAAAAGGTGTGAGTTTCATTGTGGTAGAGAACAAGGTTCTCTCTTTGTTCAAGGCTTTAACCTTGATACCAGCACCTAAGTAAGGAGGATAGAAATTGAAAAAATGAAATTTAAGTCTTTGTAAAAAGCCCGGTTGGGACATAGAAGATTTCCTATCTACATTTCTTATTTTGTCTCAAACTAATAAGAGGCTCAAAAATCCGAGCTATTTTTGGAGAATATAATTGGTTTGTAAGACGGATCGATAACATACTCTTATCCGAAAATTCTTGCTAAGAACTTACCCTTCTGATAGCAAGTAGAGGCTAAAAAAACCAAAGAATTCCCGGAGGGGGAATGAAACCGAATCAAATAGTGAAGAATATCCAACCGTACCTAATTTCGATCCTTTTAATCTTTTCTGCAGCCGCTTGCGGAACCGTCGCCGAATATAAGATCGCGTATAAAAAACCGGAAGTTGCTTCCAAAACCAGAGGACTGGTTGCTGGAATTTCCAAGGTGGATTTAACTCCTCCTCCCGGTTTACCTTTAGCAGGTTATTCCAAAATGGCTGAGACCGAAAAAGGTTTCCGCACTCGTCTTTATGCTAGAATTTTCTATATTAGAAAAGATGCAAATGAACCAGTAGTTTTGATCCAAAGTGATCTTTTATCCGGATCTCTTTTGATCCATCACTTGCTTGCAGAACGTTTGGCTTCTAAGACAGATATTTCTTTTGGTGGGATCGTATTTGCGGGAACTCATACACACTCTGCTCCTGCTAACTTCTACGATAATAATTTTTATAACGAGTTTGCTTCTAACAAACCTGGATTCGATAAGGGTTGGACTGATTTCGTATTGGATCGTTTGACTAGTGGAGTAGAAGAAGCTTATAAGTCCGCAAAACCTGCGAAGATTGCTTCTGGAAAAACTGCAATTTGGGGACTGACTAGAAACAGATCCTTGGATGCTTATCGTGCTAATAAAAATTCTGGATTTGAAGAATTAAAACCAGAGATCCAATACCAAGCAATCAATCCTGATCTAGTAATGATCCGTATTGATGCACAGGATAAAGACGGAAGATACAAACCTCTTGGTGCATTCTCTACATTCTCCGTTCATGGAACTACAGTACCTGATTCAAATGATGTTGCGAACGCGGACGTGTTTGCATATCCAACTCGAATTTTAGAGAAAAAGATCCGTAAAGATTTTAAACCAAGCTGGGATCCAATCCATGCACTGAACAATTCTACTCATGGAGATAATTCTCCTGATTATCGTGAAGACATGCAAGGTTTTATAGAATCCAGAAGAATTGGAGAAGCAATCGGTGCGGAAGCTTCTAAACTTTTTGACTCTTTGCAAAACTCTCTAAGCACTGAAGCAAATCTTTCTTTTAATACAAGGGAAGTGGATCTGTATGAAAACCAAAAGATTGGAGATGCAGAAGTTTGTGATCGTCCTTATGTTGGAACTGCATTAACTGGTGGAGCAGAAGATGGACTCACTCCAGTTCTAAACTGGCTACCATTCTTTGCAGAAGGTTGGCCTCGTTGGTTTTTAACAGGCGGTTGCCAAGGTCATAAAAGAATAGTGGGTTTCAAATATCTACAACCTATCGTTCTTCCTAAATCAAAGTTCCCACATAAACTTCTTTTACAGTCTGTGAAAATTGCGGACACACTTCTTCTTCCTGTTCCTTTCGAAGTTACTAAAGAATCTGGAAAAAGATTTGTAGATGAGGCATTAAAATCCAGTTCTCAGCCGATCAAAAATGCATCTGTGATCAGTTGTGCAAACGGATATTTCGGTTATGTGACTACTCCAGAAGAATATACTCGCCAACATTATGAAGGTGGCCATACTCTTTACGGACCAGGCACCCAACCATTCTTACAGGCACATCTTGCCGATCTGACCAAAAATCTTCCGGCTTCTGGGGGAAAAGAAGCATTCCCTGCATCTTGGAATTACGAATTGGATCGTTCCGATCGTTTTCCTGAGACTGAGAAATCAGAAGGTGTAAGAGAATTAGTAGATTCTCCTGAGCTGATCTTAGCAGAAGAAAATCTAGAAAAACATTGGGTCTTCCGTTATAAGGATGTGGGTCGCTCTGAAATTTCCTTACATGAACCTTTGGTTTCAATTGAATACAAAGAAGGCAATGATTGGAAAGAGTTGACCCAGGATGGAGAACCTGTGGACGATAAGGGAGTTGATATAGAAGTAAGAAAAACTTCTAACTCCGGAAAAGGAATGGCAGTTTACCAAGTTCGTTGGTACAACCCGGAACAGATCGCAAAACGTAAATATAGATTTGTGATCCGTCCTCGTGCTGGCCAAGCCAAGTTCGTTTCCCCAGAGTTCTAATCGAATTTTTAACTTTGCGTGAGGTTATCGATCTCACGCAAAGTTTTGCTCGTTCTACTTTTTACCTTTCCTGGAGAATCGATTTTAAAAGAATATCTCTATGGATTGGAAAATTCCCAAGTTTAAATCCGGCAAACCTCTTAGATGGGAATTTTTAGTTCCTCCTGGTTCTGCTAAAGAAACAGAAGTTTTACTTTCTCAAATTGTTTCCGATCCATTTCTTCCTAGAAATCATACTCCTGAATTTAAGGTTTTTCCTGAGAAGTTTATATTAGAAAAAACGAATTTTCGCCAAGCATTAGAGGTGTTGGTTAGAATTCCTTGGATCAGAGATTTTCGTTTGAATCTGGGCAAATTCCCTTTAGATGAAAAGTTTAACTTCTCAGGTTTGATAGAATCCTTAAGAGAAAATGAAATTTTACCAGAAAGCTGGGGCATAAACTTCCATCCACAGGTTCGCGGAAGAAAAGAAATTTCCAGAGAAGAATTGTATTCTTTTTGGGAAGAATCTTATTCGTCATCTGGAGATCCTGATTCTAAAAACACTGAGCTAAATGCACTTGCTCTTGGAGATAGTATCATTCTTTCTTTGAGTTTGGCAGGTGCTCCCATTTTTCAAAGGGGAAATTTTAAACCTCTATCTAAATCTGCTCCTGTTAGGGAAGATACAGCCGCTTTTCTTTTACATTTATTAAAGAAGAATATGCCGGAACCTAATGCGGTTTTTGTGCCTTTTGCTGGTTCAGGAACATTTATCTGGGAATCAGCTTCTTCACTTTTTAAACTTGGATTTCCTCATTTGGATCGGAACTATATGTTCCAAGAAATGAAAGAATTTCCAGCACCAAGTTGGGAATTTTTAAAACGTAAGATAGGACCGGAAGAAGAGAATAAATTGGCATTCTGGTATAACGATTCAGAACCGGAAGTTTTCTCCTATCTAAACGAAAGAAGCGAAGAATATCAGAAATTTATAAAACAATTTCCTTTGAGCTCACAAAATCGGTTTATCGGGAAAGATGGGGACTTCTTTTCTTTATCTCCTAAAGAAGTCTGGGAATCCTCAGGCAAACCAGGAAAGATCTGGATGCCACTCAATCCACCTTATGGTTTACGGATCCAAAAAGGGTCCGACCTTGGATTATACAAACGTATTGCAGAAACTTTAAAAATTTGGTGGGAGCTTCCAGGCGAAGTTTCAGGGTTTATTCTTTGTCCAGATGAAGAAACCTGGTCTGCGTTTTTAAAAGGAATTAACTCTAAATTACAAACAGTACATATCACTCATGGCGGTTTGGATCTTAGAGTAGTTTATTTTTGATCCTAAGTTTTTTGCTTTAAATTTCGAATCAGTCTAATATCAAATTTATTTTTCAAACGGGAATTCCCGGGGAATATAGAATGAAAAAGATCATTTGGTTCAGTATAACGTTTCTTTTAGCGACGAATGTTTTATCTGCAAAAGTTAAATCCGAATTCGTAGAATACAAACAAGGCGATACAGTCTTAGAAGGTTTTGTTGCTTATCCAGAAGGAGCCAAAAAAGCTCCAGGCATTGTGCTTGTCCATGATTGGATGGGCTTGGGAGAAAATACAAAAGCAAGAGCAGAACAACTCGCTGAGTTAGGATATATTGCTTTTGCAGCGGACATTTATGGAAAAGGTGTGCGCCCAAAATCTATGGAAGAAGCTTCCAAATTAGCTGCATCCTTTAGAGAAGGGGACCGCAAATTATTAAGAGCCAGAGGCCAGGCCGCGTTAGACGCATTAAAATCCCAGACTGGTGTGGACCCAAAAAATCTCGCGATTTTAGGATATTGTTTTGGTGGGACCACTGCCTTAGAACTAGCAAGAAGTGGAGCTCCCTTAAAAGGAACCATTAGCTTTCATGGAGGATTATCTACTCCTAAGGCGGACGATGCAAAAAATATTAAGGGTAAAGTTTTGGCTCTTCATGGAGCAGATGATCCTTTCGTAAAACCGGATGAGGTGGCAGCTTTCCAAGAAGAAATGAGAAGTGCAGGAGTGGATTGGCAGCTTGTTTCTTACGGTGGAGCGGTTCATTCTTTCACCATCAAAGAAGCAGGAAATGATAACTCTAAAGGAGCGGCTTACAATGAAAAAGCAGATAAACGTTCCTGGTTGGAGTTGAAAAACTTCTTAAAAGAAATTTTCCCTTCTAAGTAACCAACCAATAAACGGAGGAAATTTTTCCTCCGTTCCCATCTGTTTTTTCCTTTTAGGATAGGAATTAAAAGAGCAGAATGCCCTCATGATTCGCTCCGTTTATAGAGTCGATACCAAGGGTTCTTTAGATTCTCTGGAAAGAAGAGAAGAGGAACTTCCCCCTCCCGGTGACAATGAAGTCACAGTAGAGATCCGTGCAATCGGTCTGAATTTTGCGGATATTTTCGCAATCCAAGGATTGTATAGCGCAACACCTAAAGGATCTTTTATTCCAGGTTTGGAATATTCAGGTAAGGTGATCGCTGTTGGCAAGAAGGTTAAAAACTTTAAAAAGAATGATAAGGTCATGGGAGTGACCCGATTCGGAGCTTACGCGGACTATATAAACATAGACTCTAGATATATTTTCCCACTTCCATCAAAATGGAGTTTTGAACAAGGAGCAGGATTTTTAGTCCAAGGGCTTACTGCTTATTATGCTCTTCTTCCTTTGGGAGATTTAAGAAAAGGCCAAAACGTTTTGATACATAGTGCTGCGGGTGGAGTAGGGATCTATGCCAATCGTATCGCTAAAAAATTCGGAGCCTGGACTTTAGGTTCTGTAGGAAATCATTCTAAAATTTCTCTTTTGGAAAAAGAAGGTTACGATGCTTGGATCATTCGATCTTCTCGCTTTCCAGAAGAATTAAAAACTGCACTGGGCGGTAGAGAATTACATTTGGTTTTAGAGTGTATCGGCGGTAAAATTTTCAAAGCAAGCTATGAAGCTCTTTCTCCAATGGGTCGCATGGTAGTTTATGGTTCCGCTTCTTTTATGAGCCAGGGAGATAAGGTCAATTGGCTGACTTTGGCTTGGAGATATTTGACCAGACCTAAAGTGGATACTTTAGAAATTGTTTCTGAAAATAAAGCGGTGATGGGATTTAACCTGATCTGGTTATATGAGAAGATCGATGAACTAACTGTTCATCTAAAAGCATTATTAAAATTAAATTTGGAACCACCTCATATAGGTTCCGTATATCCTTTCGTGGATCTTCCGGAAGCAGTTCGGCATTTCCAAACAGGAAATACTACCGGCAAAGTGGTGATTACTGTCGAATCCGGAAAATGACAAATCGAACGGAAACAAACGAATATTCTCAATTACTAAAACGTTCTAAAGATCGTTTCGAGGATTATTTAGAAAACCAAGTATATCCATTTTTTAAAAAAGAATCTGCTCCTGAACTTTCTGCAGCTATGGAATATAGTCTGAGAGCTGGTGGAAAAAGATTAAGGCCAATTCTTGCCTTCGCTTCTTTTGGAAAGATCAATGGCGATTCTCTTTCGATCGGGGCTGCATTAGAATTTGTTCATACATATAGTTTGATCCATGATGATCTTCCTAGTATGGACGATGATGATTTCAGAAGAGGCAAACCTTCTCTTCATAAACAATTTTCAGAAGCAACTGCGATACTTGCAGGAGATGCTTTGCAGGCTTATGCGTTTGATTGGTTGACCCAAATCGATTCTTCTGATAAAAACCTGCATAGGGATTTGGTCAGAACTTTGGCAAAGGGTGCCGGGGCCGCAGGAATGGTTTCTGGACAAATGTATGATCTATTATTAGAGAGAAATCCTTCTTCCTTAAATGGAACAAAGGAAGAATTACTTTCTAAAACTCATAAATTGAAAACCGGAGCATTGATCCAGGCTTCCTTTCTAATGGGAAATCGTTTGAGAGAAGACTTCCAAGAGAGAGAAGTAACTATTTCAGAATATGGTGCCAAGCTTGGTTTATTATTTCAGATCACAGATGATATTTTGGATATCGAAGGAACTAAAGAAGATCTAGGAAAAACTCCAGGTAAAGATGGAAAATCCGGAAAGATCACTTATCCTTCTCTATATGGAATGGAAACTTGCAAGCAGATGGTTTCAGATCTAGTTTCCGAATTGGAAGAATTAGGGTCGGATCTGGATACTTCTTCTTCTAAAATAGAAGTTTCCGAATTTCCAGAATTCTTTAAGTCTCTTCCTTCTAACATTGGCAAAAGAAAAAATTAGACTAGATGACTTACTCTTGAAAAAGGGTTTGGCTGAGGATATTTCCAAGGCTCGAAGTCTCATCTTATCCGGTTCAGTTCTTGTGAACGATAGAATGTCCGACAAGGTCGGCACATTATTCGAAGAGTCAGTAGAGATCCGTATCAGAGAAATTATTCCTAAATATGTAAGCAGGGGAGCTTATAAACTTAAAGCTGCATTCGAAAAATGGAATATATCGGTTAAAGAAAAACTTTGTATAGATTGGGGAGCTTCTACTGGAGGATTTACTCAGGTCCTCTTGGAAGAAGGAGCGGACTTAGTTTTTGCTTTCGATGTTGGCTATGGACAGATGGCTTCCAAGGTTGCAATGAATCCAAAGGTCACTGTTAGAGACCGATTTCATATCAGAGATACTAGTTGGAAATTATTATCTTCTTTATGGGCCGAAAAGACTAAAGAAATGTTTCCGGACGAGATATTTCTAGTCATGGACTTGAGTTTTATTTCTCTTCGTATTGTTCTTCCCGTTCTTTCCGAACTCAAAAGCAAAAATCCGAATGTCCGCTGGAATATAGTTAGTCTATTCAAACCTCAGTTCGAAACAGAATCCAGAAATTTGGATAAAGGGGTCTTACGAGATCCTTGGATACGTTGGAAGACGATCCATTCTTTTTTACAATTTTTGAAAAATGAAATTAAAGGAAAAAGGATAGGTTTGGAAGATTCCCCAATTACCGGGAGAGATGGTAATCGGGAAATCTTGGTATACTGGACTCTTTAGTTTAACCGACCTGTTTAACCAAAAGTTGCATCTAAAACCATAGAAACTCTGGAACCGATCCCGGGTCTTTTTGCTTTTCCATCCACACGAACAAATTCGTAATCCTTAGGACGAAGGAAGAATGTTCTGGCCTTAAATTCGAAAGTGAATCCCGGCCAGAGAGTTGTATTTCTACCAGAACTAGTATTATACCAGCTTACACATCCTCCGGTCAACCAGATGGATTTTCCAAGACGTCTTTGGATCTCTTCGTTATAACGATCCTGAACATCTTGACGAACATCTATAAACTTTATATTTTTATTAAGTAGATAACGAATTCCTTGGAGAGCATATTGTACTTGGGATTCTATCATTAGGATCATAGAACTATGACCTAAGCCAGTATTTGGACCTACGATCATGAACATATTTGGAAAACCGGAAACTGTGGTTCCTAAATAAGCTTCGGCTGCGTCTTCCCAAACATCTGCTAAAAGTTTTCCGCTTCTTCCTTTGATCTCAAAAGGAGAAACTGCTTCTGCTGCTTGGAAACCAGTCGCAAAAATGATTGCATCTACCTTATGTTCTACTCCGTCCTTTGTTTTAACTCCAGAAGCAGTGATCTCTTCGATACCATCAGTAACCAATTCAACATTCTCTCTATTGAGCGCTGGATAATACTCGTTGGAAAGAAGGATACGTTTACATCCGATCGTATAATTCGGAGTCAGCTTTTTCTTAAGTTCTTCGTTATGAATACTTTTGTTGATAAAACTCCTGGCGAACTTCTCAAAAATTTTCATCAGTTTAGGATTGATCGCGAAAGCTAATACTCCGACTTCGTTCAACCAATAGATTGCTTTTCTAAACAACCATCTTAATGGAGGAATGAATTTAAAGATCCCTTTTACGGAACCTGAGATATTACTATCTGGTTTTGGGATAATCCAAGCTGGAGTTCTTTGAAAAAGTTTTAATGTTCCTACAATAGGAGCGATGGTCGGCACGATCTGGATTGCACTCGCTCCTGTTCCAATCACCGCTACCTTCTTCCCTTGAAGATTATAACTATGATCCCATTTTGCAGAGTGGAATTTTGCCCCCTTAAAAGTATCAATTCCTTTGATATTCGGAAGAACTGGTCTACTCAAACCACCCGTGCCGCTCACTACAGATTTTGTTTTGTAAGACTTCCCACTAGTAGTATTGATTTCCCAAAGACCTGTTTTTTCATCAAACGAGGCTCCGCTCACTTCTGAGTTCGTACGGATAAAAGAACGGATCCCGAAATGGTCCGTACATTGGTTCATATAATTTAGGATTTCTTCTTGAGGCCCGAAAAGTCTGGACCAATCCGATTTAGGTGCAAATGAGAAGGAATATAAATGCGACTGAACATCGCAGGCAGCTCCAGGGTATGTATTATCTCTCCAGGTTCCTCCTATCCCATTTCCTTTTTCTAAAATAATAAATGATTCTATTCCGGCTTGTTTTAAGCGGATCCCCATACATAACCCAGCGAATCCAGTTCCTATGATGACTACATCATATACTTTTTCCGCTTGGGAGTTCTGGTTGAGGCTCGGTCTTTCTAATGTCTGAGCTACCATTCTTCTTCTCTCCTCTAAACATTCTTCCAGGGATTCCCCGGTGTTTCCTAGAGATATAGAATACAATGTTTCTGGCAAAGGATCGTCCGATCTTAGAATTTGATACCGGGAAATACTAATAAATTCCGGAATCAGTAAGGAATTTCATTCTGTTGGGGCCTATATTTTTCTTTTGGAATCAATATTCCGGTGCAGATCCTTCAAATCTAACAAAAAGTGTGAACGACTTTTCCTCTCTCAGACCCGTATCTTCAAAGCAACTCGCTTGAAAATCAAATCATGGATGTTTAATGTATGACTGAACCAATACTATTAGTTCCCAAAGCACTTAGGAACAGTTTAGGCGAAGAAGGTGCTGAGGCTCTTGTTAGTCTTTTAAATCAAGCCAATTCAGGAGGGAGAAAATTTATGGAAGAATTCGTTTCGGAAAGATTTGAAAAAAGACTAATGGAAGAGACTGGTAAGCTTCGTTTAGAATTTAAAGAAGAGACCGGTAAACTTAGAATGGAATTTAAGGAAGAAACCGCAAAGTTATGGATTGCAATTGCTGAGCTTAGAGCAGAAATGCATGCAGGTTTTGCTGGCATCCAAGAGCAATTCAAAGAAGTGTATAAAGAGATCGCAAGTATTCATAAAACAATCGCTTCTCAAACAAGATGGATGGTTGCTGTGATCATTACCTCCGTTCTTCCTATTTATATTGGTTTAGCTAAACTGATCTTTCAATAAGAATCTTCGTTCTTTAAAATTTTCATTATATAAATATCTTAAAATATAAAAGCTTTTTAGAAAAAAGTAGACAACTAATCAAGTACTTAGTATTATAAAAAAATGGACGCAAGAAAAAGGCAAACCATCCAAGAATTGGCCGATTTTTTGAGATCGCTACTAAAACTTCAATCTCCTATTGATTTAAAAGCGTTAATCGCATCCTTTGGGGGAGAATATAAAGAAGAGGATTTACCCCCTCACTTTGATGGAAAAATAGAAAAGAAAGATAATTCATTCTTAATCACAGTTAATAGTGGGAAACCAGATTTAAGAAAGAATTTTACTATTGCTCATGAGATTGGCCACTTATTCATCCATATGGGCTATATATTAAATCCAGATTTATGGTCTAGAGTAGATAATTACGAAGATTCAGTTTACTACAGAAGCGGTTATACTGAGGAAGAATTAGAAGCAAACCAATTTGCTGCTGCATTGTTAATGCCTGAAGAAGAATTCTTAAGAGAAGTTCGCAAGAATACACATGCAGGGGCTTGTAGCATTTCTCCGATTTCAGAATATTTTAAAGTTTCTGATGAAGCTGTAGTGACTCGTGGAAAATGGTTAGGAGTTTTCTCTTGGGAATAAAATGAATTCAATATCCCGTGATTCCATTGAAGCGTTTCCTCAAAGGGATGCCTTAAAATCTTTTACAGAAATTTCTGAACAAGATTTATATTTATTTTATTCATTTGATTTAACAAATTCGACAGAGTTTAAATCTAAAGAATCAAGTCGTTGGCCTGAAGTTTTTAATAAATTTTATGAATTAATTGAGCTTCAATTTAAAGATGAGAACAAATCCGTGCATCTTTGGAAATACAATGGAGATGAAGTCTTATTTTACGAAAAAATTAGACGTGCTTCTCGCCTTTTTGAAGCCCCTGAAATTGCGCTAAAAACTTTAACAAATGTAGTCGCAAGTTTACATGAAATTTTTAAAGAATTACCCGAGATTAAGCGAATTTCCATAAAGGGAATCGTTTGGATAGCACCAGTTGCAAAAATTCCGAAAACATCCATAAAGAAGGCCGCTTCTGAAGTTGAGACAAATTACGTTATCTATATTGCTGCTGAGGAACAATCTCTTACAAAGGATTTTATCGGTCCTGATATTGATACGGGCTTTCGGTTAGGTAAGTACGTTGAGAAGGGTAATCTTGCGGTGAGTGCGGAATTAGCCTATATACTGTCGTATGTGAATCCTGAGTCTGGGATAGATAAATCCGCAGAAATCGGAAAATATAAGATTATTAGCTATGAAGTCTTAAAAGGTGTTTGGGGCGGGAGAGCGTATCCAATTATTTGGTATTCTAAAGACTGGAATTCTCTCGCAGGGATATTTGAATATGACGATCATTTATCTTCAAAGTTGATTGAGAGGATTAAAGAAAAAAAATTCGAATCGATTGATATATTGGGTAAAATTCTTAAATCTGCAAACCGAGATTATATCCAGAATCATTATTTAGGCATAATAGAACGAGATAAAGGTTCAATCACTTTAGAAAAAGAAGATGCAACTCGGGTGATTTCTAGTCGCCTTTCCGAAGTACATTGCGTAGCAGTAGTTATTTTTAATGATAAGGTTCTTTTGGCAAAAAGGGTAGCTACTAAAAGAAGATTGCCTGGAATTTGGGAATTCGGCTGTGCGCAGTTGAAGTTTGGCAAATCTATCGAAGAATGTATGATGGTTGATTACAAAGAGGATTTTGGAATAGAAATTAATCCAAGTCCTTTGAGACCGATTTCAACCTATCAAATTACAAATGATGATGGATCAATAATACCGGGAATAATTTTTGCTGCTGTAAGCAATTCTGAAAAGCTTCGTGAAGATTCTAATAAAAAACATTCCGAAATTAAATGGTTTAGTAATTCTGATATACGATCCTTGGGAGATCAGATTATGGTACCCGAAGCAAAAGAATGCATTCGTTTAGCTTTCGAAGCTTTCAGATGATAATTATAATCTCACAATTCTTTTAGAAATAAAAAAACCCCGGTTTTAAGCCGGGGTTTTTTCCTACATTGAAATGAAAAGAGAGGATTAAGGGCGAACCGAAATCACTTCGTCTTTGTTAATCAAAGCAACGATGTGTTTGTATTCCGGAGAATCCTTTCCATATTTCAGCTCGGTAGCTCGAAGAAGGTGGATGTTTTTCTTGTGACGGAATTTGAACATCTGGTCTTCGCTAGCTCCACCGTATTTCTTGATCATGTTTTCTTCGAAAGCGTAGCAGCTTGCAAGATACTTGTGAGCTGGGTATTCTTTCTCATTTTCATTAACCTCGATGTAGAGTTCCAGTATAGGAATACACTGAGGTAAGTTTTGTAGATCGTATTCAGTAACAATCCAAGATCTGTATACATCGGAAAGAAGTCTTTTGAACTCGGCACGTTCACGTAAATCCGGGTTCTTGATCTCATCCAAATGGTTGATTGCCTTGGTGAAATAATTCAATGCTTGTTGTTTTGCTTCCAACTTTTGGCGGGAAACGACACGATCCTCGCGAGCTTTGCGGTCGACCTTTTGCCAGTACCACTTCTCGTCTAGACGTTTCTTCTCCGCTTCCTCTTTACGGTACTGCTCAACAGCTTCCCTCATCTTGAGGACGGTATTAACTCCGGATTGATAGCTAGTCAGGGCCAGGCGGAACTTGTTGTTCGCGAAAGCCTTAGAAAGCTGATGGAGTTCTTGGAAGTTCTTGTCGTAACCTTTGAAGTCAGGGTTCTTCCAGATCGCTTCCTGCTCCTGGATTTCTTTTTTACGTTTCTTAGCTTCTTCCGTTAGATTTTTGTCGTCGTCTTCCGGAACGAGCTCACCTTTCAGCAGTTCGTCGATCTTATCAGCTGCCGCCTTGGCATCTGTCGTATCCTGCCCCCCTTGGTTCTGTGCGAACAAGGAGAGGTTGAGTCCGACCACGGCCAGAAGAACGAATATAGTCTTCATCACCTTCATAGTGCTCACACCTGTGCCTTCTCTTTCAAAGATAGGATTTAGAAAAAGGACAGCAAAGTCCTTTTCTTCTGTTTATCTATCGGTCAGGGACCTTTAAGATATAAACCTGGATTAAAAAAAATTTCCCATTTTTCCTATAGAAGGGACATAAACGAGAATCTTTTTACACTATCCATTAGCGAAATTCTATCATTTTTCGCTAATTTTGTTCTCTGAATCCGTTCAGAGACTCCCTCCAGGATCTCGCTTAAAGCAGAACTTGTCAGCAGATTTTTAGGAATTCCTAGGAAATGATTGGTTCTTAGATTTCTTTCTTTCTATTACTTTCCTTTTTTCCAGTCTGGATCTAGACCATGAATTTAAAGAATTTAACCCCGATCCGAGAAGGTTCTCCCAGCTGTAAATTCTGTGCGGGAGTCGGGTTCCTTTTGGAAGAGAATGTAAAGAATTCTAGCTCTGGAGTTTTGCTACTTTGTTCCTGCGTGGGAGAATCCTGCCCTTGCGGTGGCAAGGCTCCTTATATGGTCTACGATGAAAGCCAAAATAGAATGTTACCTTGCGTTTGTCATAACGCTAGAATGGAACTCGGCAAGGTAGAATATTTGGTGAAGAAGGCAGGGATCCCAGCCAGATACAAGTACAGAACCTTAGATCGAATGGATACCACTGAACTTTCTTTCTTAGCAGCTCATGACTGGGCGAATGATATCGTGATTCAATGGAAAGAAAGAGAAAGAATACAACAAGGTTTATACCTTTGGGGTGGAACTGGTTCCGGAAAAACTTTACTTGCATGTGCTATTTTAAATGAACTGATCCTTCGCTACGGTTTGACATGCAAATATGCAAAGATCAATCGTGACTTTCTTTCTACCATTCGAGACAGTTATCAGAAAGAAAGTGAGCTGCATGGAATGGAGCAAACTATTAAAAAACAATTTGCGGATGTCGAAGTTTTAGTCCTGGATGATTTCGGAGCAAACAAAGAATCCGATTGGGCTAACTCTCAGTTATACGATTTGATCGATACAAGATATGAAGAGGAGAAGGTAACCATTCTCACTTCTAATATCCCTCCTACGGATTGGAAAGATAAAGCAGAAGGCAGGATCTTTTCTAGATTAATGGAGATGGCAAAACAAATCCATTTGGATTGTCCTGATTATCGTCTAAGTCATAGCGCTTTCGGAAATCATTGATGGATAAAAATAATCACATCGCATTTTTGTGTTTGGGAACTAATTTGGGAGATCGCGAATTATATCTTTCGGAGGCGATCCAAAAGATAAGCGCTCATCCTGAAATACAAATCCTAAAAAAAGGAACTGCTTTAAACACAGAAGCTTTAGAAGTTACTGACCAACCTGACTTCTTAAATCAACTTCTTCAAATATCTACTCATCTTTCTCCTAAAGAACTTTTGGATTTTTTATTAGGAATTGAAAATGAATTGGGAAGGATCCGCACAAGAGACAAGGGCCCTCGCGTGATCGATATAGATATTCTATCCATCGATGATATGAAAATCCATGAGAAGGGTTTACATCTTCCCCATCATAGTTTGTTCACACGTCCTTTTATATTAGAACTTTTAAATGAACTCGGAGAAGGTTCCCTCGTCCAAGCATTTGGGAATCCTTCGGAGGGATAACATGAGAGATGTTAGTAAAATATTTCCCAGAGGACCAAAACCTGTAGAGAAAAGGATCACAGTATTGACCTGCTATGATTTTATGTTCGCTCGGATCTTAGAAGATTCCGGCGTGGATTGTATTCTCGTCGGGGACACTCTGGGTGTTGTCTACCAAGGCCAGCCTACTACCTTGCCTGTTACCTTGGATGAGATGATCTATCATGCAAAGGCAGTTAGAAGAGGAGCCCCCAACACATTCGTAGTTGTGGACCTTCCATTTTTAAGCTATCAGGTTTCTTTGGAAGAAGGGATCCGCTCTGCTGGAAAGGTAATGAAAGAAAGCGGATGCGACGCTGTAAAATTCGAAGGTGGCGGTCCCGAGATGTTGGAACTTATCTATAAATTAGAAAGGATAGGCATCCCAGTTATGGGACATATAGGTCTTACTCCTCAATCTGTGAACGTTTTCGGAGGACATAAAATCCAAGGAAAAGCAGAACAAGATAAGGCCAGATTGATAAGCGAAGCAAAAGGGATCTCCGACGCCGGAGCCTTCTCCATTGTTTTCGAGCTAATACCTTCTGCTCTTGCTAAAGAAATTTCTGAATCTGTCCCAATTCCTACGATCGGGATAGGAGCTGGAGCGGCGACCGATGGACAGGTGCTGGTAATTTACGATTTTCTTGGATTGAATAAGGGCTTTAAGCCTAAGTTCTTAAAAACTTTCCTGAATGGATACGACGATGTCTCCGGCGCAGTCAAAAATTATATTCAGGAAGTGAGAAATGGAAGTTTTCCTGGGCCGGAACATTCTCATTAATTTCTTTTCTCTGCGGATTTCTTGACGTTCCGTGTGTGAAGTAAAGGCTGGAGAGAGAATCAATCCCGATTGTAAAATCGAACAAAGATAGGACGGAAGATACGTGGACATAGTCGAACTGGAGAAGGGATATCCGGAAACTGAAGCAAAAATAAAGGCTTTAGCATCCGAATGTGGGAACGCCACCGAGATTATTCGCGGAGCGGTTGTATCCGATACCATTCATTTTATCGGGGATACCCGTAAGATCTCCGACAAGGAAGGTTATGTAAAAGAACTTCCTGGTGTGACTAGAATTTGGAACGTATCATTGCCTTATAAAAATATCGCTCGTACTGCTGCTGGTAAAAACGGAGAAGTAGTCCATCGTGAAAACCGAATTGTAGAAGTTCACGGAAAAGATGGATTAGTTCGTAAGTTTGGAACTGGAAAACATATCTTCCTAGTTGGTCCGGATTCTCCTCAAACGTATGAGCAAACAGTTACTATTGCAAAACAAGCTGTAGAGATCGGTAAAAAATTCGGGATCTTAGATCGTATTATCTTTAGAGGTGGAGCATTCAAACCTAGAACTCGTCCAACTGATTGGAGAGGAATGGGTTGGGACGGGATCAAATTACTCGATAGAGTAAAAGAAGAAACCGGACTTCCTTACGTAACCGAAGTTATGGACCATACCATGGCGGAAGAAGTTTCCAAACATGCTGATATGATCCAGATCGGAACAAGAAACGCTCAAGACTTCGAACTTTTAGAAGCAGTAGGCCGCACTGGTAAACCTGTGATCTTAAAAAGAGGTTTCGGTAACGAAGCTATCGAATGGTTTTCAGCTGCAGAATATATTGCTAATCAAGGAAATTTAAATATAGTTCTTTGTGAAAGAGGAGTGAAAACT
This sequence comes from Leptospira koniambonensis, assembly GCF_004769555.1. NCBI lineage: Bacteria > Pseudomonadati > Spirochaetota > Leptospiria > Leptospirales > Leptospiraceae > Leptospira > Leptospira koniambonensis. Next base: position 455,083 of record NZ_RQFY01000004.1, on the reverse strand, counting down.
CTTTTCATCAAGGAAGGATATTGCCGTAACACTCCGGATCTGAACGTGATCACTCATGCTAAGAACCAAACAATTCTACCTGTGATCTTTGATCCAAGCCATGTTGCGGGTGACGATAAGATCGTGGTTTCCAATTTATTGGCTTCTCTTCCGTTTAATCCGGATGGATCTATTACTGAAACTTTACATGTAGAAGAGTTCCGTAAAGAGCAGATGTGTGATGCGGCTCAGGCGCTTCTAATGACTCTATACGAAAAAACTGTAGAAGCTATTTTAACCTATGAGGAAAAAATTAAACCTATAACGGATAAGGTAGATTCTTATTTTTTGGAACGTAAGGGTAAAAAATAAGTCAGAGAGTTATGACTTATTCCGGAAATTTGGGAGCTAATTCTTTTTTGGTTTGCTCCCAAAGACTCGGAAGTTCCTGACAAAGAGCTAGACAAGCTTCTAAGTTTCCTTCCTTCAATTTCAATTCAGCCTCAGTAACATTCTTCTGAACTGCCGCGAGTCCGAAATTCGCTGCTACACCTTTTGTTTGGTGCAATTCTGCTTGGAGTTCTACGTCTTTCTTTTCTTCAGTGAAACTTTTGATATTCTCTAAACGGCTGTTCATGTTCTTACGTAAAGAACGTACCATTTCTTCCAGCCAAATAATATCATCTTCATCATCGCCTTGTTTTAGGGAATCCAGACGAGACCAATCCACTAGCATAGAATTCTCCTTCCCGAACCGCGTTTGGTAAATGATTGCGGCTTCCCAAATTCGACGAAGCACTAAACCCTTTACCGACCCCAATTATTTATAGCTTGAAGAAAAAATCCACGTCGATTTTCGTATTATGGAAGATTTAAGAGGCGAAACTTAATGAAAATTCACCCAACAGCCATCGTCGATTCGAAAGCGGAACTACACGAGTCCGTCGAAGTCGGTGCGTATACAATTATAGAAAAAGATGTGGTAATCGGCGAAGGAACCGTAATTGAAACCGGAGCCCGAATTTTCGCAGGTACTAAATTAGGCAAATTCAACAAAGTACATCATGGATCGGTAATTGGAGTAGGCCCTCAGGATCTAGGTTTTGATCCTAGCACTCCGAGCAAAACAATCATCGGAGATAATAATACTTTTAAGGAATATTCCAATATTCACAAGGGAACCAAGGTAGATTCTCCCACTATTATCGGAAACAGGAACTATGTGATGGGAAATGCTCACGTAGGTCACGATTGTATTTTAGGAGATGATAATATTCTAACTCATGGTCTTGTTTTAGCGGGGCACGTTACAGTTGGCAATAAGGCTTTCATCTCTGGTTTAGTTGCAGTTCACCAATTTTGTTTTGTAGGTGATTATGCAATGATCGCTGGTTGTTCTAAAGTAGTGCAGGACGTTCCTCCTTTTGCTACTGCAGATGGGAATCCTTGTACGATCATTGGTTTAAATACTGTTGGTTTGAAAAGGGGAGGATTTTCTCCTGAAACAAGATCGGCGATCAAGAATGCATACAAAACAATCTATCATTCAGGACTGAATTATAGAACTGCATTGGATCAATTGGAGAAGGAATCAGGTCATCCTGCTGAAGTTCTACAGATCATTAAGTTCTTTAGAAATAGTGATCGTGGAGTTATGAACCACAGATAATTAAAAAGTTTCTGCGTGTTGGAACTCCAACACGCAACTTATATTAATCTATCCTGGAGCAGTCTGGGTTGATAGATATCACATATTCCAGGGGTAGGTTCCCTAAAGAGTCAGATCCCTGGAATCTTCCCTTAAAATTTAATTTTTCCTTTTTATAAGCATCTACCCAAGCTCTTTGGAATTTATTAGAAAGAGGGGCATAAGACCAATGCCATTTCTCTTCATTATAACCTTTTCCGGCTCTTTCTGATTTTGATGAATAAGGCTGGCAGAATCCGAATTTGTGAGCATTCTTTTTCATCCAGTTATAGAAGACTTCTCCTCTTCCTCCTTTTTCAAAATAAGAATTTTCCAAGGCGTTGATATCAATATCTGTTCCCCAGTGATGGCGAGAAGTGCCGGGCGCGCTGGAAAATTCTAAAATTAAGGAGATGATCTGAGAAGGACTTTTATCTTTTACAGGTAATCTCATCTTCTTCTTTCCAGAATATTTATCTTCCCATATGGATTTTTGATCTGAAAAAGATCTATACGCGGAGATTATGAATGGCTCCTGTCTTTCCTTTGGATGGTCTTTTTTATATTCTTCTTTTAATTTTAAAAATGCAGCCTTGGTTTCTTTTCGAAGGAAAAATTGTCTTGGATCTCCAGGATTTGTAAAAGATACGAGAGCCTTCTCCTTAGAAAAGTCCCCAATCAGATAAGAAATTTCCGAGACACCTTGGTAGGTTTCGTCAGTCGTTTGGGAAGTTAGGGAGAAGGTACCGAAAATCAGAACAAGTACTATACATCGGAATAGGAACGGCATAATTCCATATTCTTCTCTGGCGACTTGGGGAAAAGGGATTTTCGAGGCAGTCTCAATTTGTTTAAGACACAAATGTTACTACAGAAATTTCCGGATCTTTATGACAAACTTAGGTCCTGAAATCTGGAAATTTGTATTGAATTACTTTCGAAATTCGGTTGAAGTTAAGCTCTAATTGGAAATTTTTTGTAAAAAACAAATTGGGAGAACCCTGGATGAAAAAAATCATCACTCTTCTTCTGCCCCTGGTCTTAACGTTTAATTGTGTTCTATTCGATGCGATCGGTCTTTCCTATCCGGATACCGTAGACGGAAAGGAAGCAAAAAGTATCATTCTGACAAGTGCAGTTATTGGATCCGCAGTAAGTGGCTTCGAAATTCTTTCTATTCTTGCTCCTCAACTAGCAAAAGTAGAAGAAGATAAATACTATAATAAAGCTGATGTTGACGATTGTGCTAATGAAGCATTGATCATTAACTTGCTCACTGTGGATTTAGGTGGTTTTACTTGCGACCTAAACCCTAGGCCGACAATTATCCCGTTTATCTACTGATCCGTTCTGTAGATTATCAATTTTCGGCCGGCTGGATATTTTTAGTCGGCCGAAAATTCATCTCTCTTAATTCGAAAATAATAAAGCGCCTTCCGAAAATCTAGAAACGATTTCCGATTTTTCTAGATCTCCAAGATTCCCGAATTGATTTGCATCTTCTCTAGAGATTTCAATCCACTGGCTGTCTTCTCTTAAATCAGCTATCTTAAAGTCTGGTAATCCACTTTGTCTTACGCCTAAAAGTTCTCCAGGGCCTCTCAATTTCAAATCAGCTTCAGATAAGAAGAAGCCATCATCAGAATCTACTAAGGCTTGGATGCGATATCTTGCTTCTTCCGTAATTTTTGAATCAGAAATTAAGATACAGAAGCTTTCGTGTTTTCCCCGACCAACACGTCCTCTCAGCTGGTGAAGCTGGGAGATCCCGAATCTATCGGAATGTTCAATTACCATTACCGACGCATTTGGAACATCTACTCCAACCTCGATCACTGTAGTGCTGACTAAGATTTGGATCTCATTTTGTTGGAACAATTTCATGATCCTATCTTTTTCAGAAGTTTCCATTTTTCCATGAAGAAGTCCTACCTTGAATTCAGGAAAAACATCTTTTCTTAATGTTTCGTACGCTTCTATACAGGATTTAAGATCCGACTTTTCAGACTCTTCGACCAATGGGTAAACAATATAACATTGTCTTCCTTGGGAGACGTACTTTTGGATAGATTTATAAACTCCGGATCTTTTTCCTTCTGTGAACCATAATGTTTTGATAGGGATCCTACCGGCTGGGCGATTTTTTAAGGTCACGAGTTCCAAGTCACCATATAAGGTAAGGCAAAGTGTTCTTGGGATAGGAGTTGCAGTCATTGCAAGAATATCCGGATTTTTTCCTTTGGATCTTAATGTTTCTCTTTGTTCCACTCCGAACTTATGCTGCTCGTCTATGATTGCAAGTCCCAGATCTTTGAAGATCACATCTTCTTGGAAAACACTATGAGTTCCTATTATAAATAGGGATTCTCCAGTTTTGATCCTGAATATTTTTTCTGCCCTGGTTTTTTTAGGTTCTTTTCCAACTAAAAGTTCTATTCTTAGGAAAGGCATGTTTCCTAAGAAGTTCATTACAGTTTGGTAATGTTGTCTGGCTAAAATTTCTGTAGGAGCCACCATGCAGACTTGAACTTGATTGTCTGTGTATTTGAGTGCTGTAAGAAGTGCGACCAAGGTTTTTCCAGAACCCACATCTCCTTGCAATAGGATTGCGGCAGGAGTATCCGACTTGGTCCATTCTGAAATTTTTGCTATGCTATCTTTTTGATCCGGTGTTAACTCGAAAGGTAGATTTTTGATCAAATCCTTTGCAGTTTTGGATTCAGGCAGAGGCCATAAAAGCCTGGGAACTTTTGCTCTTTGGGAACGTTTATACTCTATCAAAAGATTGAAATAATATAATTCTTCGTATTTGAATCTAGTCCTTGCTCTTCCTAATTGTTCATCTTCAGTCGGAAAATGGATCTCATTATATGCCTGGGCTCGATCCATTAAATTTCTTTTTTTGACAACTTGTGCAGGTAGGATTTCCTGAATTCTGCCCTCTAAAAGTTTTAATGCAAAGTGTATAAGTTTACGAAGTTCTCTGGAATTGAGATGTTCATCTCTCATTGCTTCCGTTGTAGGATAAAGAGGAATGATACGGCCAGTGTGAATGCTCTCAGGAAGATCATCTTCTGAAATGTCGGAGTTCCCACCATAAGATAGAACTTCGTAATCCGGATGCATGAGTTGGAATCCTCTGAAATATTCCAATTTACCAGTTACAGCTACAAGAATTCCAGGTTGGAATACTCTGCGAAAAAATTGGATACCTCTGAAGAAAACTAAACTGATCGGCTCATTGTTTTTTGTTTTTGCAGAAACTACTAGTCTGGATTTTTTTCCGTGAGCCAGATAAGAATCGATTACTTCTAAAATTAAGGTAACTGATTCACCTTGTTTGAGTAGAATATTTTCTGTTAAGTTCCGATCTAAGTATCTGCGTGGAAACCATCCTAAAAGATCTTGGATAGTTTTGATCCCTACGGATTCTAAAACTTCCTGTTTTTTAGGACCCACACCTTTTACGACTCCAATGGAGCTAGTTAGGGAAATGGTAGAGTTTTTTTTATCAGAGACCGAGTTCTTCATCCTGGACTGGTTTCGGTTGAGGAGAATTTTGTATAATCTCCTCTGGAGCCGAACTTGAATCATCCAATCCTAGGTAACAGTAACGGCAACCATAAATCCGCGCTTGTCGTTTTGCTCCGGGAGTTGCAGGTTCAAAAAGAACTGCGTATAAGTATTCATTCTTATCCAAGAATCGACCACAAACAGGACAAAGTCTGGGGCGGGGAATGTTCGGATCCCAATTTCCACCGTATACTTTTCTTGGATTTCCGTAATCTTTGTCTTTAGGTCGTTTGGAATCTTTTTTATCCAGACGTTTTGTATCTACAGTATATAAAACATGGAAGAAGATCGCGGCCGCTGCTAAACAAGCAACTAAGGTGAGAAAGGTGATCATTGTTTCAGATAATCCTTTATTTTCTCCGCCATGGAACCAGGCAATTTAATTCCCTTATCAGCTAATCTTCCCGCGTATTTATGAAATGAATAAGTATGTTGAGAAGACTTAATAATCCCTTCGAAACATTCTTCTAATGATTCTGAAATTTTTTCCCAAAGAGGAAGATTATCGGAGATCATATTTTCGTATTTATGAAGAAGTCTACGATTCACTCCTCTACAAATGGATCTGTAAAAACAAAAACGGATGAGCAAAGCAGATTCAGCATTCTTATCTTTTATATCTTTTTCCAATTGGTTCAGATTGATACAGTCTACGATTTCCAATTTATAAGCTTGTGAATTATGTTCGAAGGTAACTAGGTTCAGGAACATATGTTTGAAAAGTGCAATTTTATAACAATTTTCCAGTCCACATTCTCCCATTCTGCCTTCTTCACATCTAGTATACATTACTATGTCTGTGTCTGAATCGGAAGTTGCTTGGCCGAAATTTAAGGAACCTAATATATCGAATGCTACCTCGTCTCCACCATAGTTGATTAACTTATTAAATTTTTTGAAGTCTTCTATTCTTTCTCTGGATACTCCAGTCTCATGAGATCTAAAAAATTTTTTTAGACCTACGAATTTTACAATATTAGAGTTTGAGCTGAGTTTTGGAAGAGTCATAACTATCGGATAAAATCTTCCGCCGGAACTTCTGAGTCATTGCTTGCATGGACAAGCTCTAACTTGTCTCCAGAGCAATCGACTTCTAAAAGGTGGCGAATTGAGTGATCCGATAGTCTATTCAGTTTTACATTTTTTACAAGATTGTTTTCTATTTCTATTTCAGAGAAGAAGCCTCCAGGTTGAAATCCGAAGACTGAATCAACCGGTCCAAAATTAGAAGGATTCAAAAACACTGTTTTTCCTTTTTTTATGATCCCTTGGTCTTCATGAACATGACCAGAGACAACTAAGGCGGGAGAATAATCATCTAAATATCTTCGGATCCCTTGAGAGCCTACATTTCCAAAACTTGGGATCTTATCTAAAAATCCGTACGCTGGATTATGAATTACAACAACATCTGGATTTTCTTCTTTGAAGAAGTCTTCTGGTTCGCTGTAATTTTTTCCGTTACGATTATACTCGTGGAATTTTACGGCTAATTTTTCCGGGATCCCTGAAGTGATTACTGGAGCTCCACCATAACCTGCAAATTTTAATCCTCCCATATCGAAGGTTTTTCTATGCAGGTCTCTTTCGTATAACGCGGAGTATTGAAGATCTATATCATAATTTCCTGGTAATAACCAGACAGGAGCTTTTGCGTATTTTTGGATGATGATCTCGATGAGTTCGTATTTTTCCTTCATCGTTTTTGCGGCTTGGTGGAATAATCTTCTGTAATCGTGGGATTTTTCTACCACGTTAGGCTGGTACTTCTCTGGAAAACGTACTGCTCTTGTTGCGTAATCATAAGGATTGATCTCTTCTTTGACATCATCCATGATACGATACATGTCTTCTTGGAGTGTTACAAATTCGATGATACGTTCTGGATTAAAAAAGGCTTTGTAGATAATGTCGCCGGAGAATAGGTACAAGTCGCATTCGGTTCCCATAAGGACTTCTTTCAATCCTCTGAGCCCGTCGTGGATATCGGTGAGGTAAATGATCCTCATTTGGACTTATCCTAATTTTATGTTAAACGACTTGAAGCCGTTTGACCCTTTCTATACTGATTCTTGAAAAACCCGTGATAATGTCCAATCTTTCTAATCCCTCCACAGCATGAGCATGCTGTCTTCATTCTCCGAAATCGGTTCTACCCTTAGATAGTCCGGACCAAAAAAATCCAATAATGGTTTTAAAATTGTATTAGAGCGCACGAATAAGAATACATTTCCTTTTTCGGGGATTACTTTTTGGACTGAAACAGCTCCAGCTACTTCTGGAATTTCTGCTAAAAAATAATTTAAGTCGACTCTGATCTCATTCCCCACTTCCGTAAGGGATAATATTTCAGGAATTTCTTCGACTATTTCTTCTAATATTAGTTTTCTATGGAATTTGAAAACTTTGGAAAAAATCCGTATTGGATCTATAGATCTTGGGTTATGATCATAGAGTCTAAACGCTTCTATTCGAAACACCACTCTGTTTCCGTCTACCTTTACAGGTCGTAAAGAGAGTTTATATCTGATATGATTCGTTCTTAAAATTTTGGACCAGGCCAGTCCTTGGATAGAATAATGTCCGGAAAGATATAAAACACCCCGACCTGAATCCATCACTAGGGACTCTAGATCTTCTGTGCCCTCTACCACTTTTTTTTGCAGAACCTTATTCAAAGAATGAAGTAAAACGGCGATCCTGTAATTGCTCTTTAAGGCTTTTTCTTCCAAGGAATTTTTTCCCGTCAGAAAATCTAAAAGATTGAATCCCGAAAGTTTCCGCAAATCGAGCATGGAAGAACAAAGTTAATCCTGCGGATTTGGTCGGTAAACTCATTTCTGTTTTATACCAAAATAAGAATGGAAAGGCCTTTGTTTTTGCTGCTTTTTTTTCTTGCCGTTTAGGCTTTCCAGGTCAGGATCATCACTCCTTAGGGTTAGTCGGGGAAAGGGTATCTCATGCAAATCGGCGTTATCGGATCTGGAAGTTTTGGTTCTTCTTTAGGTGTGTTGCTGGCGGACAAAGGTTATGATGTTACCATTTGGGGAAGGAATTCTGGGCTGATCCAAGAGATTAATGAGAACCATCGGAACGAAAAATATCTACCAGGCATAGATCTTCCTAAAAATTTAAAAGGAAGTACAAGTTTAGAAGAAGCCGTACGTGATAAGGACATGATCGTTTCTGCTCCTCCTTCTCACGCAATCACTGATATTCTAAAAGAGATTAAATCTTTTCTACCGGAAAAGGCTCCCATCGTTTCCGCAAGCAAAGGAATAGAAAATGGAAGTCTTAGACTAGTTTCCGAAATTTTTGAAGCAGAACTTCCAGGCAAATTTCATAGCAGATTATCTTATCTTTCTGGACCTAGTTTTGCAAAAGAGTTGGTCAAACGTGTACCTACGATAGTGAGTATCGCATCTAAAAATGAAGCAACTGCAAGAAAGGTACAGGAAATATTCAGTTTCACATATTTTAGGACCTATTGGACTCCAGACGTGGTCGGAGTAGAAGTTGGCGGCTCTTTAAAAAATGTGATCGCAATTGCTGCAGGAGTTTCTGACGGATTAGGATTCGGACAGAATACTAGAGCCGCTTTGATCACCAGAGGATTAACCGAAATTTCCAGACTAGGAGTCAAATTGGGAGCGGATCCTCTTACATTTTTAGGACCTTCTGGAATGGGAGATTTAATCCTTACTTGTTGCGGAGATGCTTCCAGAAACAGGACTGTAGGTTTCAGATTGGGAAAAGGAGAAAGTTTGGATTCTATCTTAGGCGGAATGGTAGAAGTTGCAGAAGGGGTTAAAACTGCAAAAAGTGGATTCGAATTATCCCAGAAATTAGGTATCGAAATGGCAATAACCACCGAGGTGTATAAAATGCTTTACGAGCATAAGAATCCGAAGGAGGTTGTTAGAGATTTAATGGGCCGGGACTTAAAAAGAGAAGGTCTATAAACCGCTCTTAAATCGCGATCGATTCCCTTGCAAAATGCAATTTTAAATATTCGTAAAGTAGGCGGCATTAGCCTAATTTTCAAGTATATTCCATTTTTATTAATTTCATTCTGTTCTTTTTGTACATCGCTATCTGCTCAGACCCGTAATGATTACGGTTGGACAGGTTCTCCAGGTAATTTTTATCTTTTGATGGATGGCAAAAACGTCCTAACGAAGGAAACTGATTTTAATTCCTTTCCAGAAGGTCTGAATGCAGTCCAAAAATCAGAATTTGCACTATTAGCTGGTGAATATTTACTTCTTAATAAAGATTCCGGAAAATTTTCTAACCTTATCAATTCTATTCGAAAGGAAAAAGATCTAGGCTTCGCAGAAGTTCTTCTACTTTATTTTCAAGATATTTACTTCTCCAAGAAATCAAATGGGGAAAATTTCCTAAAAGTTTGGAATCCTCCTGCTGGAGACACTTACCAAAAAGAATTAGTAGAATCTACTCGTAACGTTCTTCTTTATAAGAAGCCAGCGGATAAGATCAAATGTTCTCCCAAAAAACAATATTATTCACTTTGTAGAATGCTTCGTCTCGGAAGTTATATGGCGGATTTCAAACTTTCTGATCCGAACCATGATAGAGAATATACAAATTTGCAAAGAATACTTTCTCCTTTTCCTGGGGTTACTGATCCAGAGGAGAAGGAGCTAAAACATATTCCTTTCTTATCTAATTTTCTTCCTAATATTGCAGATTATCTTTCGGAGTTAGGATTTGCAAGAGACGCGATCCAATTTTCTAAAATTGGTATTGTTTCTGAAAATTTAGGTGGAAGAATGCTTTCTCATTCTTACGAAAAATTGGCGTATTATTATTTGGTGGATGGGGATCCGAATTCTGCTGAAAAAGTTTTAAAGTATATAATAGAAAGACAAGGGGAAATGGCTCCCGCTTATAAAAATTCATTATATTTGAAGTTAGGAACTCTTGCATATTTGCAAGGTGAACCTGCAAGAGCACTTGAATATTATTTGAATTTAGATTTTTTACACTGGTCTACTAAGATACTCCATCCATTCTTAGGGGAACCGATTCCGATAAATAGCGCTCGCGATCTAATATCTGTTGCAGTTTGGAAATCTAAAAATTCTCATAAAGCTGTAGATGCTCTACAATCAGTTAGCACTCCTAAAAATCTGACAGAAGATGATCTATTTACTAAATTAAGAATTATTCAAATACTTTCAGAAGACGAACCTGAAGTAGCTTCTAAACTTGCAATGGATCTGAGCTTTCTCGCACAAAGTAAAGGGTGGAGAAGAGTAGAATATTCCGCGACATTGCTTCATGGGTTTTTGCAGTTAAAAACGAATAATCTTAGAAAAGCGATCATAGAGTTTACTAAGGCGGGCGGTATTTTAAAAGAAGATCCTTCTTATAAAGAAGAATGGATCCGTTTGAATGGATTATTTCTTTCTCATAAGGAATCTTCGAATCTAAGAGGAGTAAAAAGTTTCTTAGACCAGGCGCTTAAAATTTCTGCTTCAGGTCATACGGATGATAAAACTTTTGAGATCAAAAATTATCTCCCTCCTTCTTTCGGAAGTAAAAGTTTAGAAAATTCTGCAATTGATTTTTATACCAGACATGGTTATACAAACGATCTACTTTCTTTTATGATCCATTATGAGGAAAATTCTGAACTTCAAGAAGATGATTCTCCTCCTGACCTTGCGATCCTTAAAACTCATAATAGAATTTCTAAATATAAAGGATTTTATCCTCCAGGAAGAGAACCTTGGAAATCTGCTTGGTCTGAAATGAGAACCAAAGAATCTTCCCGCATTAGGGAAGAATCAGATCCTCTTAAAAATGCAAATTTCAAAAAGTTAACTCACCCGTTGATTGCAGTTTTTGTAAAGGATAAGAGAGTATTTCTATTTCATAAAGACGGAGATTCTTCCGAGCTGGAAGCAAGAGAGCTGAATACCGATAATCCTACTAGCTATACTGCTCAATCTGCTTTTAGAAGTGCGATGGAATCCTTTTCTAAAAAGGATAAAATCCAAATTTATTTGAATTCACCTGGAGTAGAAGCAGCAGAATATCTTAGAAAGGAATTCCCTGATTCTGAAATTAAATTATTCCTAAGATTTGATAAAAGAGACGAGTCTGATTCTGCTAAAAAAGTGTTCGGACCTGCTTGTGAGAATCTTTTCCCTAAAAATCTTCCGGAAGGGGAAGGCCATTTAGGCTGGCAGTCTTTTCCATTACAATATTATGATGGATCTAAATTGCTCCAAGGGAAGTCAGCTTTACTTGTTTGGAATATGAAAGTGACTTCTAAATCGCCTAATGGACTTAGGGATTATGAATGGTCCTGTGGATCTGATTCTATTTCTTTCAGAAAGGCAAAGCGTAGATTAGATTTTAGGAATTTGCCGGATAGAATTGCATTTACAAAGGATTCCCTTAGTGGTTCCGGCTGGGGAGACAAATCTGAGGACTTTTTGGACTGGGCTAGGTTCTGGCTGTCTGCAGGGACTTCTCGCCTTTATTTTGTTAAATATTGGAATCCAGAATCGGAATCCGACATAAATTTATTAGAGAGACTCGCAAATGAAAATGGGGACCCAAATCTGAATTCCAGAGTCCTCAAAATGGTTCGAAATGCAGAATAACCCGCTTAAACCCGGTTCGATAAAAGAGCAAATTTTCATTTTTTCGTCTCCAAAACACTCGACAATGCACCGTTTTTCAGGGATGGTATCACAGATAGATGGACCCCGACAGTAGAAGCCGGAATTTTCCGGACCAAAGCCATATTTTTCCCACCTTGTTTTATTCTTTCGATCTAGCAATCTGCCTAAATTTTATATTCGAAAGATCTTACCGTTAATGGACGTGATTGGATTTTTCGTAATACTTCTTCTTATCTTTGCCAACGGATTTTTCGTGTCCGCAGAGTTTGCCCTGGTCTCGATCAGACCTTCTCGTTTGGAAGAATTGATCAGGGACGGCAGACCTATGGCCGCTCTCACTAAAAAAGCGGCAAGCATGTTGAATGATATGCTCTCCGTCTGTCAGGTGGGGATTACAATTGCAAGCTTACTCTTAGGTTGGGTGGGAGAAGGTTATCTATCCAGCTGGATTGAGCCTATTTTTCACTACGCAGGTTATCCGGATTCTGACTTAACTGTTCATGGCGTTGCAGTAGCGATCTCATTTGCATTGATCACATTTTTGCATATTCTTTTGGGAGAACTTCTTCCTAAAACAGTTGCGATCCAAAAGACGGAAACCATGGCCTTGGTTACAAGTGCTCCTATATTCTTCTTTTATTATTTATTTTTCCCTATTACGTTTTTCTTAAATGGAATGACTACTTTCCTTTTGAGAATGATCGGATTTAAAGAAGATTCTCATCGTATCATACATTCTCCAGAAGAATTGATGATCTTGATCCAAGAGCAGAATAAACAGGGAAATATTGATCAGGAAGAATTCCAGATCATCCAAAATACTTTCCAGTTTTCCGAACATTTAGCTAAGGATGTGATGACACATCGTTTGAGTATTGTAGGAATTCCTGCGGACAGCCAAATGGATGGGGTTCTTTCTATTATCGCAGAACATCATTTTTCCAGATATCCTGTGTATGAAGGAACCACTGATAATATAGTAGGTATCATTCACGTTCAGGCTTATCTTGCTTGGCTTTCTGAATCTAAACGAAACAAAAAAGCAAAAGTAACTACAATCATGCAACCTCCTATCGTGGTTCCAGAAGGTATGTCCATCGAGAAGGTTCTCCAGAAATTACGGGTCGCAAAACAACATATGGCGATCGTGATCGACGAGTATGGTGGAGTTTCAGGACTACTAACTATGGAAGACATAGTGGAAGAAGTTTTCGGCGAGATCCGGGACGAGACTGACGATCATGAAACAGATGCAGTTCCATCACATTCTCCCGATGCATTTGATATTGATGGAGAAACTGAACTCGACGAATTAAAAGAGATCCTAACAGGTATCGAAGAAGACGAGTTAAACGATATCCGTACTATCGCAGGTTTTATTTTAGAGAAGTTAGAAGATATGCCTAAGGAAGGAACTGAAGTCGCAATCCCCGAAGGTAAACTGACCGTAGAAAAAATGGACGGGAATAAGATCATGACCGTTCGTTTTACTAGACTTTCTGCTCCTTCTTCCTTTGCGATTTAAGTTGTAAATCTACGAGATTGGTTTTGGATCTGTACTATGGACAAAAAGGATATTCTGATTGCAGTCAGCGGAAGTATCGCAGCTTTTAGAGCCTGCGAACTTGTGCGTAATCTTACTAAAGAAGGTTATCCTGTTTCTGTGATCATGACCCAGAATGCTACCAAGTTTATTGGTCCGATCACATTCGAGGCACTTACAGGTAAAAAAGTCCAGGTAGATGAATATGAGCAGGGAATGGCTCATATTGATGCAAGAAATCGTGCAGCTGTAATCGCTGTTGTTCCTGCTACCGCAAATATTATCGCAAAAATGGCGAATGGAATTGCGGACGATCTTGTAACTTCTACCTATCTCGCTGCGAAATGTCCTGTATTAGTTGCTCCTGCAATGAATCCGAATATGTTCACTCATCCTGCCACACAAAGAAATCTAGCACGTTTGAAAGAAGACGGAGTGATTATCTTAGATCCCCAAGAAGGAGTTGTGGTCTGCGGTGACGAAGGTTATGGCAAACTTGCAGATGTTCCAGTAATGCAAAAAAAGATCCTGGAACAGTACCTAAAAACTTCTAAGTAAGATATTTTATCTTGGCTAAATATTCAAAAATTATAATAAGCTCAGGACCTACCAGAGAGTGGATCGATCCAGTTCGTTTTATTTCGAATGCTTCTTCTGGAAAAATGGGATATTGTTTAGCAGAAGAAGCGACTCATTTAGTAAAAGATGTAGTTTATATTCGTGGTTTGACTGAGCCAAAATATTCTGAACCTAAAGGCGCAAGAGTTGTAAAGGTAGAAACTACTCTGGAAATGAGAGACGCGGTCTTGAAAGAAGTTACTTCTTCTTCTATCCTTATTATGGCAGCTGCACCTGCTGATTTTCGCCCTAAAAATGCAAATGAATCCAAGATCAAAAAAGAAGAAGGTAGCGACACCTTAGTTCTGGAACTGATCAAAAATCCGGACATACTTGTTTCGGTTCAAGAAAAGATCCAGGCAGAAAATCTGAAAGATGTGCTACGTATAGGCTTCTCCGCTGAAACAGATCTATTGGACCAAAATGCACTTGGTAAACTTAAAAGAAAAAATCTGGATTTTATAGTAGGGAATTACGTGGGCAAAGACTCCAAAGGTTTTGGAGACTTGGATACAAGTGTTATCATTTTTGGAAAAGAAGGTTCTAAAAAGGAAATTGGTCCCGCTTCTAAGGAGACCATTGCAAAAGGTATTTTAGAATATTTAGATATTCTTTCTAAACAAGAAAGTATTATTTAAAAACCGTTTTGGCCTCGTCCAGAGTATGATAGATCGCTACCTTTTTAGGTAATTCCATCAATCGGATCACATTCTCTAAGAAGTGATTCAATCCTCCGATCACGATCTTTCCGTTATGCTGGTCTACAGTTTTGATCAAGGTTAGAAGCGTCGCAACTCCAACACTATTGATATATTCCAAAGAAGAAAGGTCTAAGATGATCTCGTAGATCCCTTCGTCGAAAACGAAATTGATCTTTCTGGAAATTTCGAAAGCGTTTGAATTCGTCACTTTTCCGTTCATGATGACGACTAAAACTTCTTTGTCTCCGACGGAGTCTCTTTTAGTTTCTATGTAAAGGCCTTCGAATTCCGTTTTTGCCATTTTGTCCCGATCCGCGTTAAAGCATCATTGTTCCATCTTTGATGGTGGCTGTCAATTCCGTCCATCCGGAGACTTCTTCCGGTTTGGAATCCGTTTTGGCGGATCCGCGGTAAAGTATCCTAAGTCGTCCTTTCTCTTCGATTTCGCCTTCTAAGTCCAGATAGATCCTTCTGTGATCATTCTTTCTTTGAAAAGTTATTTTCGATCCACTTTGGAGCAATTCCCAATAAGAAGCGACTGTTCCGAAGGTGATTAGACGAGAAATTCCGTCAATATCCAAAAATAAATCCAAATGTGAATCCCCGAATCCTTCATGTAAGGATAATGTGCAGGGAAATTCGTTCATACTTTTACAATTTGTCTTCTAAGCGGATCGCGACCGAGGGTTCTAATACCACTTCGGAAGCATCTATCCTTCCTAAAGACGCAGAAATCGAAGCTT
This sequence comes from Leptospira koniambonensis, assembly GCF_004769555.1. Classification (NCBI taxonomy): domain Bacteria; kingdom Pseudomonadati; phylum Spirochaetota; class Leptospiria; order Leptospirales; family Leptospiraceae; genus Leptospira; species Leptospira koniambonensis. The sequence continues at coordinate 439,580 of NZ_RQFY01000004.1, read as the reverse complement.
CCACGCATGGATGTGTGACCACGACTACTTCTGCAGGTTCCTTTTCAGATTCGTTTTGGCGAACAGAAGAAATAGATACTCCGTTTGTTCCCAAATCTTTTGCAATTTCCGCTAAAACCCCTGGCTGGTCCAAGGTATTAAATCTCAGATAATATCTAGCTTCTGTTTGGTTGGCTTCAGATATAGAGGCTTTTGGAAATCTGTTCCTTTCCATCGGAAGATTTTTGCCCCGTCTTGAGCTGTAATAGATCAGATCCGAAACCACTGCGGACGCAGTTGGCAATGCGCCTGCACCTTTTCCCACGATCAGACCCGGGCCTGCAAATGCAGTCTTGTAATACACTGCATTTGTCTCATTCATCACACTTGCAAACGCATGATGTTTTGGGATCATTACAGGCTGGACTCTGGCTTCTACCTTTCCATCTAATTTTCTTACAAGGCCGAGTAACTTGATCCTATAACCCAGATCAGAAGCAAATGCGATGTCTAGTCGTGTAATCTTTGTTATACCTTCGACCACTATGTTTTGGAGAGGGATTTTTTCTCCGAAGGCTAAAGATCCTAAAATACTGATCTTATGAGCTGTATCTATACCTTCTACGTCGAAGCTTGGATCAGCTTCTGCAAATCCCTTTTCCTGGGCGAGTTTTAGAGCTTCTTTATAATCTAAACCTTCTGTTTCCATTTTGGAAAGAATGAAGTTAGTTGTTCCGTTTAAGATCCCATAAAGTCCTAGAACCTTATCTCCCGCCAAACAATTTCGTATGGCTCGGATGATCGGAATAGAACCACCAACAGAAGCTTCGAATCCAATTTCTGTTTGGTTCTCTTCTGCAGTTTTATAAATGACCTCTCCTTTTTCGGAAAGAAGTGCCTTGTTAGCTGTAATTACTGTTTGTTTGGATTGTAAAGCACCTAGTACGATCTCTTCGGAGATTGTCGTACCTCCAACAAGTTCGATGATCGTATCGATTTCGGGGTTTCCCACCACTTGTTTGTAATCGTCAGTTATTTTTACTTTGGAAAATAATTTAGAAATAGGGGCGATTTTAGAGGGAGTTCTGGTACAAATAGTATGTACATTTAGAGAGATACCGTATTCTTTTTCGAATCTTGCGGATTCTTCCGAAAGAATTTTAAGAACTCCTGAGCCGACCGTGCCTGCGCCAATTAATCCGATTCGAATCGTCTGCATTCTGGGACAATCCTTTCGGCTATACTGGAAACATTCGACCTTTTTTAAGTATGTATAGAGGCTTTCCTTTCGACCTGGCGGTTTTTTCTTTACTAAATGAGCTAGTCTTGGTAGAGATTCTTTTACGGACGATTTTAAAATTCGTTTAGGACCGTTTAGAATAAACAGGTCCAAATCCATCGACTGAAAGGATAACCCACTTTATGGCGAACCGTCGTAAGCCTCCTCGCAAAACCTCAGGGAATAAAAAACAAGAATCTTCCCACAAACATCCAGGCGGAGGAACCCGCGGGCATCAGCAGAAAAAAAGACCGGAGCATGGTCGTCCGAATCGTCACCAACAGCATACTGTAGCTACTAAAATTTCAGAAACGATGAAAGAACTTCCAATGAAGGCTCCTCAACAATCCGGAGGAAGTTCGGGAACTCTTGTAAAAGTGATTGGGTTTCTCGCAGTAGCATTGATCGTATTTTTCGGATATTTTATCGTTCAGGAATATTTGGATAAAACCCCTGTTTATGGAAAACATGGTTGGGATGAAGAAGCTGGATCTCCAGTTGCTTGGGAAGATGCAGTTCGTTATTGTTCTTCCAGAAGAAAGAGACTTCCAGACAAGGAAGAGCTTAAAACATTCTCCAAAAGAGCAGACAAGAAGGTTAAAACTATCGGATTGTTTTGGTCTACGAGTGCCGCAGGAGATAAAGGGGACTATATGACCGTAAACTTAGGCAGTGGAGACTTTTCTCCAAGTCCCAGCACAAACAAATTCGCAGTAATTTGTGTGAAATGATGCTTTGAACCATCATGGCTGTTTTAACTTTTTCCAGCGTCAGTTATCTTACCGGATTTCTTCTTTCCGGGCTCTGCGCTTTTTTTCTTTTAATTAGAAAGGAAAAATACGAAACAACCTTACATTTAGGCTGGGTATTCTTATACTGCGCGTTACTCGAGCTTTCCTTTTTACTCGGGACTTCTTTCTTTCACCCTCTTTCTTTTTTACATAGATGGCTTTCTTTACCTTCTGCGTTTTTACTATGCGCCCATCTATGTTTATACTTTTTCCTACTGAATTCACAAGCTTCTGAAAAGACAGGAAGGATTTTATTAGGCGCCGGATATTTTCTGGCCTTAAGTATATTGGTCCTTCATATAGTAGGAACAATATTTGCGAAACCTGTTTATGATTTTGGTGGAGGAGTTTACGACGTAATCCATCGGGCCGACGAAAGAATTATATTCTGGTTCGGGATCATTTATGTTTCTGTAATATTGCTCTTCGGTGTTTGGAGAGGTTTTCAAGCTCATAGATCAGATATTCAGCTAATGGCACTTTCTCTTTGGGTGCCTTTTTTACTTCTTCTTGGAACAACGATACTTTTTCATTTAAAAGAAATTGCTTATCCGATAGATAGGGCTATCGGCCTTTCTTTTTGGAATCCTATTTTTTTAACTGCATTATTTCTAGCGTGGTTGATCCATTTGAGAGCCTCCGGAGAAGCTTTCAGTCTTAGATCTCCCATTCTACTTGGGATCGTATTGTTATTATTATTCGTATTCCAAGGAAGTAGTTGGTTATTCTTACAACCTGGATTAGAATCCTTTAATGAAACAGTAAAGGAAAGATTGAAGGCTCAGGATCTATCTCCTGATTCTTATTTACTTTCTGTTCAAGACAATGATGGATTTGTTCTAACTGCTTCCGGCGGGTTGGAGACTTCTTTTTTTGTAGAATCCAAAAGAGATCTGATCCTTTCCTTCATTTGGAATAATCCATCTGCTTTAAATAAAGAATTCCCTTCTTATGCAAAGGTTGCTGAGTCTTTAAAAGGTTCAGAGAAATATTCTGAAAACCTAATTAATTTTTCCAAAGGTTTGGAGAAGGTCCGTAAAAAGATCAAAAGCCTTCCACCTAAAGATATCCGAGACGGGATTTTGGAACAAATCTCTCCTGAAGGTAAAGAGGAGAAGTTTGCATTATTCTTAAAAATACTTTCCGGCTCTGTTAAAAATTCTTCGGCAGAAGGAGAGGCATTACGAAGTTTTACATTGGATCAAATGAGGGAACTTGTCCCAGAAGGAGAGCCTCGATTTAGAAGGATTCCCGGACTTGCGATGGGAGAATATTATTATTCTATAATTCAAAAATCTCCAGGTAAAACCCAAGTAAAAGAGATCGGAATTCCTTATCAGGAATTTTTAGCTTTTGAGACTGGATTATTGAAAAAGCCAGTTCTTGCATTTTTAGTTTGTATTCTTCTTTTTTCTATCGCGATCAATTCATTTTTCTCCTTCTTTGTGATCCATCCTTTGGATAGATTATATTCTGCTTTGGAGCTTGCTACTGAAGGAGATCTACAAAGAGAACTACATCCAGAAGCTTGGGATGAGATTGGAAGTTTAGCGGATCAATTTAATAGAATGGTCCAGTCTATCCGAACGGAGGCAAGTTCTGAATATTCTTCTTTTAGTCGGAGTGAATCTCCGTCCAAATCTGGTGGAGGAATTTCATCTTGGAAAGAGATTTCAGATCGGATCAAAAAGACCAGTTCAGTTTCAGAATTAAGAAGGTTCCTTTCTGATCTACAAGGAAGCCAAGATTCACATCCAGTTCGTTCTAAGTTAATCTTAAAACTTGGATTGAAGATCAAGGATTATCAAACTGCTTATATGGCAGCGCAAGAATTAAGAGAGATGGGCATCGTGAAAGATCCTGAGATGCTTTTTATACTCTCTTATTGTGCTAAAAAAATGGGAGATATCCAAGAAGCTATCCGTTTGTCGGAAGAATTGAGATCAATCTCTGAGGGCCATGCTCAAAACAATCTGCATCTTGCAGATATGTATTATCATACTAATCGTTTGGATGAGGCCAGGGATCTTGCTATAGAAATTCGTAAAGAGCAGGGACCTTCTGCCGCAATTACGAAACTTTTGAATGCGATAGAAAAAAAAGGCGCCTGAGATAAACTGGGTTAATGGCTCCTCAAATCCGGAAAATTTCGGGAAAATTCCAAAACTCCAAAGGTTCTTTTATAGGTACAGTGGAGCTGGACCCAAAAACAGGCCTCATAGTTTCTATCCAAAAAGACAAAGTATTACAATCTTCTAATGTGGAGGAATTGGCATTTGATCCAGATAAGTTTACGATTTTTTCTGGTTTCGGCGATATTCATGTGCATGCAAGAGAAGATGAATCTGGAAAACATAAATACAAAGAAGATTTTTTATCTGCCGGAAATGCAGCGATCAATGGAGGTGTGATCCATATCGCGGACATGCCTAATAATCCTATTCCTCCTACTGACGATATTACTTACTCTAAAAAGAGAGAACTCGCGGATCATTCTCCAGTTCGTATCACTTTATATGCAGGTATAGGTCCTCATACAAAACCTCTAAAGGCTCATGTTCCGTATAAAGCGTTCATGGGTCCTTCGATCGGAGAATTATTTTTTTATTCCAATGAGCAATTAGAAGAAACGATCCGTCATTACAAAGGATGTAATATTAGTTTTCATTGTGAAGATCCTGAAATTTTAGAAAAAAGCCAAAACGAAACATATCATGAGGATAGAAGGCCCGCTATTGCTGAAACTTTAGCTACTGACTTTGCACTATATTTGATCGAAAAATATGAACTGGTCGGAAAGTTATGCCATTATTCTACGGAAGAAGGTTTAAAGAAGATCATAGATGCTAGAAAGAGAGGAGTCAAAGTAAAATGTGAAGTGACTCCTACTCATTTATACTTTGATAGAACCATGCTCACCGACGAAAATCGACATTGGTTCCAAATGAATCCACCTTTAAGAGGACCTGAAGACAAGGATGCTTTACTCCAAGGAGTCAAAGAGGGTTGGATCGATTTCTTAGCTACTGATCATGCTCCTCATTCTATTGAAGAAAAACTAAAAGGTACATCCGGTATTTCACAACTCGACACTTATTCTTTATTCGTGACTTGGTTGCATAAGACGGCAGGGATTTCTCTGGAAAAAATTTCAGAGATCTGTGCAGAGAATCCTGGAGATTTTGTAGCTGAGTTTTTGCCTAAAGAATACGGAAAAGGTTTTGGAAAGATCGAAGAAGGTTATTGCGGAAGTTTTACTATTCTAGATTTTGAAACTCCAACTACATTCAAAAAAGAAGATATAAAAAGTAAGAGTGGGTGGTCTCCTTTCGAAGGCGTTATATTCCCAGGGAGTATAATATCTGTCATTCACCTCGGAAAAAAGGTAAGGTAGGAGAATCAGAAAATTTTTGCTCTAACTCGAGCAGGAATTTTTTTCTCCAAAGACCTCCGCCGTATCCAGTTAGATCTCCACTTTTGCCAACAATCCTATGACATGGGATCAAGATCGCGATCCGATTTTCTCCGTTTGCCTTTGCAACTGCTCGGACCGCGTTTTTATCCCCGATCCGGATTGCCTGAGCCTCGTAGGAATTTGTCTTACCGTAAATTACTGAATGTAATGCTTCCCACGCTTTTTTCTGAAAATCAGTGCCTAAGACCACTAGAGGAATATCGAAATCTTTTCTTTTACCTTCGAAATATTCCTGGAGCTGTTCTTCTAATAACCTGAAAAACTTACTTTCTCCGGGTTGGATATCTTCTCCCAAAACTTTTTTGAGACGAGTGAGTTGGAGTTCCAACCTCTCTTTTTCTGTGAATTCCAAAAGGCAGATACCTTTTTCCACGGCGCCCGCGAGAAGTATTCCTAAAGGGGTTTGGATTTCTTTACTGAGGATCATTTCTTGCCTAAGTATAAAAGATTTTTTGAATTTAGCACAACCCGAAAATTGCTGTAAAATATCTTACTTCGAAACTCTATATTTAATTAGAAGCCGACCTAAGGCTAAGTCGCAGCCAAAACCCTTTTTGCCTAGAACTGCGTTAGCCTCGTCTAAGTAATGGAAAACAATACATGGATACCCAACTCAAAGATAAAATCGCATTAGTCACAGGATCAACCGCAGGAATTGGGCTCGCAATCGCCACAGGCCTTGCGGCAGAAGGAGCACAGGTCATCGTAAACGGAAGGACCAAGACAAGAGTAGAAGAGGCAATCTCTACCATCCAGCAAAAAGTCCCCAAAGCAAATCTTCTTGGAGTGGAAGCGGATTTTTCCAGTAAGGAAGAAGTAAACAAAATCGTATCAAAATTTTCTAATGTAGATATTCTCGTAAATAATGTTGGTATTTTCGAACCCAAAGATTTTGTAGATATTCCGGACGAAGATTGGATCCGTTTTTTCGAAGTGAATGTTCTAAGCGGGGTCAGACTTTCCAGAGCTTATTTACCTTCTATGCTTAAAAAGAACTGGGGAAGGATCTTATTTATATCCAGTGAATCTGGAATACAGATCCCAAATGAAATGATCCATTATGGAGTTACAAAAAGTGCTCAGATCTCTTTAGGCAGAGGAATTGCAGAACTCACAAAGGGAACTAATGTAACTGTAAATTCTATTCTACCGGGACCAACTCGTTCGGAAGGTGTCGAGGGATTTTTAGAAGATCTAGCTAAACAACAAAACGTTTCCACCGCAACTGTAGAAAAAGAATTTTTCAAAAACGCAAGGCCTACTTCTCTTTTACAAAGATTCGCAACAGTAGAAGAAATCGCAAATCTCGCGGTATATCTTTCTTCTCCACTTTCTTCCGCAACAAATGGTGCTGCTCTCCGAGTAGATGGAGGAGTGGTAAAGTCTGCATTCTAATATGATCCGATTAAGTGTTTTAGATCAATCTCCAATTCGTAAAGGTGGGACCGCATCCCAAGCAGTTCAGGAGACTATCGAACTTGCAAAACTTACTGATAGGTTGGGTTATCACAGATATTGGGTTTCAGAACATCATAATATTTTGGGACTGGCTGGGTCTTCTCCTGAAGTTTTGATCTCTCATCTTGCTGGCGAAACGAAAGGGATCCGTATGGGTTCCGGCGGCATCATGCTCCCGAATCATAGCTCTCTCAAAGTAGCCGAAAACTTTAGAATGCTCGAGACTTTGTTTCCAGGAAGAATAGATCTTGGACTTGGTAGAGCACCTGGCGGAGATCGACTAACAGCTGCTATATTAAATCCATCTAATAGTTTTGTTCAAAATGATTTTATCCAACAATTGATGGATTTGCGAGATTTTTTGACGGACAATGCAGAACCTGATTCTATTCAAGAGAAGGTAAAAGCAATCCCTGTCGCAGAAACCTGTCCTGAACTTTGGATCTTAACTTCCAGTGGAGAAAGCGCTTTGATTGCGGCTCATTTTGGAATGGCTCTATCTTTCGCTCAGTTTATCAATCCAACTGGAGGATATGCGAGCATCCAAGCTTACAAAGATAGATTCCAACCTTCTGAAGCACTTCCAATTCCTCATGCGAGCGTAGGCATATTTGTGTTATGCGCAGAAACAAAGGAGAAGGCGGAAGAGCTACAGGCTGTAATGGACAGGCAACTTTTAAATATTGAAAAAGGAATTAGCGAGGGTATACTTTCTTACGAAGAAATTAAACCTTATGTATATTCTGATATGGAAAGAGTCAGGTTATTGCATAATCGCGGACGAATGATTGTAGGAACACCTAATACAGTTAAAGAAAGGATTTTAGATCTGACAGACGAATACGGGATTGATGAAGTAGTGGTTTCTACGATCACTTATGATTTTAAAGACAGGGTTCGTTCTTACGAACTTTTGGCAGAAGCATTCGAATTGGAAAATAGATTATAAAAGCGTAAACTAGGAAAGTGAGAACTGGACTAGGTCCTGCAAACCAAGCGGGACCTAGTCTTTTTTCGTTATGCTTCCGGGTTTTCCAAAATAAGGGCGATCCCTTGTCCACCACCGATACAAAGAGAAGCGACTCCGTATTTTGCCTTTCTTCTTCTAAGTTCGTAAGCTAAAGTGATGGCTACTCTTGCGCCACTTGCTCCGAGCGGATGCCCGATCGCAACTGCTCCGCCGTTTACGTTTGTGATCTCAGGATTTAGGCCTAATTCTTTTTGAACTGCAAGATACTGAGCAGCAAACGCTTCGTTTACTTCTACAAGGCTCATGTCTGAAAGTTTTAAGCCAGCTTTTTTAAGAGCGATTGGAATTGCTAACGCAGGTCCGATCCCCATTTTTGCAGGATCACATCCAGCATGTCCGTATCCTCTGATGATCGCTAAAGGTTTTTTACCAATCTTCTTAGCGTAAGAAGCAGAAGTAATGATAGTTGCAGCAGCTCCGTCATTCAGACCGGATGCGTTTCCTGCAGTAACTGTTCCACCTTCTCTAAATGCAGGTCTTAGTCCTGCAAGTTTTTCGATAGAAGCAGCACCTTTTATAAATTCATCTTTTTCTAATGTAACTGGTTTTTTTCCGCCAACAGTTACAGGAAGGATTTCTTCTTTTAGTCTACCTTCTACCGTTGCTTTTTCCGCTCTGGTTTGGGAAATTCCAGCCCATTCGTCTTGTTCTGCTCTGCTGATCTTGTATTGGTCTGCAAGATTTTCTGCAGTAGCGCCCATGATGAGTCCAACGTATTGGTCAGTTAATCCTTGCTCTAATGAATCTTCGAATTCAGCAGAACCGTATTTAACTCCCCATCTAGCGTTACGTACAACATAAGGTGCATTACTCATGGATTCGGATCCACCTGCAAGAACCGCTTCTGATTCTCCTAAGTAGATTTTTTTAGCTGCTTGTATGATTGCTTCCATTCCGGAACCGCAAAGTCTGTTCAAGGTCAAAGCTGGAACTGTGATAGGTAATCCGGTTTTGAGTCCTATATGTCTCGCTAAGTAGATAGCTTCTTTTCCAGTAGGGACCACGTTTCCGAAAATAGACTCACCTATATCGGAAGGATTAACTCCTGTTCTTTCCAACAATGATTTAGAAACTAATACTCCTAAATCAACTGCGCTTACATCTTTTAATGTTCCGCCGAAATTTCCGAAAGGGGTGCGGATTCCGTCTAATAAAACTGCTTCTTCCATTTTTCCAGTCCTAAAAATATTAAATATTACGCAGTCATTAACTGCAGATCAATACGGTGTACTACCATTCCAATTTACGCCGTTTCCGAGTCATACTATTTTAATTCGAATTCGGGGCAATCAATGGAGAATGGGACTTCTTTTCCTTCTTTATTAATATAGAAGGAAGAATGTTTTAGCCTATAAACTCCAGGTACATCATTCTTATCTGTTTCCCAAACTAGTAGGATCTTATCATCAAACAAAGGTAAGAATGATTTTTTATAATAAAATTTAGTGGCCCAGCTTGCATCCGCATAAGCAGTGATCCATTTATCTCCTTCTTTCTTCTCCACATCAAAATAGGATTTTTGTTTTGGATAAGAGATGTTCGGATTTACGGAACTCACTTCACAAGAAACGGATTCTCCTATCTTTGCAATACTCTCATTCGGAGTTTTGATTTTAGGTTCGAAAGAAGAGATCTTATCTCTATGAGGAACATCAGTGCCTACAACAGTTGTGCTCAGATCCTTAGGGAAAGGTCCTTGAGTGCTTGTCTTGTTCTGCAAAAGATCATTTGCAAGTCTGTAATATTCTTGTCTAAAAAGATCTAAACTAAAAGGTCCGTGAAGAGTGTGGCCACCTTCGTATTGTTGGGTAGAATATTCCTCCTTAGTAGTGATATATCCCGCGAAATCGTTGGTCAGTCCTGAAAGAGCGATTTCTTTGATCTTAGTTCCTAAAACTTTTTTTACTGTTTCTTTCATCCTTCTGCTGGACATCGTAGTAACCTCGTTAGGTGAAACGATCAAGGCAAAATCGCCGATTGTAGCAAGACCTAAGGGTAAAATTTGAGAAAGAGAAGGATCTGGTTTTGTTTCTCCCATTGGGAATAGGATCGCTTTAGGTTTTTGGCAGATTCTCAATTCATCACTTGGAGCTTGCAGTAATCTTGCTGCCAACCAATCAATATAGAATTTTCTATCCTCGTCTTTCATTCCTTCGTGGAAAAGCCAATGTCCTCCACCTTCTTCCGTAGAACCTGCAGCTAAAGCATATCCGTAAGCAGACAAACAAGTTCTTTCGTCCTTTCCTGTTTCTGAAAATTCCTTACGAACAATTGAGTTCGGCATATCTATAAAAGACTGTGTATAGTTAAGGCCTGAAGGTAATGCTCTCAGATTATCATCATTTAAGATCTTAGAACTCGCAAGATATTGTCTTTCTCCAATGATCTTTGTGCTCTCAAACATATCCTTTCCGGGGCCGGTATTGTTCAGATTTAGATTTGGAGTTACATCTCCTTCGTTTGCCTGAGCAAAGATTGCGATAAAATCTTTTTGTCCTCTTTTTGCAGCCTCAAATTCCGAAAGATAAGAAGCGTATCCTTTATTATCTGTAGATACCAAATGATTGTCGAAGGTCATACTTGTTGTATGCACCCCGAACCAGTTCACAATCCCGATCACTCCTCTTCTGGTATTCACAGAGATTTGGATCATCGTTCTATCTGTATCTGAATTATACTTATCTCTTTCTTCCTTAGGATTTGCTTGGTAAGCTACTAAAGAACGATTCACTCCAGCCCCTTCTACAGTCGCAGTTCCGATCAATAACTGAGCTATTTCCCTTTTAGAATAAGCCTCTTTGATTGCCTGAAAAATACCGTTTGTGATTACTGAATAATATTCAGGAAAAAACTTAGTAGTATATATTGAATTTTGAATATAGTGAAAAAATCCTGCAGGAGCGCTATGGGTATGAGAAGCGTTCAGAAGAACATTTGCTAAATTGAAATTAGGATCTACCTCCTTCTTCAATCTGGCTGCTACATCTCTTTGGACTTCATGGGGAACTCCGCCTAATTCTGCAGTCACGTAGGCTAATACTTTTCCTGTTTTAGGATCTTTGATGACCAAGGCTCTTGCAAATTGTCGGAGATGTATACCTTCTCCCTTTTGTCCTTCTTGCGCATAACCCCAAAACATGATCCCTGTTGAAGGTCCAGTGATGTCTACTTTGGACATTCCAACCTCAAAATTAAAATCTTTAATCTGAGGCTTAGCAGTTCCGGAAAATGCAGACCCGGAAAAGAATAAAAACAAAAAAGGAAGAACAATCGCTAAACGGAATTTCTTCATAGCACACTCCTCGAGGATTTTTATAAAGAGTATTTTATTAAATTCGAATATTCAGCTTATTCTACATTTTCTGCAATAGGGAAGGTGAGATGAAAAGGAGAAGCTCCTACTCCAGTTTTCATTCCTCCACCTTTGATAAAGTCCGGAAAGATTGTTTCATCAGACCAAACGGATTCTATCCTTGCAAATTTTCCTTTGCCGGAGCCTATAAATGCTGTGCTTAGTTTGGATCCATCTTCTGCTTTTTGTAAAAGTACATAGGGAAGGATAGAAGTGCTTACAGGAAAATTAAAACCTAATGTACGGATCTTAATTTTGAAAAAAGTTTTTCCATCTCTGGAAACTTCTATCTTAGTCACTGAACCTTCTTTTTTCCAAACGAAGTCTGCTCTTTCTTTTGGAATTGCCCAGTTACGAATTCCTTCATCTACAGAAGTTTGGCTGGATACAAAAATGCGAGTGATCCTTTTATAATTTGTGTTCTTGTGTTCGAAATTTCCAGGGATGTATAAAAGTTCGTGATAAGGTCCTACATCAGATCTTTCGTAATTCACTAACATCAAGGAACCGAGTCCTCCTTTGTAGGACTTACGATCTTCTTCATCTAAAAATGCCATTTCAGAATTGTAGGACTTCCTACCGAATAGGGGAAAAAGGAATCCTTCTCCTGTTAACGACCAAGGAGCTGGAAAATGTCTCTTAGAGGATTGGGTTCTGCTCTTAGCGTTTGTGGCTTTTTTGGGTGATTGTTGTGTAGTTTTTGAGGCTTTGGTCTTTGGTTTAACCTTGGAAGAGGCGGTTGCTTTCATTCTAGGGGTCCGTTTCTATCTTTTTTGTATCCTATACTAGGAAAATCCCCTAATTTGAAAAGGAAACTCTTGAACATCCTGCCCATTTTTGGGATAACTGGACAATGGGGACGATATTCGAGCCGTTCTCGGCTTTCGATCGTCCTGTAGGCAAAAATTATGACTGCAGTAGCTGCTCCGCGTCCAAGAAGGCGCACTAGAAATAGTTTAAATAAAGAATCCATCGTCCAGGCGGCTTTGGATATATTGAACGAAGAGGGAATTGATGGGCTTTCCATGAGAAGGATCGCCGAGAAGTTGGATTGCAGCGTTGCAAGTCCTTATTCTCACTTCAAAAGCCAACAAGATATCATCAAAATAATCATTTCCCAGGGAGAAGCTCAGTTAACCGAAACTCTGAGAGCTTCTAGACTGAATGGAAAAAACTCTTACGAAAAATTGACCCTGATCGCAAGGGCTTATTATGATTTTTCTGGGAATAACCAAGAGCTTCATAAGGTAATGTTCAACACTGTTCATGGACATATGCACAGAAAAGCGTTCCCTAAACTTCCAACCAGTTACCGCGTATTTTTGGAAACTATCCGAGCGGGCGTTAGATCGGGAGAATTCAAGATCAAAGAAGAAGATTATCCTTCTCTCGCAAGAACAATGTATTCCTGGATGTACGGGATCATTGTTTTGGACATGACTGGAATGTTGAAAAAAAGAGGGATCGGCGATCCTCTCGACGAAGGCTTTTTATTTTTCCGTAAAATTCTTTTAGATAAAGAATGAAAAAGAAATATCTCCTCGGCTTAGCGGTAATTGTACTCATCGTACTTACCGCTTTACCATTCGTACGCTCTAGAGAAAAAATCGAATTAAACGAATCAATTCGATCCGGAGTTTCCGGACAATTTGCAGAACTTCCTTTGGGCTGGACTCATTACGAATTGTTAGGACCCGAAAAAGGAAATCTTGTAGTTTTAGTTCACGGATTTTCTACTCCCTATTTTATCTGGGATCCAGTTCAAAAATCACTGACGGATGCGGGTTTCCGAGTTTTACGTTTTGATCTGTATGGTAGAGGATATTCTGACAGACCGGATACAATTTATAATCTGGACCTGTTTACCACTCAGATCTCTGATCTATTAAATTTTCTGCATATAACTGGATCTTTTGATATAATGGGGCTTTCTATGGGAGGTCCTATAGTTGCTCATTACGTTTCTAAACATCCTGATCAGATCAAAAAAGTAATCTTAGTAGATCCGTTTACTTCAAAGACAAATACATTTCCTCTGACTGTTCCTTTGGTTGGGGAATATTTAAACTCTGTTGTTTATATTCCTTCTTTACCCAAAGGGATCTCTGCTGATTTTGTAGATCCTTCTAAGGTTCCGAGCGGCTGGGTGGAGAAGTATGAGACCCAACTTAGCTTTAAAGGTTTTAGAAGAGCTATTCTTTCTACGATCCGAAATATTATTTCTTTCGATCCTAAACCTGAATTCGAAAAGTTGGCCTTAACCAAAAAGCAAGTATTGGTTTTTTGGGGAGATCAGGACCATACTACTCCTTTGGAAAAAGGGGAGTATGTGAAGGAACTTTTAAACGCTGAATTTATTTTAGTGAAGGATGCTGGACATCTTCCTCATATAGAAAAGCCGGATATGGTTCTTCCGGCTATCTCTAAGTTTTTATCTAAGTAAATGATAAATTCTTAATATTTAGCTAGAGTTGGGTCCACTTCGTCAGAATATAAAAGGATCCCGCCTTCTAAATTAAATACTTTGGAAAATCCTGTGGATTTTAAAACTCCGCAGGCATTTGCAGATCTTGCTCCGGAACGGCAATATACTATAATTTCTTTTCCGGAAGATTTCCAAGAATCCAATTCTCCAAGGCGACCAGGTAATTCAGCAACAGGGATCAAAAGATCTGTTCCATCAATAGTGCTAATCTCTTGTTCGTTCGGGTTACGTACATCCAGAAGGTAAAAATCATCACTTCCTGATTTTCTGGCATCTAATCTGTTTTTTAATTCTTTCGGATTCATTCAGTCTCCTTATGGATCAATTTATACTACGGAAGTAAGTTCTTCCATCTCGATTTGCAATTTTTCCCAGGTTTCAGTCAACTTAGAGATCTCTTTTTTGGTCTCGTTATAAGTGTCTAATTCCATTTGATAACTGCGCTTTTTATAAAACTCCGGATCTGCGAGAAGTTCCTCTGAGTTGGATTTATTCTTTTCTAATAGAGCGATCTTAGCTTCGATTTGTTCTATTTCTTTTTGTATTTTTTTAACCCGATTTTTATCAGCGTTCTTCTGGGATCTGCTCTTGTTCTCTGTACTAGCGTTTTCGGCCGGAGCTTTGACTGTAAAACCGCCTTCTGCTTCTAATTCTTCCGGAGGGAATTTTAGATAATCAGAGAAGCTGGTATTTAGATCTTTTACTTTTCCGTTGGAAACTGAAACGGTCCTTGTGCACAGATCCTTTAAAAAATCAGGATCGTGAGAGATAACCAAAACTGCTCCAGGATATTCTTGGAGTGCACGTTTCAAATTATCTCTTACTACCAAGTCCAAATGGTTTGTGGGCTCATCCAAAAATAAAGTATTAGAAGAGAATCTAACTAATAGAGCCAATCTTAATCTGCTCTGCTCTCCTCCGGAAAGAAGTCCCACTTTTTTGAAAACTCTATCATCGCTAAAAGAAAAATAACCTAATAGTTTTCTAGCTTCGACATCCGGAAGATCTGGATATACAGAAAGAATCGTTTCTAAAAGATTTTTTTCAGGATCCAAATGTTCATGATGGTTTTGGGAGAAGTAGCCGATCTTTGTTTTGGGTCCGAAAGTGACAGAACCTTCGGATAATTTATGAATTCCTAATATGTTTCTTAAAAAGGTGGATTTACCTGCACCATTCGGGCCTATGATCGCAATTTTATCCCCATTAGAAACATGAAGTTCTGCGTTTGAAAAAATATTCTTCCCCCCTTTTTCGTAAGCAAAGGAGGCGTTCTCTATTCTAAAAGAAAGATTACCACAAGGCGTATAATTGAACCTGTATTCTGTTTTGGAATTCCAGAAAGAATCCTCAGGCTCTTCTACCTTATCTCTTTTTTCTAATCTTTTGATAACACTTTGGACTGCTTTTGCTTTTGTAGCCTTGGAACGGAAACGTTCTATCCACTCAGTCCTTTTCTTTAAGTATGCTTCTTCTTTTTTGAATTGAAGTCTTAACTTATCTAAAAGTTCGTTTTTATGTTCGAAATAATCTTCTAGGGTTCCTTTAAATTCCAGAACACCGGACGGATTTAATTCTGCGATCGTCTCAGTAGTCGCATTCAAAAACTCAGGATCGTGTGTTACCAGAACAAAAGAACGATTCGTATCTACTAAATATTCTGCAAGCCATGCCTTAGATGCATGATCCAAGTGGTTGGTTGGCTCATCCAAAAGAAGAAGGTTTCCTGGATTCAAAATCGCAATTGCAAGCCCAAGTCTATGCTGGTAACCAGGAGAAAATTCTTTTACCTTCTTCTCCATTTGATCATTAGAAAAACCTAAACCACCAATGATCTTTTTTGCTTGGGCTTCCAATTCATGGACACCGTAAGTAAATGCGTATTCTTCTAGAGAGCTTTGTTCTTCTAATAATGCTGTGAATTCTGGAGAATCATGATCCGTGCGGTCCATTCTTGCATGAATGTCCTCTGCACGCTTTATATATTCATTATAATGTTTATGTTTAGAAAGTGCAGTATCGATTACCCTAGCTTCAAAATTAAAATCGGGGATCTGTTGGAATAAAGAGATCTCTGTATGTTTGGAGCGGCTTACTAAACCTTCTTCAGGATTTAGTTCTCCTACAGCCATTTTGAATAAGGTGGATTTGCCCGAACCATTTGGTCCGACTAAGGCAATCTTGGAGCCCGGCTTAATATGCCAGGAGAAGTTTTCGAAAAGTGTGGAGCTACCGAACCGGTGCTTGATATCGATGAATTGTAGCATGGTTCCTGGAGATATTGAGGTCCCTCCGCACGAGTCCGCGGAGGGTTTTGTGGGTTTTGAAAGTAGTGCTTACTTCTTATTTGCGAGTTCTTCTTTTCTCGCTTTAAGATGTTGTACGTACTTGCTCGTTTCCCCGTTCATCTTCTCGACTGCGTCTTTCAGAGCTTGGTCAAGCTCTCCGGCGCTCATCTTGTTGATTTTTTTGTTCTTCTTTTCGGCTGTCTCTTCAGACATAGGTACCTTCCGATGCGTTCGTATTGCCAAAATTTACGGAAATACCCCTTTCGACAACCTATTTTGCCCTGTAAGCCAGCTTCTAGTCTCGGCCAGATAAATTAGAATGGAAATATGTCCGGATTTGAGTTCTATAGAATGCAGATTCGGCATGTTATATAATTTATTTCAAACGAAAGAAGGTTTCGGGCCTATATTTCTAAGATTGGGCCTTGCGATTTGTATCTTCCCGCATGGAGCCCAAAAAGCATTGGGTTGGTTCGAAGGTTCGGGGTTTTACACAGCAATGGATTATTTTACAGAAACCTTCGGTGCTCCTTATGTCTTAGGAGTTTTGGTTATTGGTTTTGAATTCGTTGGAACCATCTGTTTTGTATTCGGATTTCTGACCAGATTCTGGGCTTTGGGACTTGCAATCACGTTAACAGTAGCAGGTTTCACTCATAGAGAATACGGCTTCTTTATGAATTGGTTCGGGGACAAAGGCGGAGAAGGTTTCGAATACCATATTCTCGCGGTATCTGCGGCACTCTCTCTTTTATTCAGAGGAGCTGGGTCCTTCTCCCTAGATAAAAAATTAGGCGAATGGTCCGTATAAGGATCTGTCCGGCGGGCTATAAGATATAAAAAACCCGGGATTAACCCGGGTTCGATCTTAGGACCTATCTATTAATATTTCTTAATAGATGATCTTTTCTACTGAGTTCTCATCCAGGATATAAGATCCTTTTAGGGTTTGAACGATCAGTTTTCCTTTCTTCTGAGAAACCACAACACCTTTGATATCGCGACCATCTTTCATGATAATATGTTCGATACTCTTATCATAAAGTTCTTCAAGCTCTTGCTCGGTCTTAGCAGTTTTTAAGTTTTGAGTGGTTGCTAAAACTTCTTTGTCAAGACCGCTCAAGTTCTTACGCATGTCGCCGTATTCAGGAGATTCTGCTTGAGCACGTTTTGTATCTTCGATCACAATGACTCTTTCGTTTGTCACGATGATCATTCCGCCGGTGATTAAAGCTTTTTCAGTCTTGTCATGGATCAAAGGAGTTACTTCGACTGCACCTTCGACCACAAAGACGGAGGATTCTTTATCAGAAGCATTAACTTCGAAAGAAGTTCCTCGGACCGCCGCCACCACAGTAGGGGTATCTACGAAGTAGTTTGCGTTTTTCTTTTCTTTCTCAACTAAGTTCAGGATCTTACCTGACATCAGGGAAATTCTGATTTGAGAAGAGTCAGTTTGTCTTAAACTTTTAAGAACTAACTCAGAGTTTTCTTTTAAGCGGATCACACTGGAATCAGTTAGACCGATATCGACCGATCCACCTTTGCCAGTTACGATCTTATCGCCTTCGCTAAGTATATCACCTAAATGTAATGCTATGGGAGCTTCTTTTACATTTTTTGCTTCGCCTTTAACGAATACGACTGCCGCTTTAAGCAATGTGCCTTCGGCTACAGGTGCGGCTTCTTTTTTGAAAATAGTGAAATAAGTCCCGGCCCCAAGTCCTACGAATAAGATTGCTGCCGCAGCTAAGTACCATACTTTATTTTTGGAGCCGCTCAGTTGAACTACATTGTCCTTAGTAGGAGATTGCATGATATTTGCCTCCACAGAGAAGCGAGGCGACATGCCGATCCATTTTGGATCGAAGTCCGGTGCCTTAGAATCCGGTAGAGACTTTTTGAGGAGCTCTGCGAATGTTTGGAATTCAGGGTTCATTCTTTCCATCCTCTTTACCGTATCCTTTAGTTCCGGGCCTGTTCACATTGTCCTGCCCGCTCAGTTGGATCAACAAACTGAAGACTGGTACCTTGCTCATTTTTTTGAATGAGGATGGCTTTTTTGACGAAATGAATCGATTGTTCGAAATACATATTTTTGCGAAAATCCTAGGATTTTAGAAAAGAAGAAGGTTGGATGCCTCTCTTCTTTCCCTCTTGTAGAAGCTGCTTTTCTGCTCTTTCCAGAAGCCTGGAAACTCCGGACACGGATAAGTCCAATACGGAGGCTATCTCTTCCAATTTGCAACCTTGGGAATAACGTAACTCAATTGCAGTCTTTTGTTCTTCCGGTAATGTGCTTAATAATTCGTTTAAGATCTTTCCGAGGTTTTGGGCTTCCATCTCGTCAAGGACCTGACTTTCAGGACCCTGGCCTTTGGAGCCGAATAAAGAAGAAGTTTCCTCACCAACGAGAGCAACGTTCTTTTGATAATAAGACTTTCCATGGTTGATCATTAAGTTTCTGGAGATCCTAAATAAGATCATCCTGGAAACCTGTTCATCCGGTAATTCCTTGCCGGAATAATGTTTAAAGAAGTTCAAAAAGGTGTCCTGCAATAGATCCAAAGCTGTGGATTCATCTTGGACAGAGCGCCGAATAAATGAAAACAAGTGATCCTTGTTTTTATTGTATAGTTTTTCGAAAAACAAGGTTTCAGACACGGTAGAATAGAAATTTTTTTCTATTGGTCTTTTTTCAAGTAAATTCGGTTTTTTCTTGTAGAAAGCAATCAGTTTTAAAACGGTTATAGGCAGACAATTTTAGTGTCTGTAATCCTAAACGAAGGGATTTAAGATAGATTATGCCTTATCGTTGGCTTTTTGCAATTTGTTTCCTAATTGTTTCCCACTCCGTTTTTGGTTCTAGCCTAACCTTAAAAAACGGAAAGGTGATACAAGGGAAAGTGGTAAACCAAACCCGTACGGAAGTTCAGATCGAAGTGGATGGAAAGGTTCTAACCGTTCCAAAAACAGAGATCGCTGAATTGAACTTAAAAGACACCCCTAAGCAGGAAGTGAAAAAGGATCCTGTTAAACCTAAAGAAGAACCTAAAAAAATAGAGGAAGAACTAACAGTCCAGAGATGGTACCAAAAGCCTCGCTGGGATTATTCGCTTAGATCAGCTGTAGTTCCAGGTTGGGGGATTTGGAAGGCAGACAAAAAATTTAAGGCTTCTATGGCATTTGTAGCAGTTTTAGGGGCAACCTACCTTGCTGTTAAGGCCCAGAATGACTTTGGTGATGCCAAAAAGGCTTATGAAGAGAATGCAAGAAATTATTTCATATTTGCTTTGAACGATCCTGTCCTTTCCTTACCTGCAAATACAGCAGAACGTTTGATTGGAGCCTTTTTGGTGAACAAGGGTGCCTTCAATCATTACCAAAATCTTGCGGGAGAATCCAATAATTACCAATACCTGTTTGGGATTGCGTATGGATTGCAGCTCTTCTATTCCTATTATTTAGGAGTAAAAGCTGAGCAAGGAATTGCAGAAGGACCAAGCTCCGGTTTTAGATTCAGCTTTGCTCCTTCTTACCAGCCTATGACTGTTGGAGGAAATGGTTTAGGCTGGAATGGAGAGCTTAAATACGAGATCCGTTATTAAGGATTGGATTGGAAATAAGTTATTTTGGATTAGGAGATAACTTCTGCTCAAAATAGAAAAACCCGGATCACCGCAAAGTGACCCGGGTTTTTTGTTTTAAGCGGTATTGCTAATTATTGGATCACTAATAAGCTATTGTCCGACACAAACGATATTACGTTTTTGAGAACATAATGTTGGGATCACCACAGCCGGATCTGTATTCGTCATTTCTGCAATTGAGTCTCCATCCACTGCGGAAAGAACTCCTTGGGTTCCAGTTGCTGTCGCAGAATACCAGGAAGAGTAAGGTGCTCCTGAAGGAGCCAAGCCTGCGCATTGAGTCACAGTAGGAGTATCAGTAGTCCAATCTATGGAACTAAATCCTGTCCAAATTTTACCTGAAGTTCCTAGAGAATTTGTCCACTGAGCTGCATTTGCAAATCCGATTGTAGTACCAGAACTGAAAGAGTATGCTAACTTTTTGCCGCCCTGGCTATAGTATTTACGGAAGCTGCTGAATACCCAATCGGTAGATGGGTTTCTAAGGTTACCGCTTGGGCTATAACTCACTGCAATCATAGCCTTATAATTCACGTCCTTGTTCACACCATCAGGAATATTAGAACTACAGATATCATCAGCAACTTCTACTGGACCTGCAAAAGTTGTATTATCAATCGCTTTTTTAGCAAAGTTTCCTGCGTAACCTGCTCCGTTATTCGTGGCTACGAAGATACATTTATCAGAGTCGTTTACTTTTACTTTGAAAGTTTGGGATAAACCTGAGGATACATCTACTGCAACAAGATCATAATAATTATTCAAACAGTTCTCGTCTTCCAGTGAATTGATCTGAAATCCGCTTTTATAATCGAAGTTTGAATTTTGAGGATCGGGTCCGAAATCAACAGTAAGATAATTCTGGTAACCCCCTTGATCTGGGTTATAGTCCGTTACAAAGGTAATAGTATCACTTTTATAAAATTTGAATCGGATAGTGCTTCCGTCAGTAGGTGGGTTCTGGATTGCGAACATAATATCAGCCGCATCGTTTTCATCTACAGAAAGAGTAGTTTCTCCCTCGTTCAAAAGGGGCTCTATAGGATAGGGGGGAAGGGTAACGAATAAATTCCAAAAAATAGTCGGATCGATTGTAATCGCGCCAGCTAGACTGGGCTTACTTCCGTCCAGGGCAGTGGATTCTGCGTTATTACACTTGGAAACCCATAGAGTAAGACATAATAGAATGAAAGCCGCCCTTAATGATTTAGATCCTTTCATATTCGCACCCGTCCAGTCTCAGAGGATAATACCCCTTAAAGTAAGAAAACAGTCGGGCAGGAAAAAAATTGAACGATTTTTTGATTTAATCTGGGGAATAAACGCAAATAAACGGCAGGGACAACGGAGAATCGCAGCTGGAAAGTGTCATATAGGCCGCATCCCCGGTTACTACACTCGAAGTGCCTAGGTTTCCGCTTGAGGAACCGCTCGAATTTGTCCAACTTTCGGAGCCGTTCAGACAAGAATTATTGTCCATTCTTCCCCAGGCTGAATGCATTCCAGTCCAATATTGTCCTGAATCGATCAGTGGATTGTCAAAATCTGAACTTGGAGGCCAAGCGCCATAGATGGAAAAAACTTTTACCCAAGTTCCATTCCCTTGCTTGCGAACGTATCTTTTATTGTTTCTGAAGAAGGAAGTAGATGATAATGATTCTCCCGGATTCCTATCACCATAGGTTGCGGAAAGAGCACCTACCATTGCTTTATAATTTGCAGGATTTCTGGGAAGTCCTTTTGCACTAGCTAAGTTTTTGCAATGATTGTCCATCGCACCGAGCCCGCCTAATTGAGCAGGGGTTTTGGCAGAAGACGCAAAAATGCAATAATCTCCATCCTTTACGTTTACATCATAAACGAAACTATCTCCAGTTGAATCTTTCGTAATTTTGAAACTGAACTTGCTTGCTGCATTATCCAAACAGTTGTCATCATCTGCTTCTAAAGAAAAACCAATCGAATATGTGTTCGTATTTGCAGGAAGAGTGAATGTATTGTACCCGATAAAATGGGGCTCATACACTGTTGTATAGCTTTCGACTGTCATACTAAAATTTTCGTCCACTGTGCTTGTTTCGGAAAAATTTAGATCTATGTAAGTATCTCCAGCATCAAACATTGCCTGAGAAGAAAGTTGCGGAAGGCCTTCTGGAACTATCTCTGCTCCGATGATATTCGGAATAACAACATTCAAAAGAACGCCGGCAGCACTGCTGCTGCCGTCCAAATTGATCGGGTTTGCCTGATTGCAAAAAGAGAATAAGGAAAATAACGATACGATCGGGAGAAGTCTGAAAGGGATCTTTGGATGCGAATTCATAGTTCCGGGTTTGCTTGGTTTCTTCTTAGAAATCACAAACCAAATTGCGAGTTTTTGCTCACTTTTTTAGAAAAAACAGATTTTTTAGGGTTTATCCACTTTCCTTAATTTATCAATTTCCTTCCGGAAGGATTCATAAGGATCATCCGAATCCATTTTCCCTTTTTGAGGAGTTGATTTGTCTGCGGAAGATTTGTGAGATGCAAACCAATCATCCACATGTTTAATCACTTTTGAGATCCTATTTCGGGTATCTTCTTCTTCTGCGGTCCTTACTTTGTTTTGTAGGACTTCCATCCTTTCGGATAGGATTCTATGTAATTCTCTAGCTTTATTTCTGAAAGATTCGTTTGCAGGATAACAAAGGA
The DNA here is from genome assembly GCF_004769555.1 of Leptospira koniambonensis. NCBI lineage: Bacteria > Pseudomonadati > Spirochaetota > Leptospiria > Leptospirales > Leptospiraceae > Leptospira > Leptospira koniambonensis. Next base: position 417,102 of record NZ_RQFY01000004.1, on the reverse strand, counting down.
TCTGGTCCATTTTTTCCTTTCCTTTATCCCAAGAGATAAAAACGAAATTTTCCCGATCTAAGATTTGGTAATATAGGTCTGCAGCGAATTCGCCCACATTTCCTTGTATCTCAGATGCTGTAGGTGGAACGCTTCGTTTGAAATAAAACTCATCCATTGCAGAAGAAATTTTAGACTTCTGTTCCGCAGAGCGGATCTTTTCTTCTTCTTTGATCTTTTCCTGGATCTTTGCTTGTTCTTCTTTTTTAGAATTTTCGTGGTTTCTGGCTTTAAGTTGGTTTTGTTGGCCTTTAATCTTTTCTTTTGCTTGGGCGAAGAATACATCTTGGAATATTCTTCCAATCCCTAAAAGATCTAAAATAGCATAATACCAAGGGAAATAATCTAAATAACCTTTTCTTAATACTTTACCGTAAGCCTTAACTAGATCTGGCTCTCTGAATATCGATTTGATCTGAGGTTCGTTGGATTCTACAAGTTGTCTGATACATAGAATTTTCCAAGTTTCTACGTTTGTAGCCGCCCCCAAACTCAGAATGATCTGTCTGACACTATTTGCGTTTTTATGAAAGAATGCATGTATGGTAGTGGTTTTTGTTTCCCAAGTGGAATAACCGATCTCCAGATCATCTATCAACATTCTTTTTAATTCTTCCGGATAAGATTTGAATTCTTTGTCAGGAACTAATAGGACTTTCCTTTCCCAAGAACCGGATTCAGAGAGAAGATTCCTTTTAATATCATGGAATCTATTTCGATCTCTTTCAGAAGATTGTTTATGAAGTTCTTTTTCTGCAAGGTCAGCAAGGCTACGGATCAAAACAACACTTAACATTCCGGGAGTTCCAGGACTTGGACTGCCAGGTAAAGCTCTCGCGAAAGCTTCTGCCCTATCTGTTTTGAATTTTGTAGTTTCAGGATTGGAAGTATTAGAATAATATAATTTCTCTTCCATAGCGGTCTTTTGGAATTCGTCCATCAGAACATGGCGTAATTGTTTTGTTCCTTTTGATTGAATGAAATCATCTACGTTATCCATGATCTGGACTGCTTCTTTGGAATTTTTGATCCCGAATAATCCATATCCGGGAACATCTATAACTCTTCCTTTTTTGTGAAGATCGTCCTCTAATTCGAATAAAAAATCTTTAACAAACTCTGGGTTTGGTGGAATTCGAAAATGTTCATTATGAAATGTTTGTCTTAAATATAAAAATAATTGTGGGAAAGGAGATTCTTTCCTGGCTCCCCATTCAAGATCAGATTCTAAATTTTCCCAAAGTAGAGTTTTGCTTGTTTCCGATTTTCGATCCAGATAATTTAAAAGAGCAGAAACAGAATAATCCAAAAGTTCCAGATAGATCCTACTTAGATCTAAAGATTCCGGTTCAGGAAAAGAAGCGTAACAAGGAAGTGCTTCCGGTTGTTTCTCCGTACTGTCGCTAATCAAATATGCAAGTTGAGAAACTGTGCCGTCTTCCAGCAGACGTTTTAAATGAAGGTCAATGTCTTTAGGACCCAACTCTCCAACTTCCGGAACTTTATGATGAGGTTCGAATAATTGTCTTTTTTTAACATTCTTGAAAGATGTCGCCGCAGAAATGGCTTTATAGACAGAGTGAGTTATCTTGTCGTTCATGTAGTAACTCACTACTTCGTTTAACTTCTTAACTTTTAAGAAGTTAGGAACGGCTACGTTGCCAGTGTTCGGATCTAAGGGTTTGGGACCTTTTGCGTTCATCTTTGTCTATAAATAATTAAATATTAAGAATTTAGCATATAGTTGCGGAGAAGCAACTGAGTAAAGATATAGGTATCCCTGAGGATATTCAAAACCATCATATAATGCATTCTAAACGCTTCCACCGAAAAACCTAAATCTTGCTTCTTTTTCGATAAAACCTGCATAGGCCGAAGGATGTAATACCGAGTCCTTATCTGAATCCTCTTGACGAAGCATGGGGAAGGGCTTTCCTGGAATAGAATGCAACTGAAGAAAAAGACTCCCTTCTCTCCCAAAAAGCTATTATTCGTAATTTTAGATGGCGTAGGTTATACTCCTAAAGGACCCGAATTCGGGAACGCGATTGCAGGTGCCAATCTTCCTTTTCTAAATAAACTTTGGAAAGAATCTCCCACCATACTATTAAAAGCACATGGAACCGCTGTTGGTATGCCTTCAGACGAGGACATGGGAAATTCCGAAGTAGGTCATAATGTACTAGGCTGCGGGCGTATTTTCGATCAGGGAGCTAAGTTAGTCAATAACTCTATCGCCAAAGGATTGTTATTCGAAGGAAAAGCTTGGAAGGAAATTATAGAAAATACTAAAACAAAAAATTCCACTTTGCATCTTATCGGTCTTTTCTCCGATGGAAATGTTCATGCACATATCGATCATACAAAATCTTTGATTGAGGCGGCGGTAAAGGAGAAGGTCCCAAGGATCAGATTGCATATTCTTTTAGATGGAAGGGACGTGTCTGAAAAGTCTGCTTTAGAATATTTGAATCCTTTTGAAGAATGGCTGACCACATTCAGATCTAAAGGTGCCGATATAAAAATCGCATCTGGCGGCGGAAGAATGACGATCACTATGGATCGTTACGAAGCTGACTGGTCCATGGTAGAAAGAGGATGGAAAATCCATGTTCATGGAGAAGGTAGAACCTTTCCGGATGCAAAAACTGCGATCGAAACATTTAGAAAAGAAGATCCAGCAGTAATTGATCAGTATCTCCCTAGTTTCGTAGTAGAAGAATCTGGAAAACCTCTAGGAAAAATTCTAAGCGGGGACTCAGTAGTATTTACAAATTTCAGAGGAGATAGAGCAATCGAGATTTCCCAAGCATTCACTCAGAAAAATTTCGACAAATTCGATAGAGGAAATTTTCCGGAAGTATGTTACGCAGGGATGATGCAATACGACGGAGATTTACAATTACCTGAACGTTTTTTAGTGAGCCCACCTGCGATTGATCGTACCTTAGGTGAGTATATGGCTAAATCCGGGATTGGCCAATACGCATTATCCGAAACACAGAAATATGGACACGTAACATTCTTCTGGAATGGAAATCGTTCTGGTAAGTTTGATTCCAAGAGTGAAGAATATAAGGAAATTCCTTCCGATGTAATCCCATTCGACCAAACTCCTGAGATGAAGGCACAGGCAATCACAGCAGAACTTGAAAAAGTTTTAGGAGAGAACCATTCCGATTTCTATAGGATCAATTTTCCAAATGGAGATATGGTAGGTCACACTGGAAATTACAAGGCTACTGTCGAGGCAATGGAATTCCTAGATGGATGTATGGCCCGTCTTGCAGAAGCATGCAAAAAAAATAATGTAGTTCTATTGGTGAGTGCAGACCACGGAAACGCGGACGAGATGTACCAACTAGACAAAAAAGGAAATTTGGAGAAGGACAAAGAAGGCAAACCTGTTCCTAAAACTTCTCATACCTTAAATCCTGTTCCTTTCAGTGTTTTGGATCCAGAAAGCAAGATCAAATTAAGAACAGATCTACAGGACCCTGGACTTGCGAATGTTGCAGCTACGATCCTCGATATTATGGGATACGAAACTCCGGAAGGATATCATCCTAGTTTACTAGCGAAGTAAGATCAATCGCTTACGCAGTGTAACGCATAACTTAGGCTCTTATCGAATTCATTTAAAATTCCGTACATGAATACAACTGTTCTCCCGAATTGCTCCAGTGGAGAACCTGCAATACCTCTGGATGATGTCCAAGTTGCTGGAGATACCGGATTTGGGAATGCAGTAGTATTTATGTATGGATCGGCACCTCCTTCCACTAAAGAATATAATTCTTCAGCTCTGGGAAGTCTCCAGTTTTCTCGATCTGCATATCCTATTCCAGGACCATGGATGTAATTTAAGTAGGCGCATCCGTCTACCGCGTCCGCCCAAGAAGAATTTGTGGCTGAACCAGTAGCACAACCAGGCCCCATTCTTCCTTCCCAACAAGTTTTCCAAACTAAACCTGTAGAAGTATCCGTAGTAGTAATATCTGCCGTATAAGTTCCATGTGCAGTTGGGCCGGAATATGTCTGGGCTCCCGTGATTGCAGCACCGGTTATGGTAGTAAAAGAGGCTTGTTGTGAGACACCATTTCCTGCTAAGTCTTGCAAGGAACTAGAAGGAATAGTCCAACGAATTTGCGAATCTTCCGGAAAGTATGTCCAGCTGATCGTAATGACTAAAGTTTGGGAATCCTGCCAATCGAATATAGTATTGTTATTTGGAATAGTTACCCAAGATGTTCCATTATAAATTTCTGTAGTCATGGACATGGTGAGAGTTGTGTCCATCGGTTCTGCAAAACTTAAACTGATTGATCCTGGAGCGAGAGCTACTCCAGTCGCACCGTTACTTGGATTAGTAGCGGAGATAGTAGGAGTCACAGTATCCACTGATATATCGGCGCTATCAACTAAGGTTACATTCCCCGCCTTATCTCTTGCAACGTACTTAAATGAAGTAGTGGAATTTGCAGGAACGTTGATAGGAGTAGAATATTGAGTTCCTACATTGATAGTCCCAGTTGCTCCGTCAATATCTGGGGTAGAAGTATCAGTAACATACGAGATCTTATCGCAACCAGCGCCTCCAGTGTCTGAACAAATAATAGAAACATTTCGAGAAGAATTATAAGCACCTGCCACAGGATTTGTGCTCGTTGTAGGATAAGTATCATCCCGAACGATCCGAAAAATCCCAGATCCAGTTACATCTTCTTCAGGATCGGTAACACAAACTCGAACATAACTTGTTCCAAAGGGAAGAATGCTAGCGGCGATTGTGGCTAGATTGTCTGTGTTTGCTATAGCGGTTCCAGTAATTAAACTTGCCCCGCTTGTACAAGAACCGGCGTCGATCCGGACATCATAAGGCCCATCGGTATCTGATCTCCAAGTAAGATCGGAAGAGTTAATAGCCCCTGCGTTATTGCTTACGAATTTTGCGCTTAGATTTCCGGTAATCACAGGTCCTGGGAGACAAACGTCCAATTCTCCCAAAATACAGCGAACAAAGGTGGTTTCCCACCAAGCATCCGAAAATGGAATAGCAGGGTTATGCACATCTATTGGTTTGCATAACATTCCGAATCCGACTAAAAATATCAAAAATCGAGCTCGCATATAACCCTAAACCAATCCCGTTACTATATCAAAAGGACGATTTTATCCTAAGTTCTATTTCTACTTGGTAAATAAGTTTTTTACGCTTATTTTACTTATCTTATTTGAGATAAACCTCCGACAAAAAAACTATCTCATTTCTGAATTTAGGGCTTTTTTTCTTTCTTTTTAGAATTTGGAGATTGGCGGACCTTTGAAAATCCTTCCCATAACATCTCGGCAGATTGTTCCAAAAGAGAAGGGTCTATGTTATTTTCGTGGATCCTGTGAAAACGTAAGATCCCGGTAAAGGAACCTAAAATGAGAGAAGGATACAGTAGTCTTAGGTTTTTATCATCCTGAGTGGGTTCAAAGTATTCTGAAATGTTTTGTTTTAAAGTCTCTGCTTCTTTAGTGCTTTCTTCATCCAGAATATAAGAAGATAGGTTTCTTTCTATCATGATCAATTGGTCGAATTTACCTTGAGAGAATAATCCTAATCCTTTCCAAAAATCGAAAAATTGTTCTTTGGGAGATAAGTTCTTAGAGATGGATCTATCTAAGAACTTAGAAAATTCTTGGACTGAGATCCGAAATGCCTCATTAAACAAATGATCCTTGTTTCGGAAGTGTCGGTACATTGTTCCGACTCCAACTTTTGCGTGAGCAGAAATTTCAGGGATCCTTGTTTCGAAAAATCCTCTTTCTGCAAATAATTTAAGAGCAGAACGTATGATCCTTTCTCTGGACTCATCTTGTTTTTTATGTAGTTGAGGTTCCTTATCTGTTTGGTATACGGGATCCTGATCTGGTGTGAATTCTGGATCTGTGGAAATATTTTGGGTTTCTATCAAGGAACTATTTTCCATTCGGGTAACCATTTCAAATTTTCCTAAACTACTTTATTTACTCTTAAGAGTTTTCTGAGTTCAGTCTTTATAGTTTATTTTTGTGGAATCAGAGGTGCGACAAACTATTAGAAAATTTGAATACTTGAATCAATAACAGAAAAAATATAATTTTCCTATTATTTGTTCTCAGTACCGAATTAAAATATGCCGATTTTATATTTTTCGAAAAAATAATTTACTAATTCAATTTTGAAGGTTGAATTATTTAGAACAAGGATTGTAATAGTCCAAGAATCTATAACATTAGTTTTCCGGAACCGGCATTCTAAACCTATAGTAACAAATCAAAAAATAATTAACTAAACTGAAATTAGGCAACAGTAGTGAAAAATATTGATAAAATTTGCTCGCACCATTAGATTTCATCCGGTTCCATAAATGATACAAAATATACGTAATCAAGTAAAAAAAAGTACAAAAAGTACTTTTTGTGTAAGGTTCAAAAATGAAGAAAATTAAGGACCCTGAAGCATTAAAACCCGCCCGTGCCCTAGGATCTGAGGGTAAACGGCTGTTATACGCAGTACAGCAATATGGAATCCAAGGAGCGGTCGAAAAAGTAAATATTACCCAGCATACATTTCAAAGATGGGCACGAAACGATGATAGAATAGAGGAATTGGTCTTAAATGAGGTCCTAATTCAGCTAGGAATATCAAAAATCTACGTTAAGACTGGCAAGGGGATTTGGCAGGCTAGCGCCGAAGAACAATTATCAATTTTTGGTAACCAAGTGAATGAACTTGTTAAGTCGCAAAAAATAAAGGAAGACGTTCAAATGAAAAGGGTAATTGATTTATCTTTAAAATTGGAGTTTGCCGATAAAGAACTGATAATCAATTTGTGTCATAAGTTATTGCAAGAAAAGAAAAATAAAGAGATACGATCTGCAATTTCACTTACTATGAATTTACCTCGTTCCTCTTATGAACTAGCATATAAACAATTATTGAGCTTAGAAAAAAAAGTATACGATTAGTTAGAACTAAAACTTTCCGCTATAGAGATTAATGAAAAAATAATTTTGTTATCTTCTCTGAGGCTTCTGCTAAATACTCAGATGGGGAAACCTTGCCTAATAAAAGGCGTTGGATGCCGGACATATGAATATGTTTGAGTTCCTCTGCTTTTAATTTTTCGTATCTGTCGCAGATCTCTTTATATCCGATTGGATCGATCTTATTTAATAGATATCGATTAATAGTTATAACAACAGAAGAAATTCTAGGACTTCTGAGATCTTTCCCGAAGTCCTCTATGTCCACATTAAATAATTTGTATTTTGTGACAGGTATCCAACTAAACCATAAGAAGAAGATTAATCCAATTGCTAAGATTGAATTATGGATCAATTCTTCAGAAGAGCTGAATAAAAGAAATCCGATGGAGAAGAGACAGGAAAATAAAATTCCTGTGAAAAGATAAATAGAATGAAGTTTTTCAAAATAATTCCCTTGGAACATATTATAAACAATTCTACCCATTCCCCAAGCAAGCGCAGTATAAATATAGAATATAGAAAGATTATAAATTAATCCTCCTTGAAAATAAAATGAAGATCCATTAACTGCAAAAGGAGACTCTATCCCCAAAGCAAAAAATATAGAAAATACAATAATTGCAAGGACGTGAGCAATCGCAAAAGGACGTGGGACTGGCGTTAAGTTATTTGGATTTGAATAGTTTCGAATAATATAGTTAACTAAATAAGGAATGAAAAGGGGAGGAATCGGTATTAGATCCATTATCACTAATTTAAATTCAAGATTTAGTCCTGATTCTAAGCAGAATAATAATATCGACCATAAGGCCATTAAGAATGCGATTGAAGTGAAGGCTAAAGAGAGCTTTCGTCTGTCCGATTTAATATAAAAAAATATCGCTGAGCAAAGAAGAGCTATAGAGGGTACTAGGGACAAACGATTTCTCCTAACTATCGATCATTTATATAAGCATACTAGAAAGAGATGTTATTTGAGAAATGATAAATTGGGATATAACTTGGAATATTGCTTCCATTTTCGGTAGATGCCAATTTGGAATAATTCCTATCTCTTAAGAAATGAATTTTAGAACAAAGAGTCGTTATTTTGCCAATGCTTTCCAAAGAGTTAAACCAGAAGCATGTAATGTCTCTGTTGAAAGCTGAATATACCCGCCCTTGGCCATTTTCACCATCCCTACGAAGCTTCCATAACATAATGAAACAAGTTCCATAGAACCCAGGTCTGATTTGATATCTCCTTTGGCCCTAGCTTGTTCTAAAAATGTACAAATGAACTCCATAGTTTGGGCAGTTGCCTTTTTGCTAGCTTGGTCCAGATACGGGGAATGATAGTGTAACTCTAAAAATTCGAATGCTTCCGGGTAACGGTGGTAGAAGGTCGCAAGTGCCTTCCATAAATGAACGAATAAGTCCTTGGATTTTGCTTTTTCTGGGTAGTTTTCTGCGAGAGTTTCTTTCAGTTTATTTTTCCAGAAACGATACAGTTCGTTTACCAATTCTTCTTTGTTTTTGTAATATCTGTATATGGTTCCAGCACCTATGCCCGCATCCTTGGCTAGGTCGGGTATAGGAGTTCCTTCAAAACCTTTTTCGGTGAATAACCTTAAGGCAGAGGTGAGTATTCTTTCTTTTTTATCTTCAGGATCTCGAACTACTGGCATTTGGTTTTCCTGGAATTAGGGAATGGAACCGAAGTATTCCACTTCTCTTTGTAATAGTACACCGGTTTCTTTTTCCACTTTTTCTTGTACAGTATTTACAAGTCCATTTACATCTGAAGCCTTTGCTCCTCCGGTATTCACTATAAAATTACAATGTTCCGGAGAAATTTGAGCTCCACCAATTTGTAGACCTCTTAGGCCTACCTTGTCTATGAATTGCCAAGCTTTGATCTCTTTTCCTTGTTCGTCGAATACCTTTGGGTTTTTGAACATGGAACCAGCGCTTTTTTTGTTCTGGGGCTGAGAAGAATTTCGTTTATCCCTTTTTTCTTTGAGAGAAGATTCAATCTCTTCTAAGTTTCCAGGTTTTAATTGGATTAGAATAGAAAGAATGATGGAATCTTTTCTTTTTAAGAATTCAGTAAATCTATAGCCGTGTTCTATTTCAGAAGGTTTTTTTTTCAGAACTTCTCCGTTTCTTAAGAATTCTACTTCTTGGATTAGATCGAAAAGTTCTCCTCCGTAACATCCTGCGTTTTGTATGACTGCTCCACCTGTCCAACCCGGGATTGTGCTTAGGAACTCTGCGCCGGTATATCCTTTCTGAGAAATTTGGCGGAAGATTGGAGTGGTATTCGTTGCAGCTCCCACTTGGAAGAGACCTTCTCCCATATCTTTATATTCTTTAAATCCGCCTGAAAGTTTTAAGATCACAAAATCATTAGGATGATCTGAGATTAGAATATTGGTACCGCCTCCTAAAATCTTCCAAGGCAGGTCCAATTTTTTGAATATGGAAAGAGTTTCTAGGATTTGGTCCTGGGTTTCAGGTTCTACAATGATGGGAGAAATCCCGCCGATCTTAAAGGAGCAATGAACGCTCAAATCCTGATTTTCTCGGTGGGGAAGACCGGAATTTTCTAGGGAATTCTTTAGTTCTCGGATCTGTATTTCGGAAAGAATGGCCACTTTATTCAAGTTTCCCCGTTTGGATCTAGGAGCAAGAAAAAAGTCTAAGGCCTAAAAAAGGCTTATGGGAAGAGTAAGTCGGTCCGAACATTCTTTTAGGGGCCGAAAGAATATGTTTTATTTGCTCTTGCAATCCGTGTATCAAGATTATATCACCGGAAGATCGGACAGGGAAACTTATATCAATTCTGTGATCCGATTGGCTTTAGACCAAGAAAAATTAGCTGGTCTAGTTTAATTAACCTTCTTCAAAACCTGCGCTAAACGTAGGTTTTTTCCGTTTCCTCTTCCAATTCTTCATCTTCTTCCCAAAGTTTAGTGCTAGAGAGTTTTGCCTCTGCTTGTGAATACATTCTTTCTTCTATCCGGTTTAATAGAGTTTCTAATCCAAAACCTGTGATTGCTGAGACATAGATTGTATCCAGATCGGCTTCTCTTAGAAGTTCGTTTCGTGCTTCTTCTGGTAATCCATCTACTTTATTGAATACTAAGATCCTTGGAATATCAGATAAATTCAAATCTTCTAATATAGTTTCGACCGCTTCCATTTGTTGTCTGAATTCAGGATTGGAAACATCCACTACGTGAACGAGAAGATCAGAATCTCCTAATTCTTCCAATGTTGCTTTAAATGCATTGGATAGTTCTGGGGGAAGATCATGGATAAATCCCACAGTGTCGGAAATGATAATCTCTCTTTCTTCCGGGAAACGGATCCTTCTGGATGTTGGATCTAATGTTGCGAATAACTTATCTTCGGATAATACTGTAGAATTTGTCATCGCATTCAGCAGCGTAGATTTTCCTGCGTTTGTATAACCCACGATTCCGCAGACTGGGATCTCATTTTTCTTACGTCTTCTTCTTGCGATCTCTCTTCGTTTTTTCAAGGACTTAAGTTCTTGTTCTAGTCTGGAAATTCTTTCTTCTACTCTACGTTTTCCGATCTCGAGTTTTGTCTCTCCAGGTCCTCTTCCTCCAATTCCCCCGGTCAGCCTGGACATATTATCATCCAACTCGGAAAGTCTACCTTTTAGATATTTTAATTGGGCAAGTTCTACTTGTAGTTTACCATCTCTACTTGTTGCATTTCTTGCAAAAATATCCAGGATCAATTGGGTTCTATCTAGAACTTTTAGATCTGCATAGTCTGAGATCTTCTTTGCTTGCGAAGGTGTGAGTTCCAGATCGAATACTAATACTTCTACTTGCTTTTGGATCGCTTTTAGAACGATTTCTTCTAGTTTACCTTTTCCTAATACTGTAGAAGGATCTAAACGATTTTTTCTTTGGATGAATGAATCTACTACATGAACTCCTGCGGTTCTGCAGAGTTCTTTTAATTCGTTAATGGATTGTGCAGGAGGACGTATTCTGTTATTTTCAGGATACACTCCTACTAAAAAGGCTCTATTCTCTTTTTGAGCATCTTTTAGATTTTTGCGATATCTGGTCATCCTGCTTTCGATGTCCAGAATTTCGTCTAGTATACCTTCTTCCAATTGTCCTGGGACTTTTTTAGAAAGAACAGTCCAAGGTTCTCCCTCTTCGTCTTCAGGATTTACATGTGCGGAATAATAAGATCTGGGAAGACCTTTGTCATCCATGGTAACTGCAGTTATATAATCTAAACGTAATAAAGCTAAGTCTGTAAGATCTTCTTGGTTTAAACTTTCTTCTTTGAGATGGCTATGAACGAGTCTTAAACCTCGTAACCTGGCCTCGGATGTTCTGATACGATCTAACCAAGGGATATCGATGGAACTATCAGATCCCACGATCACGTGAGTTACGTATCCGTTCCTATCAATTAGTATTCCGATTTGTCTGCTGATTTCGAAGGAAAGTTCTGTGAGTGTTCTGGAAACTTCGGGTGTGATAATCACATTTTCCCGAATTCTTCGCTCGGAGAGTTTTTTGAGTCTTTGGATCTGATTGGACTTGAGTCCGGAAAGGTTTCCGCTGAGCTTACTGATAAATTTGCCTCTTCTCTAAGAATTAGACGGTACCATTTCTTAAAAAGAGAGTCAAGCAGTTCCGATTGTAAAAAGTGTAAGAAGATCGAATTCTATAGATATAAAGGTATAGATGGCAAATCTGTATCCTGTTCTGGAAAGAAATTATTACTTTTACGGTTACATTACTTGCAATAGAGGATTCAGCCTTAAAAAAAGGTAAACGGCCGATAACGGATGGTCGAAAAAAAGAATAGAGGCTGGCACAGGGAAATGTTTCTTGGACCAAAGCTTGCTTTTCGATTAAAAGAATGTTTGCCCTATTGAATTTCAGATTTTTATTTCCAGGCTTATTACTGATCGCCTCCTATGGAGTCTGGTTTTCTCCTATTTTCGCTCAAACTCAAGAAGATACTAACAATACTTCCGACCTAGGGAATAATTCCTCGGAGACTGAAGATCCGGCTCCAACTGATGAGCAAGAAACCAATAAGAAAAATCCTAAAAAGCCGGTTCTGGACCCTGAAACCAAACGTTATAATGACCTTTTAAAAGCTGGTTTGTTAAAGGTTTTTGAAGGCGAAGCCACATATAATTACCCTCGCTTAAAACAGTATGGACTGACACATCCTATCCCAAGAGTTAGAGCGGCAGCAGCTTTGGCTTTGGGAAGATTAAAAAGTCCAGTGGGCGTTAAGATCCTTCATCAAATGATAGATCGAGATGGAGAATGGGTGCGCCAGGCGGCATACAAGGGACTTGCAGATATAGGTTCCAGAAGTTCATTAGATTATTTTTATGTAGGGGCTAAGTCTTCTGATAGAGAGATCAGAATAGCTTCTTTCCGTGGAATGGGAAAAACATTAGATCCCGGAGCAAGAGAAGTTCTCTTAAAAAAAGGTCTTAAGTCTGACGATAAGGAAATCGTAAAAGCTACTCTTTTAGGTTTAGGATATTACCAGGTTCCTGAGGATCTTCGTATATTTATAGATTATTTAAATTCAGAAGATGAAGAATTCCAAAAAGCAGCAGTAGAAGCTTTAGGAAGGCATAAGACCAGAACTTCCATGAAAATTCTGGAAGATTCTTTCAAAGATAAAACAAATCTTCGAAATCAGATCCTGGATACTTTGACAGAACAAAAGAATTCATTTGCGATCTTTGCATTATTAAGAATTTTGAATGCTAATTCAAGTTCAGAAAATATAGTAAATGAGATCAGTGCCAGATTATATAAGTTAAAAGCTGTCGGGAAATATATGACTATTATTTCCGATAATACTCCTCTTCTCAGAGAGCCTTATGTTGGAGCTCCTAAGATCCGTGACCTGGAATCTGGAGAAGTTGGAAAAGTAATCAGCAAACATTCAGTAGCTTATATCATTCCGATTGAAGGCCAGAGAATTGAGGACTTTTATTATAAAGTTTTAGTAAATACCAAGTATAAGGATGCATTTACTGAAACTGTCCAAGGCTGGGTTTTTGGAAAATATATCCAAATTAGGACTATTTCCATGCCTAAGGAAGAAAAAGAAACTAAGAAGAAGAAACCGAAAAGTCCTTCTATCTTAGATGATATGGAAACTTCCGAGCCTGCTCCTAATACACAAACAGAAAATCCTAATTAATCGTTTTCTGTTTTAGGATGACCGATCTTTCTAAAATTTTATCCGTTTTCAAATTTGCATCTAATTCTGCCGGAGCAGAGATCCTAAAATTATTCGGAAAAGAATCCACATTTGATCTAAAAGATCCAATGCAGATTTTGACACAAGCCGATCTAGATTCTCATCGAGTTTTAGAAAAAATTCTCAAAAAAGAATTTCCTGGAATTCCGCTAATAATGGAAGAACAGAATAATATTGAACCTCTTCCTGGAACTTTTATCGTATGTGATGAGTTAGATGGGACTACTTTGTTTTCCAGAGGGATCAAAGAATTCAGTGTAATTTTAGCTTATATCGAAAATGGATCTCCCAAAGTTGGATGTATTTATTTTCCTGCCAAGGATACCTATCTGACTGTTCAAAGAGGAATCGGGACCTTTATCGATGATAGAAGGATCCTCTTGAAAAAAGGAGGAAGTCTGGATCGTTCTGTTCTTTCTCTTGAGATCAATAATACTTTCCAAGACGAGGACTATCGTTGGATTGCAAGCGCTAGTAAAAATACTTTAGCAACTCGTGCCTTAGCGGCAACCGGCGCTGGATTTTTAGAATTATTAGAGGGCAAGACTGATCTATTCATGAATTTAAGCGGAGCCAAGATCTGGGACTTTGCTGCTGGAGTTCTCGCGTTGGAAGAAGCAGGCGGGACCGCTTTGGACAAGGAAGGCAATCCTTTGAAATGGGATAAGATCCGCATGTCTGCATTGTTAAGTAGAGATCTAGATTTTTTAAAAGAAGTTTACCGACTGAAACCTTAGATCATTCCTTGGATTATGCAGGAATTTCTAACCATTCTGGATTCTAAAACGATCGATACCATCACGGTAAGTATTCGTGTGGCCTTGATCATTCTTTTTGCTGGTGCGGTAGGCTGGAATAGAGAGGGCAAAAATCACGGAGCTGGTTTCAGGACCCATATTTTGATCGGTCTTGCATCCACCGTTCTGATGTTATTATCTATTTTTATTCCTGAATATTATTCAGTAGTGGGAGGAGATCCTTCCAGAATTGCAGCTCAGGTGGTTTCTGGAGTTGGATTTTTATGCGCGGGTGCGATCATGAAGTTTGGTCTGACGGTAAAAGGCTTAAACACCGCTGCTTCTATCTGGATTGTTTCTGCGATTGGTTTACTTGTGGGTGCAGGTTTATACTTTGCAGGGTTTTTAACTACAGTCGCTACTCTTGTCATTTTAGTTTTATTCGATTTAGTAGAAGAAAGATATTTCGGAAAATACGAATATAAGGTTTTAATTCTGGATCTGAAACAGAAAAAATTCCACCGAAAAGGGTTTAAGGAATTATTATTAAGAAATAAGTTAAGATTGGTCTCTGAATCTTTTATGCAGGATTACCAATCTAAAAGTGCTCAGATCAAACTTACGATTGCTATGCCTAGAGATTTTGATATTCTAAAGATTGTGGATGAATTCAGAAATCTGGCAGATGTTATAAAAATCAGCATCGAATCGACTTGAGTTTGGGAAATGTGGGCGTAATTCTTTAAATTATGGATTTTCCAAATATTTCCCGATCATCAATGCAGTTTCTTCTAGGATCTTATCATCCGGAATATCGAATCCTTGCAATACCATATACGTTATGATATCGTCCATTGCTCTTTGAGCGATTAAAAGTGCCGCCGGATCAGATTTTAGTTTTCGATTTTTGCCGAAGTATTCCATCAGCTTGAAAACTTCGGTACCGATCCTTTCTCTTTCTATTTTTTTCACAACGTTTGCAAGTGTTTGATCTGCAATAGAAAGTATCGCAAATTCTTTATGTAGTTTTTTATTCTTCAGAGCTGACTTACGCATTCTGGTAAGAATTTCCAAAATGATCCGAGTCATATCTGCATTTTCAGGAAGAGAACTGATAGTTTCCGCGGCGAGATTGCCGTAAAATTCCTCGCTGTACTTTCGGATCACTTCTATTGCGATATCGTTTTTATCCTTATAATATGCATAGAATGTCCCAATGGAAACGTCTGCTTCTTCTACTATGTCGCGTATTCCTGTCTCATTATATCCGTTACGTTTTACTAACTTATAGGCTGCTTCTATAAGATTTTCCTTTCGGGCAATGGAACGATCTTGGACCGGATTTCGGACACTTTTCTTCTTTGGATCCATCTTTTAAAATGCTCTGTGTTGAGCGGTTTGCCAACAAGCGTATTTTCCATTTTTTTATAAAATATGAACAATGTTCAAATTTTGAATTTACATTCTGTTTTTGGTTAGTCTCATATATGAACAAAGTTCATGTTTTGGAGAATTTAAATGGGATATATAATTGGAAAATTTAACTCACTTTTGATTTTTACGGTATTTTTGATTTCGGTCTGGAATTGCGGAAAAATTGAAAAGGGGCGCTTTTTTAATGACCAAGCGTATCATTTTCAAACCTTAAGAGCCTTAAACGATGCTCGTAGCGATGGGGCAGAGACTGGAGAAATTCTAGAAGCGGTTAAGAATATCAAGGAAGGCGATCCTCAATCTTGGTTTTATGGATGGGAGAATGCGGGCAATAAAGTGCTCGAGAGAGCAGATAAGATTCAAGATCCAATGAGTAAGGGTCAGGCATATTTAAGAGCCCATAATTACTTAAGAACTGCTGAATTTTTCCTAGATCCTGATGATGAAAAAAGACCTGCTGCTTTCGACAAGTCTGTGGAAATTTTTCACAAGGGTTTGGATAGTCTTGGAGTAAAACATGAAAAGATCAAAGTTCCTTATGGAGACCACCATCTAAATGCGATCTATTATCCAGGGCCTGCAGGTGCGGATAAAAAACCTCTAATCGTTTTTGTTGGAGGTTTCGATTCTACCTTAGAAGAATTATATTTTGGTCTTGTACGAGCTGCTTATGAAAGAGGATTTAGTGTACTTACTTACGAAGGGCCAGGCCAAGGTTCTGTTTTAAGAAAACAAAATTTGGGATTTACTCCGGAATGGGAAAAACCTACGAAAGCAGTGCTTGATACTTTCCTTGCTTCTCATCCAAAACCCTCTAAAACGGTTTTGGTTGGAATGAGTTTAGGAGGATATCTTGCTCCTCGCGCGGCGGCTTTTGATAAGAGATTTGATGGAGTGGTTGCTTATGATGTTTTATATGATTTCGGAGAAGTAGCGGAACGTACAGTTCCAGGAATTATTCTTTGGTTGGAAAAACAGAATTATAATAATCTAATTGAGTTTCTTGTTAAGATCAAATCTTCTTTTTCTCCTAGCTTTTCTTGGGGAGTAAAAAATGGAAAATGGACTATGAAAACTGCAAGCTCAGTTGAGACTTTGAAAGCTTTTAGGAATTATACTTTGGAGTCTTCTGCAGAAAAAATAACCCAAGAGGTTCTGATTTTTGCGGCGACCGAAGATCATTTTATTCCATTGAAACAGGTTGAGGATTTTAAACGTAAATTGACGAATGCAAAATCTGTTACTTCAGTAATCTATGATCGAGCCTCAGGGGGAGCAGAACATTGCCAATTAGGGGCTCAGGCCTTATGGCAAGCTGACTTTTTTGATTGGATGAAAAGATTCGAAAAGAAATGAAAAAGTAAATTTTGTTTTCTAAATGCGACAGGGATCGCAGCGGAAATCCGGCGATGCACAATAAATTGTGCGTCGCTGATTGAAGCGTTGAGCCCGGTCCGAGCAAAGCGAGGAGTCGCCCCAAAACCCAATATTACAATTCTGAAATCTGTTTTATAGTCCGTTCCAAAACTTAAGTCATTGATTAGTATTTGATCGCGGGCTTCAAGAGTCTGGAACAGGCTCTTATGTCCTATTAGTTTCTCTCGGAATCTATTCGAATTTCGGAATTTGCTATGCTTTTTTTAAGAGTTTATAAAATGATTCTGACCTCGATATGGCCGAAAAACGAACATCGATCCCTTCGGATCTCGCACAGGAACTTGTAAAAATCATCCGACTTCTTGCCATGTCCGGCAAAAAGCATTTTAAAAAATATCTGTATGAACCGTTTATCTATGCAGGTTGGGAAAAAGAAAAATCACATTCTGCGCTTGCTGCCAGTAAGATGATAGATAAGATCCAAGAGGATTCTAATAATCCATCTTATTTGCATACTATCCCTCACCAATGTAAACGTTTGATCTCTCAGGCGATTATAGAAAGTCTTTCAGCCTTAGGTGATTCTTGTATTTTCTTTTTGGAAAGGATTCAAGAAACGGGAAGTGTAGCTGTTTCTCCAGAAGCTTTGGAGTTTATAGCTGTATTAGAAAAACCTTTAAAAGAATTTGAGAAAGTAACTAGCAGTAATAATGAAAAACTTTTCGAAGATTCAATTAAAAATTTTTCCAAAGAAGAATTAAAATCTGCTTTTGAGCCCGTAAAATTAGATGGGACCAGACAAAAAGTATATTTGGATACAGAAGTTCATACTTTATATCAGCAGATACTATCTGCTGCAAAAGTTAATAACCTGGTTCGTTGTAAAAAGTTACTTTCCAGATATATAATCAATTACAGCGATTCCGAAACTTATAGCGAACAAGAGGTGGAAAATCTTTTGGATGCATTAGGAAAACGTGAAGTTGGATTTAAAGAGACTTTGAGAGATTCTCTTGCAATCGAACTTTACTTTTCTATAACAAAAGGTATATTAGAAGGGAACGCTAAGAAAGCGATCCAAGGTATTCGGAAATATGCACATATCTTCGAAGGAGATCCGAATACAAAGTATTACTATGAAATAGACTCCTTAGAAAGAAAATTATACGGAATCATCCAAGCGAAGGATTTAATGAAAGAATTAAGGAAGGGTGTGTAAATGGCAAACCTCACATTCAACGAGAAAGTAGACGGAAGCAAATTAATTCTCACAGTTGCAGGAGAGATTGATGCTAAGACTGCTCCGGATCTGAAAATCAAATTAGAAGCTGCAGTAGGTAACGGGATCAAAACAATTATTTGTGATTGTTCTGCTCTTACTTATATCGCTTCTGCTGGGATTGGTGTTTTGAACTCAATCCAAAAATTTCTGAAGGAAAAATCAGGCGAGATCGTTTTCTGTAGTCTTAAAAAAGAAGTAAAGGATACGATGGAACTGATGTACTTCACTAAAAAGGTGAGAGTATTTCCTTCTTTAAATGATGCGTTAGGCGGAGTTTGAATCCTCTCATGGATTTCGCTCCGGAAAAAATCCTATATTACTCCGTCGATCTGGACGAACTTTCTAAAATTCGGGGAGAAGTCCGCGAATTTTTAGGAGAGGACTGTTCTGATATTGTCAAAGGCAGGATAGTATTCTGCCTAGACGAAGCTATGACTAATGTAATAGAACATGGATTTACGGAGCCTGACTCTTCTAAAATTGAATTAAGAATGAAAAAGAATAAAGGAAGCTGGAAGTTTTCCATCCTGGACCAAGGCGTTCCTTTCGATCCCACCAAAGAAAAAAGCGAAACCTGGAAGGAATTATACGAAAGCGGTGCAGATGGAGGTTTCGGATTACGTTCCATTAAAAAGATAATGGTCGTACGTTACCAGCGTCTCAAAAATCCTCCGCGTAATAAACTCACTCTGATCCATACGAGATAATAAGATGATTAAAAACAAATTCCTAAGAGCGGTTCTGCCCGGCATTCGAGCAAAACTTTCCTTTTTCACGGCCGCATTGGTCATCTCTATATTAGGTTTTACTTCTATAATCCATTATTCCCAACAGACAAAAGCTTTAGAAGAGAAGCTTGAGTCAGAGTTAAAGGCTCCTTTGGAATATGTAAACTCAGTCGTTTTGGATCTGGAAAACCTGAGTCGAAGTATGATCTTGATCGAGGAATTCAAGGTCAGGGTTAAAGAGAAGAAAAAACAACTCAGTAAGTTCAAAAGGACAGTTGTCCAGAAGGAAGGTGGGTTTTTCGGAGCATTAAAATCATTCGGTCAATCCATAGGTTTGAATGTTAAAAGAGGAAATGTTTATAAATCTGTAGATACTTATTTTACAAAATATCTTTCCGAAAAAGAGATCCAAGAATTCGAATCTAAGGTCCGTAACGAATTAAGAAAAGAGAATGGAGCACCGATTGACACTCCTGTTTACGAAAGGATCCGATCTATCGCTGAAAAAACGGCTCTTGCTCGGATCAGCGCAGAAACTTCTAAGATCAGAATAGAAGAAATCACAGAAGAAATTAAGTTTTTAGATACAGAATTAACTAAAGCAGACTTAGATCCCAAAAAGAAAAAAACATATCTGACAGATAAGGATAAATTGGAGAAGGAGCGTAAGGCCGCTGAAAAAGCGATCCCAGATGGAGAAAAGAGGGCTGCATCAGGTGAGACTGCATTAACAAAAGCTCTTCAGAATTTTTTTAGAGGATCTTTTAAAGATCGAATTTCTTCCTTAGGTCTACTTCCGGATAAAATTAGAATTTTAGCATATGATAGAGTGGGGAAGGAAACCTTAGATACAGGTTTGTTATTCTCTCAAAGTTCAGAGACAGGAAAAAAATTACTCGCCCAAGCTGACTTTATTGAAAGTCGTAAAGCTCTTTTTGGGGACACAGATGTTTTGGAAGTTATACAAAACAAATCTGAACCTGAAAGTTATGAAGTAGGCGGAAGACAATACGAAGTAGTATATCGTCCTGTTTTTAGAAATCCAAGTACTGCAGAAAGATCTAGATCTATGGCGGAAGAGATCGCGGAGAATCGGAAAGACTGGGAAAAATATCTGGAAGAAGATAGAAAAATTTCCGCAGAGATCGCTGAGATTTCTCAGAGACTGAAGACCAGAATGTCGGAACTCCGCAAGGATGGAAAAGCTAAACCTTCTTCTGATAAAGAATTCAAAAATCTGGCTTTGGCTTACAGACAGATGCTCAAAAAACGTGACACTAAGTTAGAGCAGTTGCAACCTTATGGACCTGTATTCGAG
The DNA here is from genome assembly GCF_004769555.1 of Leptospira koniambonensis. NCBI lineage: Bacteria > Pseudomonadati > Spirochaetota > Leptospiria > Leptospirales > Leptospiraceae > Leptospira > Leptospira koniambonensis. Next base: position 396,888 of record NZ_RQFY01000004.1, on the reverse strand, counting down.
AAGAATGAGAAAAAATGGAATGATGATCATAAATCTCTAAAGGACAAGATCTCAAGCACTTCTAAAGAAATTTTAGAATGGGAGAAGATGCTTAAATTCCCTCCTAAAGAAGGAGAAAATAAAGTTTCTCCGGAAGAGATCCAAGAGAAGATCCGAGTCTTAGAATCTCAGGAAGAAGAATATAAAGATTCCTTAATTCGTTTAGAGTCTACTAAAGGTGATTGGGGGAATTCCTACGAGCGTAAGGCAGAAGATGCATTTTTTGGTTTGAGAGAAGCGGCATTAGAAGATTTCACCTTTATTCCTTTCAAAACAGGGCCTGCAGGCATCAGAAGATATTATAAAGATGAAAACGAAAGAAAGTCCGTTAAGATCAAATGGAGACTTTTGAGAGAATGGATACTTTCTGGAAATTCTGAAACTGAACTTCCTAAAACTCCAAGGGGAATTGCTTGGGATTCCGGAATTTTGGTCCGAAGCAGAAGCGAGGTCGAAGAAGTAATGTGGGCCTTGGATTCTACTCCTCTTGTAGCTTCTGGGGAGGAAGAGGGTAAAGGGCTAGTTTACGAACTTCTTCGCAAGGACTTATTAGGATATAATATTATTCTAATAGATCGGACCGAGGGAATTCGCCAAATGAAGTCTAACCGAGAGGAGATGATCCGATATACTGGGATCATTGGAACAATCGCAATCCTTTTGGCTTATGGTTTGGCTTGGTTTGTGGTCCGTAGGATCAGAATTATTAGTAAAAATGCTGAATCGATTGGAGATGGTAACCTGAATGTTGAATTTCCTCCTGCAGGTTATGATGAGATCGGTATATTAAGTGAATCTTTGAACGATATGGTTCATGGATTGAAAGAGAGAGAAGAGATGAAAGGAGAACTTCTGGCGGCAGAAGAAATCCAAAAACGACTTCTTCCCGAAAAACTTCCTTCTAGCTTGAATGACTATGTAGAATTCGGTGCATTCTATAAGGCGATGACGGGAGTGGGCGGGGACTATTACGATTTTATTGAATTAGGCGGAGGAAAGATCGCGATTTGTATCGGTGACGTTTCTAACCATGGTGTTGGTCCCGCAATCGTGATGGCTCTTTTCAGGGCTCAGATCCGTGCAATTCTTCGCAAAGGAGAAAGAGATCTTAAAAAGATCTTACTTGAGGCGAATGGTTATTTGTATGAAGACACTCCAGATCATATTTTCATTACATTCTTCTTGGCGATCTTCGATTCTAATACTTCTAGATTGGAATATATTTCTGCTGGGCATATGAAACCTTTATTCTTCGATGCTTCTGATGGAAAAATAAAAGAACTTCCTGCTGGCGGTTTACCTATCGGCATGGATGAAAATTCTTTCTTTGAAACTACGATAGAAAGAAGGGCATTAACATTAGATTCTGGAGACGTTTTCTTTGAGTATACGGATGGTTTGGATGAGGCAAGAAGTCCTAACTCCGATATGTATTCAAGAGAAAGACTTGCTAAGCTATTACATACAAATGGAGAAAAACGTCCTGAAGAATTGATCAAGATTATTGTTACAGACGTGGAATCTCATACGCAGCAAGATTTGAGTGCAACTGGTTTCTCTAAACTTTCGGACGATATTGCGATGATCGCGATCCGCAAGAGATAAGAACTCACACACCCCGAATATACTTTGGAGTGGTTCCGAAGTTTTGAGTTGAGTCCGTTTGTAGGAAATCCTACAAACGGATTTTTCAAATTAAGGTAAGATTAGATCTTTCCAATCTTCTTCGGAGTTGGAAGGACAAATATATACTTCACCTTCAGAGTATTTGTTTTTATTTTTTCTCCAAAGGGAAAGTTTAAGATCTGCTTCTTCTAAACCTATTTTTAAAACTTCCCTTAATTCGGAAATGGATCCGAATGTTCCATCTAAAACCCCAGTGTTTTTTGCATCGAAATCTGCTCTGGATTTTTTGGTAAAAGACTCGAAAAATTCTTTTTGAATAGATTCAATTTCTTGAATATTTCCTTCTTTTCTGAGGGAGGAAACTTTTGCTCCTTGGAATAGATCGAACGCAGAATTTCCTCCCATCACAGCAAGAGTTGCTTCTGCCAGAGAATAGTATGCGATCCCAGGTCTTAAAAATCCGCTAAATGCGTGGATCTGTCTTCCGCCATAATTCTGTCTTAATATGATAGAAACTACTGGAATTTCGGAGAGAACGTTTACATCCAAAGACTCTCCGCCGATCTGTTGTATCCTTGCTCTTTCTTGTTTTGTTCCTGGAACAAATCCTGGAGCATCAGAAATCATTAATAAAGGTATGGAATGTTTATTTGCAAACTCAGTGAATACTCTGAATTTTTCGGTGCCTGGTGCGTCGGGAGAACCTCCTCCTTTAGGTTGGTCAGCGATGATCGCAACTGTTCTTCCTTGTATTCTTCCAAGTCCTGTGATCAAGCTCGAACCAGGATCCCATTCTCCAAATTCTAAGAATGTATTCTCATCCAAAATTTTCTGAACGATCTCTTCTTTCATATCGTAAGAAACAGTGATCTCTTTCGGAAGTTTAATCTCATTTTTGCTTGGAGAGGAATTTTCGATACTTCTATGATTTAATAGATGGAAGAATTTTTTGATGATCTCATAAGCTTCCGATTCGTTTTTAGAAGTGAATGTTGCCCATCTTTTTTTATTCGAAAATTCTTTATGAGCGGAAGCTTTACTTTTTTCATTCGGTTCTAAAAGCAACCATACATCTGCACTAGAGGTGAGTTCGGAAACCCTAAGTCCTTCTGGATTTTTAACAAAATGTAAACAGGCTCCTTTAAAATTTTGTAATGATTTTTGAAAGTCCCTTCTTGGTCTAAGAGAATCGTAATCATCCAGATGAGAACTTCTGAACCATTTGCTTCCATAAACTAAAAGTAAACTTGCACCTGTTTTTTCTGCGATACGAACAGACTCTTTGGCTTTGATAATACATGGAAGAGAATGAAATCCGTCGTTTGTTCTTGGTCCCATGGAAAGCACAGGTGTTTGTCCCAATCGAATGAATCCTGAAATTAAGGATCCTGAACCAGAATAGTTTTCTTTAATCGGTAAGAAAAAGCCGCTCTCTGAGTGATGGATGATCTCATTCTCATCTAAAACATTCCAATTTTCTGATATAACTCTTTGGCTTTTTTCTTTTGGAAGAAGTTTGCATCCTAACAAAGAATCTTGAATTCTTCTGATGATCCAAATGAGTTGGATCTTATCATTGGCAACAAAATCCACAGTACCAGTGGCTTGGCCCATAATTTTTGCGCCGCCGATCTCATAATTTGTGAATTTCTCACCCGTTACGGACTCGATCACAGAAGATCCTGTAAGAACTCTGTAAGATTCGTCTTCATTTAGGAGAACTTGCAAAGATGCCTGAGAAGAACCGTAAACATCCAAACCAGTTGATGAACCTGTTCCAACTGCGACAGTAAAACATAGATTGGGTTTATCTTCTGAGTTATATTTTCTGAATTCTGATCCGTATTTTTTTTCAGTTTCGGAACATACTTCTTTTAAGATTGGATCTGAATGTGATTCGATTGCTGCTCTGAAATCGGATGCTTTGACGCCAGCACTTAAAAGTGAATTCATGAAGAATCCTTCTGCCGCTCTATTCAAAGAAACCATTCCTTCTTTGATATTTGCACCGGCACCATCATTCCAAATATATAAAGGAAGATCCTTTCGATAGGAGTAGTACGCTGCCGCTATATATTTTCTTCCTTCTAAATCTCCTGTGGCTCCGCCTGCAACTCTGGAATCTTTAAAAAAGCATAATGCAGGTTTTCCGCCTATTTTTCCTTCGAATATTTTTGCTCCGGGACTATAGATTTCTTCTTTGCCTGTTTTAGGATTTTTTCTGAGAAGTCCGTCTATTCCGGGGATCGTGATCTCTTTTGCGGAGTCAGTATCGAATACTTCAGAGACCCAACATTCCAAAGGCCATTTTCCTTTTTGAAAAACTGCTAGGTCTTTAGGATCTGTTCCGACACAATACGGAAATCTTGGGTCATTAGGGTGAGCAATGTCCATTCTAAGCTTTCCATCTTTAAAGAAGAAGGAAAGTGTAACTGTCTTTTCAGTGTTTTCCGGTAGGAAATCCATCGTGAATTGACTATACAATCCATGTAAGAAGAAACGAAGAACAGAACCTGCTGATTCCATTATATTATTATAATTGAATACATCCTCTTCATTGGAACCTGGATCGAATTTTACTTTAAATCCGGAGACAAGAACTTCTAATCTGAAAATATCTAGTCTTTTGAATATTTGAGAACCTTGTAAAATACAGGCTCCTATTTTTGCAGTAGTTTCTAGATCGAATCTGGACGTTTGTGTTCCAGGTTTAGCGCTTAAAGTGGAGAAGAGTATATATTGTTTTTCTTTTCCAGTTTCCAGAAAATACAAGAAATGCCCTGGAGTAGGGGAAAACAATCTTTTGATATTTCCTTGGGTTTGCCAATACTCAAGTTTTTTTCTGATTTGGGCTGTTAAGGAATCATCAAAGTTTTCTGGGAGTAGCGGTAAGTTTTCAGAAAATGATCTTCTGAATTTCTCTTCTAAGGTTTCAGGTTTTTCTTCGGAGACTGAAGACCAAGGTGATTTCAAAAATCTTACATAGTCGAATACATGCTTTCTGGAAATGGTTGCATCTCCCCCTTTAAATTTTTGGGGACGATTTCCTCTTGAGCTTAATATTCTTCGGACTGTTTTTTCGAGTGAGCTTTCCTTCTCTCTTTCTTCTAAATACAAGATTCCATTCAATGCAAGATCTATTGAAGGAGTAGGCGGAGCATAAATGGAAAGTATTTCTAAAAGTTTTGCAGTAAGTTCTTTTCCTTCTCTCAGATTCGCATAAGCTTTTACTAAAAATATAAATGCATCTTTTTGGCTCTTGGTCCTTCTGAGAGGGTTCCAAGGTTTGATCCCATAATAATGAAATGCATTTGATAAAAGTTTTTTCGTAGTCTTTGGTGGATTATACCCTTCAGTATCCCATTCTGAAAGTGCTCTTTGTATTTCTCCATAATGAGAAAATTTTGTACCAGGATCTGAAGAGAATATTCTTCTCACGAGTACATGGAATTTTAAAAGTTCTATATAAAAGTTTCCCCAAAGCCGATTTTCTGAATCTGAAAGTTTTGCAAATTCGAAATTTGAAAGTATAGAATCTATCTTTTCTGCTGCATCTTGTTCTCTGAAAGTTCCTAACATCCAGGACCTTAAAAAGGTTCTTAGATCGGAGCCTGAAGTTTTTTGGATTGGAGGAAGTTTTAGTTCTGTATCTGCATCTATAGAAGTCCAGATTTCCCAGATAGATTCCCCAGAAGTATTATGATTTTCTAATTCTTTATTTGTCTCGGATTTCTGTTCTGTTTCAATTTTGGCGAGTATTTCTCCTTCGCTAAGTCCTTTTCCGAGGACCATTCCGGAAGCGGTCATTCCCCTGACTAATTTGTTCCTATCTCCATGTTCTAATAAATAGCCCAGTCTTCCGCCGACGGGCGCAGTAAGCACAGTTTCCATTTTCATTGCTGAAATGACTAGGATAGGATCTCCTTCTTGGATGATTTCTCCTTCCTTCCATGTTCCATTTGTTAACGGGTTATTGCAGATCTTTACGAATGTCCCTTGGAAAGGAGAACGTAATACTCCTTCGTTGGATGTATTATTTTTTTTGTCTTTGGATAGAATAGAAAATCTTAGATACCTGAGTTTTCCTTGTTTATCTGGAAATCTAACTAAATGATAAGAGGGCCTTCGATCCACTCGAACAGGTATTGTTCTTCCTTCAAATTCAACTAAAAATTCTTCTCCTAATTCTCCGCGTACGGAAACCCCAATGGTTCCGAAATCTTTTCCATTTAGTAATACTCTATAACTAGAAATAGAAGTTCTGAATAAGCGGGTCTTAAAAGTTTTTAGTTCCGATTTTAATTCGAATTCATAAAGGGAATATTCTGACTCTTGAGAATGAAGTAATTTGGGAAGATCTCTATCTCTAAAAGATCTTTTCAGATCGTTTTCTGTTATAAAAACAGATTCAGCAAGTGAGCAGATGATTGCACCTTCTTCTTCTGATTCCTTCTCCGCTTTTGTAAGTTCTTCATTATTAGATAAAATTAAATTATCATATTCTCCTGAACGAAAAAGATCATGTCTTACTAATTTGATCAGTTGTTCGATGTTTGTAGTAATGCCGCGGATATATAGATCAGAAAGGGCTCTTTCCATTCTGAGTAATGCTTCTTCTCTTGTGGTTCCTGTAGTGATCAATTTTCCGATCATAGGATCGTAATCACCTAATACTCTATCGCCTTTTCTGAATCCAAAATCACAACGCACTCCATTGAATGTAGGCAATTCTAGATCTTTTATTTTTCCGGGAGAAGGTGAATAGTTTTGAAAAGGATCTTCTGCATATATTCGGCATTGGATAGAATGATTTCTATCGGAGAATCTTCTTCTGATTACTGAGTCGTAAGGTATCTCTTGTTCTCTTCCGTCGAAAAATAGAATTTGCCATTTTGCTAGATCAATGCCAAGAGATTGATCAGTCACAGGATATTCTACCTGCAATCTGGTATTCATTTCTAAAAATCCAAAATTGCCTGTTTCACAATCTAGTAGGAATTCCACAGTTCCTGCGGCACATCCTTCGGAGTAGCCTGAGATATGAGCGATCTTTTCAGCAGAAGATAATAATTGTAATAAGGTTCTATCGTCTAAAAAAGTTTCTCCACTTTCTTCTACGACTTTTTGATTTCTTCTTTGTACCGCACATTTTCGTATTCCAACAGCGGTGGAGTTGAAAATTTGTACTTCAAAGTGAGCAGGTCTCTCTACATATTTTTCAAAGAAGAAGGTCCCGTTTCCGTAAGATTGGAGACCGATCCGAACTGCACTTTCAATTGCGGGAACTAGTTCTTTGGAATTTCTTACGATGACCATTCCTTTTCCACCGCCACCGCTGTCCAATTTGATCATGATAGGATAGCCGATCCTTTCTGCTTCTTGGATTGCGATCTCTTCTCCTCCGGTGATTGGTCCGCTTCCTAATAAAAGGGGGATACCATTCTCCAGTGCTAATTTTCTGGCATCCAGTTTGTTTCCCACTTTTCTCATCACTGAGGCTTTGGGTCCCATAAATATTATATTCTTTTTATATATTAAAGAAGCTTCTTCTAAGGATTCTACAAATTTGAAGTCTTCGGATAAAAATCCATATCCGGGATAAACAGCGTTTGCGTCTGAAAGTAATGCAGCAGCTATGATTGTCTGAGAATTTGTATATTTATCTGAACTTCCTATGTATATGATCTCATCGGCTGATTCATACCAAGATTGTTCTCTATCAGGATCTGTTACTACTGCAACGGAACGGATGCCTTCTTCCCTTAATACTAAAAAGAATCTTTTGGCTATCTCTCCTCTATTTGCGATCAGTACTTTTCTCAGTATTCCTTTTCGTTCTGGCAAAATTTCTTTTCTTTCGGAGCGTCCAGGGTTTAAGACTTTTAATTCTCTTATAACTGAATCTATTTCAGGAATACTTAATATTCCTTGTGTAAATGAATCTGGTTCAGGTTTTCTTGTGGGTATCATTCGCTTTCTCCTAAAATATCAGGAGGACTTCGGAAAATGCATAATCCCCCGTATGACTGATGCTTAACCGGATCGAATTCGGTTTTAAATTGTTTAGATAAGTCTCAAAATTTCCGTAAAAACGAAAATAGGGACGACCGTAATCGTCATTACGTATCTCTATTTCAGAATAATTTACAGTTAAATCAGGCTTTTGGAATAAACGATATCCATCCAATGCTTTGATCAGAGCTTCTTTTGCTGCATATCTTCCTGCAAAAAAACTTGCTCTTTGATTTTCAGGTTTTGTCTGTCCTTTATTTCTTTCCCAATCTGTAAAAGTAATTTTAAAGAAGAAGGTAGCCTTATCCTGTAAACTTTCCTTGAACTCAGGAATGAAAGTAAGATCAACTCCAACAGAAGCGTAAGGACTGCTAACAGATTCGAAACTTGGAAGAGTTTGTGATTCTAATTTCATTTTTTCTCTCCCTGTTTGGATCTGTAGTTTGCGTCCAAAAGAATACCGATTTCTTCTTCTTGGAAATAAGACTTTGTATGTCTTTCATACATAGGTTTTCCTATACCCATTCTTATCTCATGGTATCTGTTTCGGTTGGTGATCTCTCTTTTTCTTCTCAATATCAGATAGGTTTCTCTTTGTTCTGGAGTTAGAGCCGCTAAGAAATAATCTGAATGAACGAAAAGGCAAAGTGCACCCACATGTCCGAAACCTAAAGTAGTCAACATCCCGGCTTTAATATTATGTTTACCGAATGGAATACTTTCATCTGTAAAGGTAATGAACTGATAATCGTTCATATCCGGATCTACTTCTTCCAGGTTTCGGTTTCCAGTTACGATACCTTCTTCCAAAGTTTGTAATATTCCAATTGTCTGCCATGCTGCAGCTCCACCTTTGGAATGCCCTGTAAGAGATTTTTGAGAAACGACTGGTAATAGGTTTCCTGGACTTCTTCCTAACTTAGATAATAAATTATACAAAAGTTTGTTTTCATTCTTATCGTTTGCTTTTGTAGAAGTATCGTGTTTGTATGCGACTCCTATATCATCTGCAGTGAGTCCAAAAGCGGATAATGCAGTTCTCAGAGGTGATTTTTCTTTTTCAGATTCAGCACCTAAGGATAAAAGTCCGAGTCCTGGTGCAGGAATAGAAGCTTGGATACCATCTGTTTTGGAACCAGCGTATGCTAATATTCCATAAACAGGAAGTCCCGCTTCCAAAGCCAGGTCTGCTCTTGCGAGTAGAACGACTCCTCCACCTTGAGCTTCTACAAATCCACCTCTTCGGATATCGTTCGGGCGGCACATTCCTTTTGGATCGATGCCTTGTTCCAACATCTCTACACTGCTTGCGGTGGCTTGCATGTCTCCGAATCCAACTAAACTTTCCATCGCAAAATCATCGAAGGCGCCGGCTAACATAAAGCCCGCTTTACCTTCTTTGATCAAACTCGCTGCCATCTCTAAAGATATTCCTGCTGTGGCGCAGGCTGCGACTGGAGTTTGGACAGGACCATATCCTCCTACATAAGAGGTGAGAGCCCAAGCTGTAGTAACGTTGATTAACGATTCTTGCAGCGCGTCATGCTGTCTTTCTTTTCCAAGTAAGAAGTCGTGAAACATTCTTTTGAGTTTGCCCATTCCTCCCATACCTGATCCGACTGTGGAGCCTACGAGTCCTGGATGTATGAACCTATACAATTCCATAGGCTCCATTCCGGAGCGTAAGAATGCTTCGCATGTGCAATAAAGATTATATACTGTGATCGGATCTACTTGTGCGGTTAGATCTTTGGTTAGTCCGTATTTTGCTGGGTCCCATCCTTTCGGGATCTGTCCTGCAACTTTTCTATTGAAGTCAGAAGCTTTTCTGGCTTTGATCGTACTTCCTTTTTTCCTTCTTACGAACCATTTGTCTTTTTCAGTATCGTGATAAATTTCAGTAGCTTCAGGTTCTGCCTTCTTAAATTCCTCTGCTTCTTTTGAATTAGAAACAGGAATGAAGAAGTCTTCTTCCAAAACTACATCTACAAAGGAGAATAATGCAGATGGATCAAAACCAACTGATTCTTTATCTATGATCCGAATTCCAGTATGAGTTAAGATTTTCTCTTCATATTTGGATTTGATTTCCCATTCTGCGACAGCTTCTCCTGTTTCGGAGTCAGTCCAACTTCTTCCTTTATCTGCGGCTTGGTATTTGATAAAACCCATCATCCAAGCAAGTTCGAGAGCGGCTTCTAAGGAAAGTGTTCCTGATTTTTCCAATTCCCATCTCGTCATGGAACTTCCCGCAGGTCCTACTTCTGCGAAACCAACTACACAAATCGTTTGAGTTAGATCTAATTCTTTTAAATGTCCTATCCCATTCAGTTTAGCTTGAGAAGGGACAGAAGGATATTTATACACTTCCTTCGGTAAATATTCCCTCGCAATAGTTTCCTGTTTTTCTAATATAATTTTATTTTTAAGAGAGAAGGTTTCTTTTTTGATCTTGGCTTCTGAGAGAATATCTGTTCGGATCTTCCCTAAAGTTTTTCCAAGATCAGTTTGAGAATCCAGGCCGCCTGTGAAATTTGTTTTAGTAATTTGTTCAGAAGAATGGAATACAGAAGTGTGGATCAAGTTTCCTAAAAGTAGTCCCATTTCTCTTCTGGAGAATGTAAGCACGCCTGATTTTTCTTCTAACGCTTGAGCAACAAGGTCATTGGCTTCCATGAGGCCTGTTCCTCTTACCCAACCGATCACACAACCGTGGATCCTTGTATGTTTTCCCCAATCATCTTCTTCCGAGAATTTTTTGCGGAACAAAGTCTCAAGACCCAATTTAGTTTCAGCATACATTCCATCTCTTCCGAAGATCCCATGATTCGGTGAAAGAGGCAGGATCACATGAAGTGGAGACGTTTCCGTAGGTGTGTTTTTCACTCTTCCTAGAGTGCCTATCAGTTTTTCCACACCGAGCAACATGACTCTCAACGAAGTTAAAGAAGAATCATCCAATTGTGATCCAGTATTCTCTTCTCCAACTGCTCCGAATGGAATTAAAACATCAGGCTCCCAATCTTTTTGGATCAGCCATTCTGAAAGAGAACGTATGTCTTCAAAAGATCCTTGGGAGAAAGGAACTAAGGAGAGAGAAGCACCTTTTGCTCCGTACTTTTGGAATATTCTTTTATAGAATTTAACTTTTTCAGGAGAATAAGAAGTAGTCGTTAGAATAATATCCGCACCGCCAGCAAGCAATACGAATACAGTCTCCAACGCAATTGAGTTTGGACCTCCACCTGTTACTAAAACTTTCAGACCTGAAAAAGAAATTCCTTCGCCAGAAGAATGTAAAATGGAGTTTAGGATCGACTCAGTTTCTTTTTTATTTTCTGCCCAGCTGGCTCCCTGGTCCGTACTTGTTCCAATAGAAATTTTCCCCTGAAAGAAATCCTTTAATTTAGTAGAAGATTCTACTTCTTTAAAGTTTAAATTTCCTTCTTCTGAGATCTCTAATCTAGGACGTAATACAGAATTTTCTGCTTGGAAGATTGGTTTTCTATTTTGATCCCATTTAGAAGAAAGTGATCTTAAATATTCTCTTTTAGATCCTATGTTTTTCTTTTCTTCCGGAAATTGGATCTCGTCCTTTTGCAAAATTTGATCCCAATAGTTTAGAACCTGAGATAGAAGTGGGTTTGCATGATTTGCAAAATATTTTTCTTCTTCTAAACTTAAATGGTGCGACGCGCCGGTTCTGATCCTTGTAAGACCTTGCAGTAGTTTTTTCTTTGCCCATTGTTCCGAGTTTGAAAAACGAACTATTTTCTTTTCTTCAAATAAAGAAGAAGGAGCGGACTCTGCTTGGATCTTTTGCCTAGCTTCTTGTAGAACATTCAGATCCTTTATTAAGAATTCTGAAAATGGATCTTCTCCTAAGAGCCTGGATTGGAAATTTTTGATCGCTTTTCCAAAAATGCCTTCTGCTCCAAAATATTTTCTTTCTAATTCTTCTAAAGCCGCAGCATCTACTTTTGCTCCTCCAGAAGTTCCAGAGTTGTTCGCAGAAAGTTTTCCTATCCTGATCCCTTTGGACTGAGCAAATAGATCTACTGCTTTATCCAACCATTTGGAAGCTTCTTTAGAATTTCCGATCCGAGAGTTTAACGCGATGGAACTTAAGGCTCCTTTTCTCAACGACTCTCCTTCTCTTACATATAAAGGAAGAAAGATACTGACTGCAAAAATTCCAGAAGCACTCAGGCCTCTTTCTTCTTTTAAATATTTGAAAACTTCCGCTCTGCCAAAATCAGGCGGGAAAAATTTCTTTAAGGTTTCTTCAAAAGAAGTTCTGAGATAAGGTCCTGGTTGAGTATATGCAGATTGTTCTTCTAAGGATTTTACTAAATCCTTTAATGATTTTTCATGTGCTCCATCCAAACTTGTAGTCTTGAATTCCGCTCCTAGATCTGCCATGACCTGATTTCTTTTGGAAGAATTTCCTCCAAAAAGAATATCAATGTTCTCATCTTCTAAAATTTCTTCAGGTCGGATCCCTGCTTTCAAAGAAAGTAATACGAATAATGCATCTTTTTTAGTGAGATTTACGGATGCTTCTTCTCCACCGAATTGTTGGGACTCTTGAACGGTTTCTTGGATTTGTGTAGGAACGTTCTTAACTTCTATTTTCGCAGTCGGAGTTTCAATTGTAATAGGTTCCGGCATTTCTCTGAGTTTGGAAAATTCAGCCGTATTACAATCTTCTAATTCTGAAAAGACTATATTCCGATTTTCTTCTATATGTAGAATTTCAAAAGAAGAAGGATCCGAAACTTCTCTCAGAGTTTGCCTTGCCATACCTGCAAGATCTCCTCTGGCTCCTAGATCGATCAATCTTCTGACTTTCAAATCTTGGAAAAATTGGTCCTGGGTCTTGATCCATTGTACTGGCATTGCAAATTGGTAAGCAAGTAATTCGATTAGCAGGATACGTCTGAGTTCTTTATCAGAAATTTTCTGGTTTTCTTTTAAGATTTTTTCTAGGACCGGGCTTCCTGAAACTTCTCCAACATATTTTATAAATTCCTTATCGATGGAGAATGGTTTTGCCACCAAGTTCGGGATGTATTTTCCATCCAATTCTTCAAAGCCGGATATTTGTGGAACATTCGCTTCTAAAGTTTTTCTGAATTCTGCAACTCCGTTTACCAATACTCTAGAATGGAAAGGTACATCTATTCCTTCCAAACGAATTGTAGTCTTTTTGCCTCTTACAATTTCTTTAAAACGATTTTCCATTTCAGTGAGGGCTTTAAGGTCTCCCGTTACAGAATATTGTTTATCTCGTATGTTTAAGTTGACTACTTCCAGAGGAAGACCGGTTTCTTCTTTGATCTGTGCTACTACTTTCAGGATAGTTTCCTCGTCCAAACCTACATGACGATTTCCTAATACGACGCTCATTCCAAAGGGACTTCTTCCTTCTTTATCCCTTGGGACAAGACTTTGCATGGTAAGTCCTCTTCCATACACGATCCGGATCACATTTTCCAATCCTAAAAATCCTCTGGCAGATAGAGCGGAAAATTCTCCTAGAGAATGTCCTGCAAACGGTGCTTCTTGATCTAAAAATCCTCTTTCTTTTAAGATCTCCCAATCTGCCATCGACTTAGTTACCAAAGCAACTTGAGTAAATTGAGTGAGATGAAGAACTCCTTTAGGGTGATTCCAAACTTTTTTCCCTACTTTCAGCGAAGTTGGATTGTCTTGTACAATTTTTAAAAGAGAGAAACCTAACTCATCTCTTGTAGTGTTCTCTGCTCTTTGCCAAACATTTCTGGCTTCCGGAAATTCATCTCTGAGTTTCATTCCCATCCCTTGGGATTGAGAACCTTGGCCTGTGAATACATAGCCCGTTTTTTTAGGAGAAACAATTGCTTTAGCGCTTAATTTTCTTTCACCATTTCTATTCTCTAAACTGACAGATAGAATTTGAGATCCTTTCTTTTGGGAAACATGGATTGCCTCTAAAAGTAGTTCTTCTCCTAAATATACAGGAGCTTCGAATATTTCTTCGAAGGAAGATAATCTGGATGGATCTCCGTCGCATACATCTATTACGATTTGTTTAATTACTCTAGAAGAAGTCCAAAGCCCGTGAACAATTCTGTCCTTCCAGCCTGCATATTTTGCAAAATCAATATCAGTGTGGATTGGATTTGTATCTCCAGAAGCTGCAGAATATTCGCTCATGTCAGAAGGGGCGTAGAAAGTTTCGGATACGATCTTATAGGATTTCGTAAGTGGAATTTCTTGATCTGCTTCTGTAAGATTTAAGAAGAATCGATCGAATGATGTTGGAATTCCAACATTGGTTTTTTCTTCTGATTTAAATTTTCCCCATTCTTCCGAATGAGAACCTGAAACTTTCTGGATCTTACCTTCGATTGTATGAAGTTCCTGGTTTGAACCCAAAGATAGAACAAGGCGATTTGTAGAAGTGAACTTTAATTTAGATCCAACTGAGCTCGCTTCTTGATCTTCTCTTTTGTAAATCCAAGGGATAGAATTTAGAAGATTGGATTCTGCTTCCGATTTGATCAGAATACTTTTTTCGAAAGGTAAAGAATCGAATTCTTCGAATTTAGCATAAACATCTCGGATCAAAAATCCAGTTTGGAAAGAGCAGACTTTCTTCCCTTCTTTTGAAATTTCTCCCAAGATCTGTATCTCTTGGCCAGAACCTAATTTGCGAACTTTAGCAAGTCTTGCTTTGGATCTTAGTTTGTCTCCTGGGACCAAATCATTTGCTTCTTTTTCCCACTGGAAATTTTGAGAGAAGTGTAAAAGTCTAAATAAATTCTTATTTTCTAATGTAAATAATGGAGAGAGTAATACTTTCCATGCGAAAGCCGTGCTCATTCCAAGAGGAGGATTCGGATCTGATTTAAGATCTGTTCTTCTTAATTCTCCGATCGCTTTTCTGAAATTTAAAATAGATTCTTTATCGATTACGATCTCTGATTCTAATTCTTGAGAGATATTCTTAGAAGAATTCAGATCAATTTTTTGATCCAATCCCCATGTTTTCAAATAAAGGTCGAGGCCGGATTTTTCTTTAAAGGCAAGATCTTCTTCTATAAATGTTCCTGAAACTTTGCCTGCGCTAAACTTTCTTTGAAAAGGAATAGCATTCCCATCCTTAGGATCGTAGAAGAAAAGTTTTAACTCTGCAGAATCTTTTTCCGAAAGTTTTAACTCTACTTTTAGTTTGTTTTCTTCCCAGACTTGGATCAGTAACAATTCTTCTGAGCCGCTTGTTTCCCAAATAAATTTTCTGCCAATTCTTGGTTCAAAGAATAGTTTTAAATCGGAGGATGTTTGTCCGATTTTAGGAGATTTTAAAATAGCATTTAGGAATCCTTTTCCTAATTCTGCTAAAATCAATATCCAATCATTCGAATTTATATCAATGTTTTCGAATATAGAGACCGAATTATTTCTAATTTGTTCCTCTGAGAATAAATTCAGTATTTTTTTACCTTGAAAATCCGAATCGAATAAATCTTCCCAATGGATTTTTTTTGGTTTAGAATTAACTAAATTTATTTGCAGAAAGTTTTGGAAGATGGAAGAGACTGGTTCGTTTGCCTTATGAATTCCTTTGATGGCTTTTGGTCCTGGGATCCAAGCGCAAGAATCTGGCTCTATACCTACACAATGAGAATACCAAAGAGAATCGGAACGGATCCATTTTACTAAGTCTTCATCAATTACTGGGATAAAGTTTACTGGCTTACCTGGTCTTTTGCAAACGTTAAAGAAGAAGATTATATCTTCTGGTAAGATTAGAATTGTATCCGCGTTTTTATATCTGTTCTTCCATTCATTTAGAAAAACATTTGGATCAAAGTCAGATCCTATTTTTTCCAATATAGAATTCTGGTCCGATGGTTCTGAGACCCTAGATTCGAATCTTTGTACTAATTCTATAAATCTATTTCTGAAACTTTTATCTATAAATGGATGATCAGGCCAATTTCCTTCTGGAGAAATTAATCTTTGCCCTGGACAGGTTAACTCTAAATATCTGGAAAGAATTTGAGTATAACTCATCTCTTCTAGATCACCGAAATAAGGTTTGGCAGTAGAATTAATGAGAGAAACTAATTCTTTCTTTTTGGATAATACTACTTTTTTAGCTTCTTCAGTTTCTTTTCCTTTTGTTAATTCTTCAGCGAGCGACGAAAGTTTGGTCCAAGTATTTTCTGCGTAATAAATATCAGCGCCTAGTCCTGATCTTCCCGAGATTACTCCTCCCGCGTTTTTTCCTTCTTGGGTTGTTTTCCAATTTTCAGATCCTGAGATATCTACCAAGGCTTGTTTAATTTTTTCTGATGTAGCACATTCTTTTGCGGCCATGAGTCTTGTGCCTAAGAAGACTGCATCTACTGGCATTGGGTTTTTTCCTGCCCAGTTTCCGAATAACCAAAATTTTGAATCTTGAGGTTCTGCAATTCCCCCACCGACTGCTAAGATAATATTCTTACAATCTCTAATCTCGCCATAGGTTGAACGAACTAGTTCTTCTAGATCTTCCCAGCTATGATGTCCTCCTGCAGCTCCACCTTCTATCTGCATTAGGATTTTTGAATCTGGTATTTGTTTTGCGATAGAGATAACTTGTCGGATCTGTTTTTGGGTTCCAGGCTTGAAAGAATTTAGCCAAATCCCGTGAGCTTCAAAATCTTTTAATATTCGAATTGCTTCTTCGGCTTCTGGAATACCCGCAGAGATGGTGACTCCTTCGATAGGAGCTCCTTCACTTTTTAGTTTTTTCACTAACGGAACTTGCAGATTCCATAAATAAGCATCTAGGTATAGAAGATTGATTACTATGCCGACTCCTGGAGGTAATTCTTTTCGAAATACATCCATTCTTTTTCTGAATAGTTCTTCGGTTACCTGTCCTCCGCCTGCCCATTCTACCAAATATCCTTCCTTTGCGGCAGAGATAACTATTCCAGGTTCAACGGTAGAAGGAGTCATACCTCCTCCGAAGATAGGAGCTCTTCCTGTCCAAACAGAATAATTGTTTTTTAAGAAAACTTTTCCATTAGGAAGTTCTACTGTTTCTGGTTGGAATTCTTTCCATGATTTAGGAAATTCTAAATTAGTTTCTTTGGTAAAGGATCTGTAAGATTCAGGTTTGCTTAAGTTTCGAACTAGATAGGATTTTCCTTTTAGAGTAGGGGAGCATAATTTTTCGGCATCTACTCCTGGTCCGAATGATATCAGAAGAATTTTAGCTTCCTCTTTTTCTAAACTTCCTAAGCAGATTTCCCAATCTAATATTTCTGCTACTGCCATTCTAGACAATGCGAGTGCAATATCTGATTCAGTTCTGAGATCTCTTCCATCTCTTGTATCGTATAAAGGAATTTTTAGATCAGATTGTTTTGGATTGAATCCAATTCTTTTGACATCCTCCTCTAAGAGTACAGGAACTCTTCTTAATAAAGGGCTATGAAATGGAGCAGAAATTTTTAGGAATGTCCAGGATTCCAGATTAGGAAAGCTATTATTAGTAAGGAAAGTTCTGAATTCTAATAAAGACTCTGGAGAACCGCAGACTACTCGAGCCTTTGGTCCATTCTTCAAGCCTAAATATACTGTGTCCTCGGAACTTCTGTTTACATTGAATTTTTCTAATTCTTCAGTTAATAAGGGGTCGTTTTCCGATTTTAAGGCGGCCATAGGAGAGGGAATCTCATCCGCTTTCAAAAATCTTTTTGCAGTAACATCCAATTCTAAAATTGGAAATTCCTCTTGGACTCGGATCCCTAAGCTGATCAAGTTCCGAAGTATCAGCGACAGATTTTTTAAGAATGTGGGTTTATCTGGGGAAGAAGATAATAAGAATCCAGCGTATACTCCTTGGGAATGGCCAAATATGCCCGAGGTCTCGTTAAATAGAGCCTCCCAATTAGATTCATCTTGGAGAACTCTAAATAAAGCAGAAGCTTGGGCTAGAAAGATAAGTGGAATACTATAAGAACAATTCTTTAAGATGGAATGATCCGGAGTTAGTTCAGGTTGATCCAACCATTCCTTTAAATGAAAACCTAAGGGTAATGCTCCTATAAGTCTATCTTTATGGATTGCCTTACATTCCTCTTCGATAGATGAGAAGACAGTTTGCCAAAATTCAGAATGAGAATGACCTTCTTCATAGAAGGAACGTAACTCAGGAATAGGATCTATACCTTGCCCACCGAAGGTTACAAATGTTTTAGCAGATTGAGCGGAAAGATTTTTAAAGAGTGATGATACTTGTTCAGAAGGCAAAGCTCCGCTTGAATAATTCGTTTTCATATATTGACCCTTCCATTTTTATTTTTTCATTTATGAAGATTTCATTTGAAATGGAAGAGTTTACGTTTTGATTTCAAGAAAAAAATTTTTTACGCTTAATAAAATCAAAATCGTAATGCGCGAACGCTGTTCCATGAGATGTAACAAATGCTATACATATCTATTTTCCTATTTTATAATATGAATGTATAATTATTATGCTGATGAACATTTGTTAGTTAAATAAGTTAGTTAACAATTGTTCGCTAATTGTGTTTGCTTATTGTTTAAGATTCTTTATTTTATTGATATAGATGGATCAATAAGTGAACGTTTGTTTATTTTATATTATAAAAACTTAAAGTCAATTTGGTGTATAGGGGTGGGAGTAGCATGAAGAAGTATTCATTTTACGGCATTCTATCATTGGTATGCGCATATTCGATTTGGGCTTATTCTTTTTTGGGAAATTCGCCTGAAGACAAAGCTATTGAGATAAGTTCTTACTTTTACGGCAGGGATTCCTCTAAAGGAAACTTGATTGGAGTAGAGCCTTTTATGGTTCCTGGCGATTATTCGAACCGTAATAGGTTCTTAGATAAGACCGAATCATATTTTATACGCGCAAAAGAAGCCGGATGGATCACTGATAAGACAATTTTTGTTTTTCCTGAATATTACGGAACCTGGTTGGTTGTTTCAGGAGAAAAAACATCTTTATATACTTCCCCAAACCTGCAATCCGGAATGGTTTATTTCATTTTTCGAAACCCTTTTTCCTTTTTGTATCATCTGATTACTTCTAAGGAGAATGATAAGGTTCAGGCGGCTATATTTAAGATCAAAGCAAATGAGATGAAGGAAATCTATGAAAGTACCTTCTCTGCCCTTGCTCAGAAATACCAAACAACGATCTTGGCTGGGTCTATAGTTTTACCTTCTCCTTCTGTTCAGAATGGTAAGATTATTTTAGGTCCTTCTTCTTTATTTAATACAAGCTTTGTGTTTGGAAAAGATGGTTCTGTTTTAGGCGAACCGATCCGTAAAAAGTTTTTAACGGAAGAAGAGAAACCATTCTTAGATCCTAATTCGAAATCAGGGACAGTAATAGATACTCCTATAGGAAGAATGGGAGTTTTGGTTTGTGCCGACTCTTGGTATCCTGAATCTTATTCGAATTTAAAAGAATCTGGTGCAGACTTCGTTGCAGTTCCTTCTTATATCAATCGAGGAGAGGTTTCCGTTTGGGATCAATCTTGGGCTGGTTATAATGGAGAAAAAAATCCTTCTGATGTAGATCCAAAGGATATTGGAAAGATCACAGAGGGGCAGGCCTGGAAAAAATACGCATTGGAAACCAGGGCGGCCAGATCCGGATTTAAAAATGGGATCAACGTGTTTTTGCAAGGGAAACTATGGGATCTGGAATCGGACGGCCAGGCTTTTATCTTACGAAATGGAAAGCCTGAAACAGTTTTAGTTTCTCCACATAATAAAAATAGAATATATAATGTTTGGCTTTAGGCTTTCAGTTTACTTAAAAAATCTGAAAAGACTCCGCTCGTAGGCAAAAGTATAACCTCTCCTTTTTTTAAAGGAACCTTAGGCACCATATACTCTACACCTGCAAACCAAGGTAGGAAATACTTACTGATTGCCATTACACCGGAAACATCAAACCCGGTAGTGGCGATCACCTTAATTCCTTCGAATCCGTCCTGGTAGATCTTACGGATCATCCAGAGGCCTGAGGTTTGGGTTTCCATTGTGATATCAGTGATGATAGCTTTGAGTTTATGTTTATTAGCGAGATAAAGATCCCAGCCTTGGGATGCATCGATTGCACGCAGGACTTCGCATCCATTTTCTTGGAGATAAGTTTTAAGATTATTGGCATAACGATCATTGTCGTCCACTACAAGAACTAATGGTTTCAAGGCAGCATCCCCGCTCCGGCGTATTGGTTGTCTGTAAGTTTACGATAAAGACCGTTTTGTTCCATTAGAGAAGTATGATTTCCTTCTTCTACAATTCTTCCGTTGTCCATTACAAGTATTCGTGGAATGTCTTTGATCGTGGAAAGTCTATGTGCGATCACAAATGTAGTACGGTTTGCGAATAATCTGCGGAATGCATCGCTTACTAATCTTTCTGACTCGGCATCTAAAGCAGATGTTGCTTCATCCAAGATCATAATCTCTGGATCTCTTAATAGAGCCCTTGCGATCACAAGCCTTTGTCGTTGCCCGCCTGAAAGATTTAAACCTCTCACCCCTAGGATACTATCGTATCCATTGTCCATTTGTTTGATGAAGTCATGAGCATGGGCAAGTCTTGCAGCTCTAATCACATCTTTTCTACTCGCTCCTGGTTTTCCATAAGCGATATTATCAGCGACTTTTCCGTGAAATAGAAAAATATCTTGGGTTACGATCCCAATTTTATTACGTAGATCTGCAAGAGAAAGGTCTTTAATATTCTCTCCATCGAACTCTATTGATCCAACACTTGGGTCAAAGAATCTAGGAATTAAGTCCATTAAAGTGGACTTCCCGCAGCCGCTGGCTCCAACGATCGCGATTGTTTCTCCTACTTTCACATTCAAGTTGATATCTTTCAGGACTTCTGCATTTGTTCCTGGATAAGCAAAGTTGATCCCTTTGAATTGAATAGAGTTAGTGACTCTTTCTACTTTTACTTTTTCATCTTCGCTATGATCTTCTGTTTCCAGATCTATGATCTCGAAGATCCTTCTTCCTGCTATGATAGCTTGGGAAATTTTTCCCACCATCTGTGATAATTGTGTTAATGGGCGGAGAAGGAAAAGAAGTGTGAGCAGGAACACCATGAATTGTCCCACTGTGAATGGAGAGCCTACATTTCCTGCGAGAATATACCTTGCGCCTAAAGCAAAAAATCCAAGAGCAACTAAAGAAGAAGTTAATTCTACCAAGCTCGGCGCGATCTGAAGATAATATTGCCCTTTAAAATTTCTACGATAAACGTTCTGATTGATCTTCTGGAATTTTTCTTTTTCATATTTTTCAGTATTAAAAACACGGATCACTTTAATACCAGAGATCATCTCTTGAAGATTCGCGTTCAGATCAGCAAGTTTCTCTTGGAATCTTTCTGTGGATCTTGTGATCTTTTTAGTGAATAATGTCACTGGCAGAATGATCAAAGGTACAGTTCCACAAGCGATAAGAAGAAGTTCAGTATTCAGATAAAGTAATACTAAAAGGTGAGTGATCACATAGAAAAAGTTGATCGTAGCATCTCTGAAGTTAGAAGAGATCACAGCTGCTACTACTTCTACGTCGTTGATGATCCTGCTCATCAAAAGCCCTGTTTTTTCTTTAAAGAAAAAAGTAAGAGGGAGCATTTGATTCTTCTCGAATAATTCCTGTCGTATATCCCTCACAGCCCAATAACCAGCGGTAGCAAGACAATACACGGAAGCAAGATATGTGAGCAGTTTGAGTCCATATAAAGGAAGGATCAAAAGACAAACTGCCCAAACCACTTCCTTAGGCTCCATATACTTAGTACGACCGTTGGACCATCTTTTAACATCGATAAGAACTTTCTTAGCCCTTTCGACCGGGTTTAATCGGATCTCTAAATTAGATTCTTCTTTAGTAATGATCTCTTGTTCTGCGTCAGTAAATTCGAATTGGAAGCGAGTGTTTGGATCCGCTGCCATTGTATCGAATAAAGGAATGATAGAAGTTAAAGAGACTGCATTTAAGACTGCAGTGAGAAGAGCGAATGCAATACCTAATGAAAATCTGTACTTATAACGTACTGAATAACTCATTAAGCGGAAGAAAATTTTCATTTGTTTTATGCTTCTGAAACGATTCGAGAAAAGTTTCTCACCAGTTCCAATCCGTTTTGTGTCATGATAGACTCTGGATGGAATTGAACTCCATATAAATGAGGTTTTGTTTTATGACGCACTCCCATGATAATCCCATCTTCCGTCTTAGAGGAAATTTCTAATACATCAGGAAGACTTTCTGGCTGGATCACAAGAGAATGATATCTAGTAGCTAAAAATGGGGAAGGCAAGGATTTATAAATATCCTTACCATCATGTTCTATTAAGCTTACTTTACCGTGCATGATATTTGGAGCGTTTACGATCTTTCCGCCATGGACAAGGCCAATTGCTTGGTGACCTAAACATACACCTAAGATCGGTAATTGTCCTGCCAGTTCTTTTAAAATATCAATACAAACTCCTGAATCTTCAGGACGTCCTGGACCTGGACTTAAGATAATTCCTTTCGGATTTAATCTTTTGATCTCGCTTAGATCGATCTTATCATTGCGGAAAACTTCTACCTTATTGCCGATCTGCGAAAAATACTGATACAGATTGTATGTAAAAGAATCGTAATTGTCTACGAGAAGGATCATCTATTCCATTCTCCTTTCAATCCGTTTCTTGCGAAGTCTACTGCACGTAGTAATGCGGCCATTTTGTTTTTGGTCTCTTCTAATTCGCCTTCGGGGGAAGAATCATAAACTACTCCACCACCTGCTTGGACGAATGCCTTCTCTCCGTAAAAAGAGATAGTGCGGATCACGATTGCCATGTCAGTATCTCCTTGGTAAGAAATATAACCTAAGGCTCCTGAATAAATTCCTCGTCGTGTCCTTTCTAATTCGTCTATGATTTCCATAGCTCTGATCTTAGGTGCACCTGAAACTGTTCCCGCAGGAAGAGTTGCGCGGAGAAGATCGTAAACCGATTTTTCTTCTTCCAAAATGCCGGAACATTGGCTTACGATATGCATAACGTGGGAATATTTTTCTATAATTTTGAAATCTTCTACTCGAACACTTCCTGCTTCGCAAACTCTACCTAAGTCATTTCTTCCTAGGTCAACGAGCATAATATGTTCAGCGATCTCTTTGGGATCCGCTAAAAGATTCTCTTCCAAAAGTTTGTCTGCTTCCGGATTCGCTCCTCTAGGTCTTGTACCTGCGATTGGTCGGAGGTAAGTTTTTCTATCCTTACATTTTACCATGATCTCAGGAGAAGATCCCACCAAGGAAATATCATCCAACTTTAGGAAATACATATAAGGACTTGGATTTACAGTTCTTAATCCGCGATACACTTGGAAAGGAGGAACACCTGGTCGGAATTCCAACTTTCTAGAAGGAACTACTTGGAAGATATCTCCCGCGTAAATATATTCCTTAGCTTTCTGAACTGCTTTTTTATAATCTTCGTCAGGAATATTAGGAGTGTATTCTAACTTTTCTTTGGATTCTAACGGATGCTTAACCCAACCAGGAAGTTCTCCTTCTCTGATCTCTTTTTCGATTGCATCAATTCTTTCTAATGTAGCTTCGTAACAAGCTTTAGGATCTTCGTATTCTGAAAGACGTGCATTTACAACGATCCTTAAAAGACGATCCACATGATCTACTACAAGAACCTCATCGTATAACGCAAAGTATGCATCTGGTGCTGGTTCATCTTCTGGTTTAGTATCTGGAATATTTTCGTAATAACGTACGGCACCAAAGGAAAGAAATCCTACTGCTCCACCTTGGAAGGAAGGAAGTCTATGATCCGGAACGTATTTATCGTCTCCCATAGAATATTCCAATAGGAATAACGGATCATAAGTGATTATCTCTGTTTCAGGTTCTTTTCTTTTTGAAACATAGAATAGACCGTTCTTACCGTAGAGCAATCGATACGGATCTTTTCCTAAGAAGGAATTCCTACCGACATTCTCTCCACCTTCTACTGATTCTAGAAGAAAAGAATGTTTGGCCTCGGTGCCTCCCCATTTTGCAAAAAGAGACACCGGGGTTTCCAAATCTAAGAAGACTTGTTTGAAAACAGGGACCAAATTCCCGAGTTTTGTTTTCTCTAGGAATTCTTCGTATGTTAAGGAAAATTCCTTCAGAGGTTCGGTCCTTCTATCCCTTTACCTTCTGTTAGGTAACGAGAGATGATCAATCTTTGGATTTGAGAAGTTCCCTCATAAATTTGGAAAATTTTTGCATCTCTCATCAGTTTTTCAACTGGGTATTCAGAGTTAAAACCGTAACCACCTAATACTTGAACTGCGTCAGTTGTGATTCTCATACAAGCATCTGCGCAGAATACCTTAGCGATAGAAGCTTGGTAAGTATTTCTGAAACCGTTATCGATCAACCAAGCAGCTTGGTGACAAAGAAGTCTTCCTGCTTCTATATCTCTCGCCATCTCTGCTATCATAAAGGAAATAGCTTGGTTCTCCATGATCGGTTTACCAAATGCAGTTCTAGTCTTTGCATATTCTAATGCATGTTCCATGGCAGCTCTCGCAACACCAACTGCTCCGATCGCAACACCCGGACGAGTATGATCAAATGCTCCCATTGCGATCTTAAATCCATCGCCTTCTTTACCGATCATTTGGCTTTTATGGACTTTCACTTCTTCGAAAGTGATCCCTCGGGTGTCGGAACATTTTTGTCCCATGTTCAATTCTTTTTTGCCGACTACCACACCTGGGGTTTTGGAGCTAACTATAAATCCTGTGATACCTTTATGACCTGCAGCAGGATCAGTTTTAGTAAGTACGAAAAACCAATCCGCATAACCTGCGTTAGTGATCCACATTTTGGAACCGTTGATGATATATTCGTCTCCAACTTTTCTTGCAGTAGTGCGGATTCCCGCAACGTCAGAACCTGCACCAGGTTCTGTAACTGCGTAAGCGCAGAGTTGGAATTGTTCAGTCATAGGCTGAATCCATTTTTTCAGGACCTCGTCACTTGCTCCGATAAGAACTGGTGCCAATGCCAAGTTGTTTGCAAGGATAGCAGTTGCCATTGCAGAACAACCCCAGAATAATTCCTCTCCGATGATTGTATCATCTAACTCGGTCATTCCGGCTCCGTTATATTTTTCCGGAATATGGATATTCATTAAGCCGATTTCCCAGGCTTTTTTCAAGATCTGAAGAGGATACTCTCCCGTTTTATCATGATGTTCTGCTTTTGGGCGAATCTCATTTTTTGCAAAATCTCTGGCAAGGCCTCTGAGCGCTTTTTGATCGTCTGAAAGAGCGAAATCCATTATAACTATAACCTTAATTGGAATGAGGGCAATCTGCGGGAGACGCGATGTATGAACCCTGGGAACAGGTTCTAAGCGGAAGGGTACCGAGTCAAGAACGTACGATTGGATTAGGAGAGACGAGAAAAATCCGGAAATCGCTTAAATGCCTAAAAGACGGCATTGGGTTTGGGGTTTAGTTTTGGAAATAAATTTCCGTTGAAGATATAATAAGCGAAAAACTCTCTTCCTCTAAGACCCGAATGAGTTTTCCTTTAGTTCCATGAAGTAGGTTTCAAATCCTTCTTTTAAATATGTTTTATAAAAAAAGAAGAAGGCTAGTTTAGCAAAATTTTATATAAACTTTTGAATTTTGATTGTGGGCGGTCTGAACTTTTCCGGATTATCTTTAACCTCGGCCCCGGGATTTTTCTGAGGCCAAAACAATTAAAAGGATAATGTCCATGAAAAAACTAGTATTAGCGATTACTACTCTTGCTCTCGTTGCAGCTTTCGCACTAAGCGCAGAAGAGAAAAAAGAGGCTCCTAAAAAAGAGGAAGCAAAGAAAGAAGCACCTAAGGCTGACGCTAAGAAAGAAGCAAAAAAATAATCCCGAAAGGGCTTATGACGTCAGCACTGGATATAAGAGTGCAGCGACAAAAAGGGCCTCCCGCAAAGGAGGCCCTTTTTTATTTGAATGGTTTATTAAAATAGGATCAGAAGAAAAAGAGTGATTTTGGCGTTAGATTAAATACGCTTGCCTTAGTAATATTTCATACGGTTCAAAGGTATTTTATTGTGTCTACATTTAGGAAACTTGCGTTTTTGCTTTCTTTTTTCCTTTCTCTTTCTTTGTTTTCCGGGCCAAAAAGTGAAAGACAACTTGCCGTTACTGTTTACGGATTTTATCAAATAGAACCAATTCAAAAAGATGGAATTAGTCCTAATTTGCTTCCTGGAGACCTGGTTGAGATTGACCTACCTCCTCGATCCTTTTGGGTTTTAGAAAAAGATGAGTCCATCGCTAAAAAAATCATAATTAAAACTAACCATGGAATAGGGAAGGTCCCACGGTTGAAACTATTGTTTGGCACGGAATTCTTTCCGATCCAGAAGGCCAGCCGCAAGAATTATAAAACTGAATTACAAACTGAACTATTAATCTCTCCTCAAGTATTAGCAAAAAGGATAAGTAACATGGAGGAGGGGCAAATACTTCATTTGCAATTTGAAACAATAGATGAATTTGATATCGCTGGCAAGAGAGGGCGTTGGTATTTTGGTGGCTCTGAATTTGCGAAAGCAGGATGGCTCTTTATTGAAAATCAGGAAGATATTGGCAAGGTCTCGAATAAGGAAAAATTATCAGAAGTCTCGGAAAATGGATGGGTTAACGTCTCTTATTTAGAGGATTTTGTATATGGTATTAAAGATGGAAATTTGATTAAAAGGGAAAAGAAAAATATATCAACTTATTCCTCCTATATTCCTTTCTCAAAAAAAATTATAAAGTCGAATGGAGAAGTATTCATCTATTTGAAAGAGTCAATATTTTCCTTGTCCGGTGGTCACGTGGATGGAAAGGAAGAAAATGTAATTGGATATGTCTCTGCCTCTTCTTTAAATTATGGTTTAGATCTATTTACTATAACTGCGAAGGATTTTATCGAAAAGTATGGAGAATCACTCGCAATTCAAATTGCGCGAGCATATGCATATCAGGTTGACTTTCATAACATAGATTTAAAGGAATTTGCTTTCGGAAATAAAAAGGGATACGTTGTATATCCAACTGAATATTCAGGCGATTATATTCCTATAAAAAGACAATACGGAAAATTCTTTATACAATCAGGGAATGAATTTATCGAAACAGGACATACTTTTCATAACGTGGAGTCCTTCGATTTCAACGGTGATGGAAATGATGAAATTATTCATTCTTTTCCGCGGAATATTCCAGGCAGCGGCAATGGATTGAGTATCTATAGTTTATTTAAAGGTGATAAATTGATTCTTCTTTGGGGAGAAGATTTAGAATGCACGGAGTATTATTTAGATAAAGGTGAAATTTCAATCACTGGGAAATTTCCGGACCATAATCAAGAGGTATCTTGTCAGGGGAAAGAATATGAAAAGAAATTTAACTGGGAGCCAGGATCTGACTTTGCAGAAATTACTAACTAATACTATATTTTATGAAATTTTAGAATTTCATAAAATCTGCAATCTATACGTTTAAGGCCAAAAAGGATCCGGCTGGGTTTAAGCCGCACTGGATATAAGAGTGCAGCGACAAAAAGGGCCTCCCGCAAAGGAGGCCCTTTTTTATTTCAATATAGCAAGAAGAACTATCTGTTAATCGTCTTCAAAAAAGGATCCGGCTGGGTTTAAGCCGCACCGGATATAAGAGTGAAGCGACGATAGGAGTCCGAAGACTCCTGTTTCTTATTCATAAGATCAACCCCTCATTGTCAGCTATTTTTTCCCACAGGCAAACTTCTGTATTTTTTGGACCCATTTACGTAATTACGGATTTTTTATCTGTTATAACGTAATTTTTGCTTGTAAGGCAGATGTCCTTGTGGTATGGTCTTTTGCACACCGGAAGGTGGAATTAAGGAAAAGGAAGAATTCTAAATGAAAAAACTAGTATTAGCAATCACCACTTTGTCTCTTGTAGCAGCTTTTGCTTTAAGCGCGGAAGAAAAGAAAGAAGCTCCTAAAAAAGAAGAAGCAAAGAAAGAAGCTCCAAAAGCTGATCCTAAAAAAGACGCAAAGAAATAATATAAGAACGGAAAAGTAGAATTCCGAACTTCGATTATTCTCTAGATCATTTCTCCGAGCCGTCCGATCTTGTCGGGCGGCTTTTGTATTTAGGCCCCCAATATTTGGGACTTCATAAAATGAGCGGACCTTCTTCCTAACTCGAGAGCTAATCTTCCGTTTTCCATTTTGTTTGGATGAAGATAGGGAGTATTGGTTACCACTCTGATAATTTTTTTACCGTACTTCTTTGCTAATAATTCTTTAAGATCTCGGGTCTCACTTGCGATCACACTCACACAAGAATCGAAAGCTCTCATCAGTATTTTATCAGAAACAGGTTTGCGGTTCTCAATATCATGGATCACAATCCTTTTGATACTTGGATCCAAGATAAATTCTTTGATAGGCTCTGCATCTGCAACTCCACCATCTAAAAATTCCTCTCCATTTAAGTTTGGAACTTCGAATAGAATAGGGAATGTCATGGATGCCATGATCATATCTACAATATTACCTTCGGTCTTTAATTCTCTGATGCCTTTGGTGAGATTAGAAACTGCAATTCCCATCTTGATAGGCATCTCAGAAATATCCTTACCTCCTAAGTAAGGTTCTAATAATGCCCTGATCTTTTTTCCGGAAAGAATACCCGAATAATTTTTAAGTCCTTTTCTAAACGGTTTCAGGAACTGGCTGAAGAAGTTTCCATCCCAGAAATCACTTTTTTGCAAAGTAAGAATGAATCTTGTGATCTCTTCTGGAGGAATTCCTGCTGAAACTAAGGAACCGATTAAAGCTCCTGAGCTAGAGCCCGCGATAGCCGCAGGTTTAAAACCGATCTCTTTTAGTCCGAGAGAGAAACCGGAGTGCGCATAGAATCCGAAAAATGCGGAATTCAAAGCTAATGCGTCATACGATTTTTTAAAGATAAGATTAGGCGATTTTTTGGGAGCCATTGCGAATTTCTTAATTTAGAGGGGGACTTTGTCCAGAATTTTACCTTAACTTTTAGGACTTTCGTTTTGTGAATTTGGAGAATCATCCTTGAAACAATTCAATTCCAGGAGTATCACTATAGGATGAGCTATCGAACTTTTTACGTCACCACGAAGAATGAGACAGAGGCTTTAAAAATCGCGGAAACTTTAGTGAACGAAAGACTGGTTGCCTGTGCCAATTTGATCCCTGGTATGAAATCTATTTATAGATGGCATGGAAGACTGGAGCATAATCAGGAAACGGTTCTTTTATTAAAAACTAAAGATTCTGAGGCGGAAAAAGTCGTAGCAAGAATTTCGGAACTACATAGTTACACGGTCCCTTGTATCGTTTCCTGGGAAATCAAAGAGGCGAACCAAAAGTATTTGCGTTGGATAGATTCGGAAATCGGAAAATAATTCTTTCCCTTTAAACATTCTTTTCATACATTCGGATATTTTTATCGAGTCTCTTGGTTGGAAATTCCAATAGATTCGTGACTGAGGCGGATGAATGGTAGAAAAAGCGGAAAAGTTTTGGACCTGGTTTTCCCAAAACAGCCGGTATTACACTAAACTAGATGACCTGGAAGATAAAGAAAGAGATCGTCTTTTGGACGACCTGATGGATCGACTCCAGGAAGTGAATTCCGAGTTTTTTTTCGAGATTGGCGGGGGAGACGAAAGTCCTCACGAATTCACAGTGGTCACAGCAGGAGACGAGGATCTGTACGCAGAGGCGGAAAGATTTGTAGACCTCGCTCCCGAAATTTCAGGCTGGGATGTATTTTCCGTAGACCAATACCAAGAAAAAGGCACAGTCATATTTCACGAAGGTTTGGAATTAGATTCAGAAGAGATCTGGTTTCTACCTTTAGAGAACACAAACCTTCCTAAAAGTTTCGGAGTTCGGATCTGTTTCCCCGATTTCCCGAATGTAGAATCCAATCCTAATCTCAAAAAAGCAGTTGGCCTATTATTAGAAGCTCTTCTTGGCGAAGATACATACACCAAAGAAATCGGATATTACGACATCGGAATGCTTCCTGATGATCCAGAGGAAGAAGGATTTATTGAACTAGTAGAATTGCCTGATTATATCCAGTGGAGAAAAGAAAGAGAGGCATAAAAAAGGGCGGGCAAGCCCGCCGTTAAAAGAGGGGAATGGAAATCCTAAATTAATTCTCCGATTGGATCACTAAAGTGGATTGTGGGGTTTTGGAGTGTTTCACATCCAGACCATAAATCAGCACAGTAGGCACCGAGTATTGTGAATCGAAAGTATCGATTGCAATCGCGATCTTATTTCCTGCAGGAACATCATAAGCTACCGCATTTAGATCGATAGACATATCTTTTGTTTCATACCATCCAGCATCGAAAATAGTAGATGTACCATGAGTGATCAAAGTAGCGGTGCCGTATTTATCTACATCGTAGAAGTAAACGTTCACGTTAGCCTTTCCTAGGCTGGAAGAGATTCTTCCGTTCCAGAACATTTTACCTCTGATCTTTACTGTAGAGCTAAGGTTAGAAGATTGGTAAACGATTCCATTCACTCTGCTTACTAAACCTAAATTGGTTGTTACAGGAATATCCGCGTGAGAAGCAAGAATATCCGCAAGTAAAGGAAATCCAGTGCTTGCAACAGTGTCTGCTCCGGAAAGAATTCCTGTGCTAGTTACAGTAGTGTTTTGGCTTGTTCCAATTTCTCCGTTAGTGAATAAACCTCTTGGTTTCAGATAAAAAGTTTTATCAGAAACAGTTGGAGAAGGCCAAGAAGGAAGAGTTACTCTAGGTCCCGCAAAACGTTTTTGGAAAGTAACCTGAGGTTTGTCCATGATCCCGTTATTGACTCCTTTCAACCAATAATCGAACCAATCGTATGCGTTGTCCCATACTGTACCGGAAAAACCGAGGATGCCACCGATTTCTGCGGAAGCATGAATTCCTTCGTTCATTAAAAGTTTTTTAGGAACAGTAATCTTAGAATAATAATCTAAAACCGCATTCGGGTTAAATAAGAAATCCTCGAAGTTATTCGAGATCATTACAGACTTACCTGCAGAAGCATTCAATTGTCCTACAAAAGTTTCAGGAGAACGATCTGCTGCCCATGTGGTAACAGAATCAATATCCGTATGTTGTAGAAGTTTTCCGAAATTCTGCGCGATGATCGGATCAGGTTTTCCTGTGATATAACTGGAAGCAACAAGCAATAATCCCCAGATCAATCTAGGAGTGTCATTGCCATAAAGAGAACGTTTTAGATTTCCCCAACCACTCATTGCGACAGCAGTTTTAATTCTAGGCTCAGTGCTTACGCCTGCTAAGGAAATTCCGGCACCATAAGAAATACCTGAAATACCTATGTTAGCTAAATCGGTTTGAGTGTTCGCAAGTAACCAATCGATAATTTTGCTTAAGTCAGCTCTATCTTTT
The DNA here is from genome assembly GCF_004769555.1 of Leptospira koniambonensis. Lineage (NCBI taxonomy): Bacteria > Pseudomonadati > Spirochaetota > Leptospiria > Leptospirales > Leptospiraceae > Leptospira > Leptospira koniambonensis. Next base: position 365,648 of record NZ_RQFY01000004.1, on the reverse strand, counting down.
GGACCAGCAGTATCAATGAGTCCTCCGGAAGCTCCGAAACCTCTTGTGCTATAAGAGAGAACAATGTATCCCTTTTTAGCGAGTTTCGCAGCAGGAACCAGATACTCATATTTATTCAACGCCCAGCTATTCACGAAAATTACTGTTGGGTATTTTCCGGTAGGGGAAGGGGTAGAAGGAGTGAAAAGGCTAGCCTCTAACACAACTCCGTCGTTTGCAGTTACCTTGATGGTATTGTCGAAAGTGAAACTTCCGTCGCTCTCTTGCGCGAATGCATTTTGGATCTGGCCGCTTGAATCTTCTAACTCGGAAACACCTTTGTTTCCGGAAGCTTGAGCCAAGCTTGGATCTAAGGAAGCTAAGAGGGCTGCAGCTTCCGCATTTTGAGAAGAATCACTTTTACAAGAGTAAAAAGATCCTCCTACGATCATCATTAGTATGCAAAATCGCATAACTAACGTTCGGTATATTTTTCTCATCACTATTCTCCATACGCTTTTTCAGTCTTTGACTTTTTAGCTAATTTATGAAGAGGGAGTATAAGACAGTTATCAGTGAGGGTCGTCTTGGATTCGAATCTTGGACAAATTAAAAGGTCTTAATTTTTTATTTAAACAAATTTAGAAGAAAACGTTCGTTCAATTAAGAGACTTTAGATTTTCGAAGATACTCTCTAGGAGAAACACCTTGTATTGATTTGAATGCAAGATTGAAAGTCGCCTTTGAATTGAAGCCGGATCTGTAAGCAACAGAGAGAATATTGGCTCCTTCTTCTTTTTGTAATATACGAACTGCTTCTGCTACTCTGAAACCATTTACAAACTTTGCAAAGTTAGTGCCCATTCTTTGATTTAGAAATTCTGAAAGTTGATATGGTTTGATATCTAACTGATTGGATAGTATGGAAAGAGAAAGATCTTCTTGTAGATAGATTTTTTCTTTTGACATCAAACTTTCCAAACGATTTTCCAGATCAGTTGTGTCCACACCTTCTAATCTGGAATTACGATATGCATCTCTCATCGAAGGTCCCATCTCGCTGAAAACTTCCGGAGAATAAATTTGTGCCAGATAACCTGCGACTGCATAGATAACAGTGCTTAGAACAGAAATGAATAATAAATTAATATCTCTGATTAAATAAGAAATAACAAGGATAGAAGTTACACTTCCACTTCCGATTATAACGAACAGAAGTATCCTCGTACCTGCATCTTTTTTCAGTCTTTCTAATTGGAAAGCTGCTCTTGTCTGCCAAACGATAGAAGAATAAAATACTAAATTTGCAGAATATGCACCTAACAGCAGGATATCCGACCAATTTGTGGAACCCTTCTCGAAATAATCTATAGGATGACTTAGAAAGATTTGAGGTAAAACTAAATGCAAGATAGGAAATAAGATAAGAAGAAGTATTCCTGGAAGATAAAAACTCCTTTCGAAGGGTGTGAACTTCTCTTCTCTAACTGTAACAGAATACAAACTATACATTCCAGGTCCTAAGAACCATGCGAATGGAATATGAAGATGATTTAAAAACGAAGGTTCGAAATAAATCCCCTTTAAAAGAAAATAAACATATAAGAATTGGATAGAAACACAAAAAGATAATAAAGATAAGATCCTTAAACCTGCACTTTTCTCAGGCCGGAGTAGGCATGCCACAGAAAGGAGCATACAAAACAAAACTCCGAAGAATACGATCTCATGGAAATGAGGAACCACGAACTAATTGGATGAATTTATATCCCATACTTGTCAAGTTCTTACGTTTAGAATATAAGTCCGCAAATCACTTTTCAGTGCAGAAATATGGGCCGTTTTAGTCTAAAATATCCTGGAAAGAGACCAGTTTTTTGAGATTCCTTTCTAAGTTTTTAGGGAAATTTTTCGAAACTATATATATGGCATTCAGAGGGTTCCTCATATTATTCTTCTTAATTCCCTCTTATATATTTTCCGAAACTCCGGTACTGTTCCGATGGAAAATGAAATCCGGGGACGATCTAGAATTAAACGAATACCATAGAGTAAAGGCGAGGCAAGGCCTTAGAGTTATCAATAGAGAAGATAAAAATCGAATTTTACTTAAGGCGACTAGCTGCAAAAAAGAAGGATGCGATTTTTCTGCAATATTTGATACCTATATTAAATTTCCTGAATTAGATCCTGCATTTTATAAAGACAAAACTTTTAAGAGTAAATTTAATATTTCAGAATTGGGCCAATATACGGTTCCTCCAGAATACAGTATGCCCAACCTTAGATCATTGCCTAGCTTCTCTGCGAAAGAAGTAGGTGTGGGAGAAGAATGGACTAAGCCTGCTTCTGAAAGTTTTCAGTTCCCAACGGCAAGAATCGAGATCCCAGTCCAAGCTAAGTATGTTTACCAAGGGAAGGGAGATTGGCAATATGCAGGTAAAAAAGGAAATGCAGATCTTATAGAATATAATTATAACTTAATGAAGGAATCAGATCCTGTTGCTCAGAATATTCCTTACAAAATTTACGGCTTTGCAAAAGGAAAAGTATTCTTTGATTCTGAACAAGGTGTTCCTCAATACAAGTATGTTCAACTTGCATATACATTTGTTTTTCCGAATGGGATCGCTCAAGAAATGTCTTTTGAGATCCACGGAGTTTATTCCAAACAAAATTCTGTTACAGAAAACGATAAGGATAAAATTGCAGAAGAAGTTAAAAGGATCCTTGGACCTTTCCCGGAAGGAACTGCTTATCCTAAAAAGAAACCAACTGGTAAAAAAAGTAACGGATTAGAATGGCCTGAATGGGAAGGAAATCCGGAAGAAGAAGTCCCAGATCGAGCTCCAGTTGAGATCAGAAAATCGAATGAGGGCGTTGTACTTTCTTTAGATAATCTTTTGTTTGATTATAATAAATCCGAATTAAAGCAGGAAGCCAAAAAGGTCTTAGAAAGGATCGCAGATGTTCTGAAAAAATATCCGGACAAAGAAATTCGGATAGGCGGACATACAGATGATAAAGGAAGCCAAGAATATAATCTAAAACTTTCCCAAGACAGAGCGTTATCAGTTCTGCAAGAGTTAAGAGATTCTTACGGAATAGAAGAAACTAGAATGTCCTATAGAGGTTATGGTAAGTCCCAGCCTGTAACTGAAAATTCCACAGAATCAGGTAGAGCAAAAAACCGAAGAGTGGATATCACTATCGTTTTGGAATAATCTTCGGCCTTTGCTCTTAGGAAAAAGTTTAGAATTAAAAATAACCTTCACTTTCACATTCGTTAAGATGGGTATTTTCCATTAAGCAAGAAAGAAGGATGTTATTATAAGATTCCGTTCCAGGTTCGTGAGCGCCAACAGCTTGGCAAACTGCGTCTCTCATTATTTTTCTTCTGTCTTGGCAGCGTTCTACTGGATTACTTCCGCAGGAAATAAAACCGAATATTAGAATAAGACAAAATACGAGGTTTCTAACTTTCATTCTTTTCACCTATTTATGTTTAGATTAGTAGGCGGATAACATAACGAAAGATATAAAAAAAGCAAGGAGTTTTGGCAAAAAGGAGAATAGAAAGTTTTACGTAAAACGGATTCTATTCGTGGATATAACCCCAGCTTTCCAATACTTTTCGGACTTCTTTTCCTAACGCGGCTTGCTCCGAAGATTCTGAATTTCCAGACAGTCCAGCATCATTATAAAAATAAGGAACTTTAGACGTTTTGAATTCGTAAGGAAGTTTTGCAGAAGCCACTGATTCAGGAGAATCCCTGTAAATTTTAGAACTCGCTGCTGATAGAATTCCCCATTTTCCGGATTTATAATCTTCTGATTTTCCATCTTTGAAAATAGATAAATGAAATCCAAAAATAGGTTCTACTGTATAGAAGGAGAGAATACTTTCTTTGCCAGCTTCTTGTTTCACTGTGAGAGAAGCAGATTTTGTTTCTAAACGATTCTCTATAAATGGAGTATCTGATAGTATTTTATAAATTCCTGCTTGGATACCTATATCTATTTTACGAGTGCATTCTTTTTCGCAGGCAGGCAATCTGAGTTTGAAAACATTCTTCTTTAAACTATGAGAATCTAATTCTTGTTTTGCTTTTGTTAGAAGTGTCGAGTTGGTGCCAGAAAGATTTTGTGATTCTCCAGGATCTGAAACTAAGGAATAAAACTCCTCAGGCATTTTATGAGGCTCACCTTCTTTAGTCCTTCTTACAAAATCATAACCTGGGTATCTACGGATCAGTTTGTATTCTTTGGTTCGAATGGATTCTGAAAATCTTCCTTCAGTATATACAAAATCCTCGGATTGCGGACCTGCTTCTCCAAAGATTGCTTTGGAGTAATCATTTCCATCGCATGAGTTTGGATCACAAGGTAGACCTAATGCCCCTGCTAAAGTAGGAAAAAGAGAAAGTAGAGAAACTTGTTCAGCGAAAATCCTTTTTTCAATATTTGATTTTGCTGATGCAGGAGGATGAATGATCCAAGGAACTTTGATCTCTTCATCGTAATGTGTTTCTCCATGGGCATGAAGATTTTCGGCCACGAAATGGTGATGATAATAATGTTCCATGGATTGTAATTCTCCATGGTCTGCAACTACCGCGATCCAGGATTTATCGAATGCACCTGTCTTTTTAGCTTCTTCGAGAATTCTACCTATGACCTCGTCAGTATATAGGATCTCTGCCATATATTTTCTGACATAAGGATCATAACTGTTCCAGATCTTTGGATCAGTTTTTTTTGCAAGAATATCCATATACTTTTTTTCAGGAAGATAAGGATAATGAGGAGTGTTGATATTTATATGAAGGAAAAATCTTCTGTTTTTGTTTTCTTTCAGGAACTTTATAGATTCTGCAAGTATGAGTTCAGTGTCGTCTTTGTCTTTTCCGGGTTGGAATAATTTATGAAATCCTAGATCAACTCCCACTCCTGTATAATCCAAGAGGAATACATTATTCATAAGACTTGCTGTGAGATATCCTTTGGATCTAAGATGATTCGGAAGTGTTTCTGGCTTTTTAGAATAGAATATTTTTCTATGAAGATTACTAGAATAGAACCAAGCGTTTCCAAGGCCCAATTCAGATGCGATCTTAGAAGTAAAAAATGAGATCATGCTCGGCTTGGTCCAATTTCCATTAGAGAAAGCATTCTCAAAGATGATAGAATCAGAAGCGAGTTCGTCCAAGTAAGGGCTAGTTGGAACAGTAGAACCTCCAAATCCCAAACGGTCCGGGCGAAGTGCATCTACCACGATCAATATTACGTTTTCTTTAGGTCCCCAGAGTTTTGGATCAGCTACAGAAGCGTATAATGTAGGTTGTCCTACAAATAAGAGATCGTTTTGATTTTTAGGAACCCATTCGAAATTCCAAATATTAGGGTTCTCTTCTAAAGTTTTGGAAATGGATTCTGGGATCTTGATCTTATGATCGATCCATTCTCTCCCTTGGCTTTGCAAATCTTTAGAGAATACGATAGTATTTCCTAATTTCACGATCAATTTTCCAGAGCTTGGAACATTCTCTCCTAAAGAAGAAAGCGCAGTTATAGAAAAATCTAAAACAACATTTTGTAGATCGTAAAGTTTTGCCCCAGGAATAATGAACTCTGAGGAAATATCACAACCACCGTTTTGGAATAGAAGTAAACTATCTCTGGATTCATTTAGAAGAGTTTGTTTATCTTTTAAAATAGTAAGTTGAGTGTTTCTCCATTTTTCGTTAAGAGGAAGTTCCGAATAACGGGATGGATTTTTTTTATAATGATAAGAAATCTTTTTAATGGCTTCTTCTGAATTTCCTCTGCATACACTTCCAGATTTTTTTAAAGAGCGAAGTCCATCCCAAACAGGGATTATGGTCTCTTCTTCTTTTGAAAATGATCCTGAAAAAATTTGTCTACAATCCTGTAAAAGATAACAAAGTAGGATCAGGATTAATATCTTAGAAGGTTTGGGACCAAAAGAAATCATAAGGACAAGGTCAGAATTTTACTTGAGGGGTCCGCTTACAACCCTTATCATCCAGATGAACACCATTCAGTCGGCGCTTGTTTGAGCGAACAGAACGTTCGTTACTAAAAATTCAATGGACCTGTGAGATCGGTGTCTAAAAAATAGGGCCATAGAAACGATCTTCGATCCTTCGAAGGTTTTTAAACCAATCCAAAGGAAAAGGATTATGGCAGAAAAAGGCATTTCAAAAGACCTGATCGGCACAAAACTCGACTCTTACGAATTCGACGTAGAAAGAGGAAAGATAAAAGAGTTTTGTTTAGCGATCGGCGAAAGCAATCCGATATACTTCGATTTAGAAGCGGCAAAAAAAGCAGGATACGAGGATATTCCAGCTCCTCCTACTTTTCCCACAGTGATCCAATTTTGGGGATATCCTAAAATTTGGAAAGATATGGAGAACATGGGAGTTGATACATCCAGGATTCTACATCTAAAAGAAAGATATAATTATGTTAAAACTCTTTATCCTGGTAAGGTTTCTTCTCAGGGAGAATGTGTTAACGTAACAGTTGGTAAAATGGATACTATGACTTTCCGCACAACCATTCGTAATGCGAAAGGTGAAACTGTGATCGAAGCAGAGATGTCTATTTTCATCCGTAAACCGGAATAATGATAGGAGGATTAAGATGAGTAAAATTGAATTCGACAAGTACGAAGTAGGACAAGAACTCCCTCCTTTAAAAGTGGATACTATTACACATGCACATCTAGTGCGTTATGCGGGAGCGAGTGGTGACTTCAACCCGATCCATAATGATCCTGATTTCGCTCGTAAGACCGGATTAGATGGAACTATCGCACATGGTATGTTCGTAATGGCTCAGATCGGAAGACTTTGCACTTCTTGGGCAGACCAAAAGCAGATCAAAGAATTCGGAGTTACTTTCAAAGCGATGACCAAACCAGGACAAAAACTTACTTGTTCAGGCAAGATCAAACGTAAGAAAGAAGAGAACGGAGAGAAACTTCTTACTGTAGCTGTAGAGGCTTCTGATGAATCTGGAGAAGTTAAAGCTTCTGGAGAATTAGTAGTTATCTGCTAATTTTTTAGTCTATTCGAATGATAAAAAGCCTCCGATCTTGGGGGCTTTTTTTATGCCTGAGAATAATTCTAACTTAAAAATGGATTGTTCTTCTTTTAAATTTGGATATGTCTTTGCCCATGATAAACTCAGGCAAAAGTGTTCAATATTTCGGGATCTTTTTATTGATCGAAGGATTTCTTCTGATCACTGTTCCAAATTTTTTCTTAAGTCTTTTCTTATTAAGCGCAAGCGACGTGTGGGTGAGGGTAGTTGGGCTCACTCTAATTATATTAGGATATTTTTATTTTAAAATGGGACAGGAGAATATTCGTCCATTCGTAAAGTTGACCACTCATTCTAGGACTTTTCAGTTTATAGTTTTGATCATATTTGTATTACTCGGATGGATCCATCCTATGATCTTAATGCCGAGCGGATTTGAATTTTTATGCGGAGTCTGGACCTTCTCCCTTTTAAAAAAGGAAAACGTTTAGATTTTATTAAGCTGGATATTCAGGAGTTTCTCTCGATTCGATCGCGATGATGGTGATATCATCGTATCTTTGCTCGTCTCCTCTAGATCTTTCTTCCATTACTACTAGTTCTTCTAATAGTTTTTGAAGACTTACGCTAGAAAGTGTGCCGGCTCTGGACGCGATTGTTTCCACAGTGCTCCATCTATTTTCCTTTCTTCTGTTCTCAATGAGTCCATCAGAAAAAAGTAATAAACGGCTTCCCGTAGGGAATTTATAGGTAGAGAACTCAATCTCCAGATCATCGAATAGTCCTAATATAGGACCAGTTTTATGAAGTAATTCGTAGTTACCATCAGGGGAAAGTAAAACCTGATCGGGATGTCCTGCAGAGGCATATAGAACTTCTTTTTTTTCTAAATAGATATCTGCAACAAAACAAGGAAAGATACTTTCTAAAGTATCGAACTTTCTTAAAAATCTTCCATTCAATTCTTTTAATACGTGAGTAGGGCAAGGAAGTTTTTTTAGCTCTTCGTATTCAGTCTTTAATGCCATGGTCATAAGACTTGCTTGCACTCCATGTCCCACGGCATCTGCTAAAAGTACTCTTACTTGTCCAGGATTGATCTCTGAAATATCTAAGAAATCTCCGCCCACTTTTTCTAAAGGTTTATATACGTAGTCGAAACGGATCCCTTTGATCTCTCTTTCTGGAGGAGTAAGAATTTTTCTTTGTACGTTTTGAGCGATCTCTAGTTCTCTATTGATCTGTTGTAAAGTATCGTTTAGAGTTCTGGTCCTATCTTCTACCTTTTGAACCAACTTTTCTTTCATTTCGAAAAGTTCTAAGTTCATAGTTTGTAGATCTTCTGTAAGAAGTTTTGCTTCTTTATATTTAGATGAACGATCGGAAGCGATCACCAAAGACTGTAAGAATACAAAAAGTACGAGTGCAATATGCGAAACCTGATGAGAGGAAACTTTTAGGATATAAGTATAGAATAGATCAATCGCTACTCCTAAGAATAGTATTCCTGAGCCATATAAGATATAAGAAGAATTGTTTTCTTTATCAAAGTCTATTCCGAAAATTACATAGATCACGTAACCAATCGTGACCCCTATGAATAAATGGAAATACGCAACCTTACTGCTATTAAATTCCAAAGATCCGAATAGAGTCATTAAAATGAACAGAGAGATGATTGCTAAGGAAATTCTAATATATAGTTTGGATGCATAAACAGTGAATGTTTCATAGAAGAAGAGTAGATACAATCCAGTAGCACACATCATGGAAATTTGTTCTATCATCTGGATCCCATTTTGGTTGATAGAAGGGAAAAATTCCATAAGAAGTCTTGTGTTCGTAACAAGAGTCCTAATTCCGATCGCCATACTCATAAATCCAAAATACAAAGGAGCCTTGCTGGATCTTAAGTATAAATAGAGAGAGATATGGTAGAGGCCCATGATCACTAAGCTAGAGAATGCAAAAATATCAGTGAAGATTGTCCTTGTTCTCGTGGATAACATCACTTCAGAAGGACCTAACTTAACAGGAGAACTAATTCCACCCTGTCTTGCGAAATTATTCGTAACGAAAAGTGAAATTTCTATCTGACTAGAGCTCGGGACAAACGAGAAGGATCTTGGTTGCACTCTTGCAACGCTTGTTTTAGGAGAAGTAGATGGTCCTCCAGATTCTCCCTGGAATTCTCCATCTAAATAAAATCTGTAGGAACTCCAAACGGTGCCTAAACCTAGAGTGAGAACCTTTCCTACCCAAACATCTGGCAAAAGGACTTTAAGTCTGTAGGTTGCGTAACCTAATCTATCGTATGATGGATGTAATTCAGTTTCTCTGTTCCAAGAACCCGGAACAGTCATATTCCCATGAAAGGATTCTAAAATTTTTCCAGGCTCTTGGCTCCAGAAAAATTCCCATTCTCCGGATAGATCAACTGGGCCGGAACTTGTACTTTGGATACCTCTAAGGTCGATTACACCTTTGTAGGCGCGTAAATTTTCTTCCTTATGCCATGGAGTGAGGGACAAAAGGAAAATGAGGAAGCCGATGGGTCCTAATAAAAAGAATAAATATTTTGCCGTGTGCATTGAGCAGGAAGGTTGGGACCATCCTCCATCGGATTATATTTTCTCGTCAATCTTTCTCCGACTAACAAGAGTATTCGAGAGAATTTTGGAAAATAATAATTTCCAAAACCGACTCAGGAATGTATGACCTTCTACTTTTTGCTTGGATTCCGTAAATACGAAAGAAGTGTCCCTAAAATCAAATTTGGGGAACTTCAAAGATTATTAGAGGAAAAAAATTAAAGAATATTACGTCCAATCTGGCGTTTTTTGGAAAAAAGAAGTATTTTAGCAAATCAGCTTAAAAACTGGAAATTCCTGTTGCCATGTTGATCCTCCGGAAGAGCATGAAAAAGACCGATACGAATCACATATATGAACCGTTTTCATTTTTTTAGAAACTATTCTGTTTTAGCTAGCGTTACACTCGTATTGGCTTCTTATTCCGCATGTTCAGGGGAAAAGAATGAGCCTTCTATTTTAGAGATCAGAGATTTATTGGATTCTGGTCATTTAGTAGAATCTGTTCAAAAAGCAAAAGATAAGGCTCTTATCACAGGAAAAATGGACCAGGTCCATTATTTAAGAGGGTGGATCCATTATTTACGCAAAGAAGACTCTTCTGCAGAGAAGGAGTATAAACTTTGTTTAAAGGAAAATAAAAACTCCATCGATTGCCTAAGGGGCCTAGCTCAAATCGAAAAACATAAACAAAATTACGAAAAGGCAGAAACAAGATATAAACAAGCCTTAGTAATTGCACACGCCACCAAAGACCAAGAATACAGTTCAATGTTACTTACAGATCTTGGAAATTTAGCTCTTTCTCAAGATGAAAGAGAAGAGGCTTTGGACTGGTACAATAAATCCATTCAAGTAAAACCAGAAGGTTCTGCTTATTACGGAATTGGCTTTGTTCATCTATTAAATCGAGACAAGATAACTTCAATCCAATCTTTACAAAAGGGATTAGGAACTGAATATAGAGATTTAATTATCAAAGCGGAAACCTATTATCTTCTGGCAAAGTTACAAAACGATTTCGAAAAAAATCCTCAGGCAGCAAGCGAATCTGCAAAAAAAGCCTTCGAATTATTTCCAGCTATGGAGAAATACTCAAAATCTTGGGAACATTATTCCAAACTTTCCAGTTCTAAATAAACAGGACCCGATGAATTTTCTCAGAACAATATGGCGCGTCATCCATAAACAGATCATTTTACCTTTCCAAGAATCTTATGCTCCTATTCACGAAGTTTGTTTAGGGACCACGATTGGTTTGATCTGGTCCATGACTCCTTTGGTTGGAGTGCAAATGTATTTGGGACTCGGAACCTGGTTGATCCTTAGATTGTTCCGTATCCGTTTTTATCTTCCGATCGCGATCGCAATGATTTGGATCACAAATCCAGTCACTCTCCCGTTTTTTTATTCTCTCTTCTATTGGATTGGAAAACAGGTTTTACTTTTAGTTGGAATTCCTTTCCAGGCTATCAGTTTCGACACGTTATTGGCCATCTCCAAAGAATCTGAGTCTATGGACCTGATCAGTGGATTGTATCATTGGACAATTTTCTTATTCGATAAGATGGGACTTCCCATGTTTGTAGGTGGTTTTGCTTTTGGAATTCCTCTGGCCTTGCTAGGTTATCCTATTACATATCGTTTATTGAATTCTTATAGGATCAGAAGAGCAGAAGAAGAAGGTATTACTTTGGAGGAATGGGAACTAAAACATGTTAGAAAAGATGTGGGATTGTTCGCCGCAAAAACTCCTTAGGTTCGTCGTATAAAGTTCGTTCTTTTCAATATATTTTTTCCTATTTAAACATTATTAGTTGTCCTAATTCCTTTCGGATTGGCATAGTATTTGTTACTCGAATTCAATCCGGGAGAATATAATATGATTCGTCGATTCTTGGCCTTTTTCTTTTTTATGGCCATCTTATGGAGTCTTCCTGTTTCCGCTCAAAAATTTGAAACAGATGAGGACTTAATGAAATGGGTTAAGTCCCTAAAATATGAAACTAAAGCAGTTCCTCTTGCAAATAAAGACGGCAAGGTGATCGCAAACATCCAGGTCCCAAAAGGTTATAAGTATTTAAATCCTCAAGATAGTAAAATTGTATTGGAAGATGTTTGGGGAAATCCACCCGGCGAATTAGGATTAGGAATTTTATTCATCGCTAGCGAAACACCTTTAGATCTAGGATCATATGCGATCACCATTGATTATGTGGAAGAAGGTCACGTAGACGACGAGGATTCCAAAGAAATTAAATACGACGAATTATTATCCGAGCTACAAGAAGCTTCTAAAGAAGAAAGTGAGCAAAGAAAAAAAGACGGCTATTCTGGATTGGAATTAGTTGGTTGGGCTTCTGCTCCTTATTATGATTCTGCCGCTAAAAAATTACATTGGGCAAAGGAATATAAGTTCGAAGGAACTGAAACAAACACTCTCAATTATAATATTCGAGTTTTAGGAAGAAGCGGTTATCTTTTACTCAATGTACTCGGAGACATTAACGTTTTGAAAAGAGTAGAAGGAGATGTAGGCCGTATCCTAAAGAGCGTTGAATTCTCGGAAGGAAACCGTTACGCAGATTACGATTCTAAAATCGACAGTTTAGCCGCGTATGGGATCGGCGGTCTGATCGCTGGAGGACTTCTGAAAAAAGCTGGATTGTTTGCGGTGATCGGCGGGTTCTTATTGAAAGGTGCAAAATTACTGATCCCAGCAGTGATCGGTTTATTTTACGCAGTTAGAAGATTTGTTTTCGGAAGAGGAAAACAAGAAGATACTGCTTCGGGATCTTCCGACAAAGAAGCCTAAACAATTCCTAAAAGATTAGAAAGCGTTTCCGCATCGTACTTAGATTTACCGGAACCGCTTTCTGCTTCTGCAATTAGAGAAGCGATCTTTCGATTGATCGGTGCTTTATGACCGATCTCATCTGCTAAACTAATAATCTCTCCATTCAAATAAGAAATCTCAGTTATTCTTCCATGATGTAGGTCTTCCCACATAGAGGATCTTGCTTCTGGATCAATTTTGACCATAGAAGAAGCTACTCTAAAAAATAAGAAGTCCGGCAAACCCAAAATGATGGGCGCAAGCCAAGGGATCATTTTACCTGCGCTTGCAGGCTGGATCCCGGAAAGTTTCAGTATTTCTAAACCTTCTAGGATCATAGAAGCTAAAATTTTTCTGTATTTTCTTTGCGATAATTCTTCTCTAAGAGGAACACCAGCGAGTGCGTTTAAGCTATTATTTAAATTGAAAAGTAGTTTTCCCCAAAGTACACCTTCCATGTTTTTATGAACGATAGAAGGAAGGCCTGCTCTTCTCAAACAAGAATGGATCTTGTTCCCAAATTCGTTTGATTTGATTACAAGTTCCCCACTTGTTCCTTGGTGAAATTGTCCTTTTCCCTTGGATACTACGTTGAACGGGACCATACCCGGTAAATTACGATCGTTTAACTCTGGTAATACGGAAGCTAGTTCTTTTGAGTTTCGAACCCCATTCTGAAAACTTACTACTGTAATTTTAGATAATTCTTCGGGTGAAAAAAGAGAACGGATGGATTTTCCAGCTTCTATCGTATCTTTACTTTTGACTGTGATCAAAAATACGTTTGAGTCTTTGGCTTCTTTTATATCAGTAACATAACGGATTTGGCTGGGGGCAAGGGTGAATGAATTTCCCTTATAATCGCTGATCCCTAAGCCGAATAATTGGATCTCTTGTTTTAATCTTTCTCTACCTACAAATACTACAGGATATCCTGCTTTTACCAAGTAAGCTCCGATATATGTTCCTATACTTCCGGAACCTAAAATTGCAAATTTCGGGGAAAAACTCATAAGCGGAAAGAATGAAGAATATTAGAAAAATACCAACTAGAAAATCGATATTCTACACTTAGATTTGGGCATAAAAAAAGCCGGGAGATTAAACCCGGCTTTTTTCAGACACAACACCGAAATTACTGATTAGATTTCGCGTTGGAAGCCATTTTTAAGAAGTAACCTTCTACGTCGAACCAAGGTTTTCCAGAACCCAAAGTGTTAGAAGCTTGGATATGATCCACACCAGTTACTAGAAGTCCGTAGTCAGGTCCACCTTTGAAGGTTCCCCATTTCAAAGAAGTGTAAGGAACAAGTCCGTCGCAAGTTCCGCCTTGTCCATTGAACAATCCACCAGCAACACATGCAGGTTGGATGATTCCCATTAGAGGGTGTTGGATCAGGTCAGGAATAGTGATGTAAGATCCGTAAGAGAAATACTTAACGGAAGAAGCATCAGGAGTGCGAGTATTGAAAGCAGCAGTTCCGCTGGTAGTTAAGGAACCGAGTGCTGCAAGAGCGTCTTGGTTTCCGCCACCATATACTAATTTAACTACAACTCCTAAGATACCGCTAACGAAAGGTTTGATCCAATCAGGAAGAACAGTAGTTACGATATCAGCAATTGGAGATCCTCTGTGAGGAGTGTTCAAAGTAGTTAAAGTAGAAACTTTAGAAGAAAGTCCTAAGTTGGAGATAGCATAACGGCTATCCAATCCACCTTGGGAGTGGCCAAGGATATGCACTTTACTAAAGCCGTTTGCAGCAATATAAACAAGAACCTTGTCTTTTAGCTGAACACCACGAGTCTCATTAGATTGAGCCGCAGTTTTAGTAGGAGCATATACTGTTGCACCTTGGGATGTCAGATAGGAATCCATTCCGCCCCAATAGTTAACGATGCTGATGATGCCGGATGAATCAGTTCCCCAACCGAAAAGTCCGTGGGAAAGAACGATTGGATATGATCCAGCTAATGGTTTGGAGGAAGATCCTCCCCCTGAAGCGAACAACGTGCCGCTACACAAAAATAGGAGTAATACCGCTAATCCTAATTTACGCATTTGAGTTTACCTCTTCACTATTCTCTTGCTGTCTATATGGTCTCAGATTGAGATTCGCTTAGTTTTAACTTGTTCGCTTTTTTATCTGTATCACTCGGTACAAAACCGAGCTTTTGAAGATTAAATCCAGAGGCAAAGCTGTCAAGATAAAACGTTCGAAAAAAGTGATGATAAAATAACGTTTGATATAGAACTAATTTCTTTTTATAACGGTCGGTTTTTTATAAATATTCCTTTAGGGATGAATCACCAGGAGAAGATCCTAAGGTGAAAAATTCGATATTTCAAGCCTGACTAACGTATTTCGGGTAGAAGGTTGTTCGTTTGGAAATTTCTTTCTGGGCTTACCGCGTTCCTGCGAATAGCGGGTGTGGGATTGTGTGTATAAACCAGGGTAATATGAAAAATAATTAGATTACGTTCTAATTTGATATGGTGGGAATGAAGCAAAAGATTTGGTAATCTGCACTGATTCGGGGAACCTACCTGGTTCGGTTTTGCGGATATCTAACATTTATGTGAGCATGGGCGAAGGTTTGCCTATCCGCCCAAACAAGATAAAAAATCTCTAAGCGCGTAGTTGTATCAAAGAAATTTTCTTTTTAGTAAACAATTGTTCATCTATATTCAAAAAATTTGAAAAAGATTGACTATGGATTATTATACACTTTCGTAGCGAAGCTCTTAGAGATAGAATAGAGAAGAGGAATCATTATGAAATACGATGTTCTGATCAGGAATGGAAGAATATTTGATGGAGAAGGAAAAGAATCCTTTATAGGAGATGTAGCAGTTCTTGATGGAAAGATTGCTCAGATCTCTAAATCAATTCCAGGTGATGCAAAAAAGATATACGATGCAAAAGGACTTTGGGTCACTCCAGGATTTATTGATTTTCATACACATTATGACGCAGAGGTAGAAGCTTCTCCAGGACTTAAAGAGTCTGTGATGCACGGAGTTACTACAATCACAATGGGAAGTTGTTCTCTCAGTCTTTGTATAGGCTCACCAGAAGATCTTGCTGATATGTTCAGTAGGGTAGAAGCAATTCCTAGAGAGCAGGTGCTTCCTCTTTTACAAAAAAAGAAAACTTGGAATTCGATGAAAGAATATGCGGATCATTTGAATTCACTTCCTTTGGGCCCGAATGTTTCTACGTTCTTAGGACATTCTGCTATCAGATCTTATTCAATGGGATTAGAAAGATCTCTTTCTTACGGAGTGAAACCTACTGAACAAGAAATGCTTCAAATGGAAAAACTTCTGCAAGAAGCGATTGATTGCGGATACTTAGGACTTTCTATCAATACTCTTACTTGGGATAAAATGGATGGTAGTCGTTTTAGAAGTAAACCGCTTCCTTCTACATTTGCTAAATGGTCTGAGATCAGCAGATTAAATAAGATTGTTCGAAGAGAAGATAGGATTTTCCAAGGAGTTCCGAACGTTTCTACCAAATATAATGTATTACTCTTCTTTAAAGAAAGTTTGGGGATTTTCAGAAAGAAGCTGAAGACAACAATCATTTCTCTCATGGATCCAAGATCCAATCGTTCCATTTACAAGTTAGTGGCATTTCTGACCCGGATCGTGAATACAATCTTGAAAGGAGATGTTCGTTTGCAAGCTGTTCCAGCAGTATTTGATCTTTATGCAGATGGAGTAGACGTTGTTGTTTTCGAAGAATTTGGAGCGGGAACTGCTGCTATCCATTTAGCGGACCTTGCAGAACGACGAAAACTTCTACTCGATAAAGGATATAGAAAATGGTTCCGAAGACAATGGACAAATTGGTTCTTACCTAGAGTATTTCATAGAGATTTCAACGAATCTAAGATTGTAGAATGTCCCGATCAAAAATTGGTAGGTAGATCTTTTTCAGATTTAGCCAAAGAAAGAAAGCAACATGTGGTCGAAACATTTTTGGATCTATGCGCAGAGTATGGGAATGATATTCGTTGGTACACTGTAATCGGTAACGATCGTAAGGGGCCTTTAAAATATATTGTTAGCCATCCAGACGTGTTGATTGGTTTCTCGGATGCAGGTGCTCACTTAAGAGGAATGGCTCATTATAATTTTCCATTACGTTTTTTGAAATTGGTTAGAGACGCAGAATTAGAGGGAAAACCTTTTCTTTCTGCAGAGAAAGCCGTATGGAGAGTGACTGGAGAGATTGCAGATTGGTTCGGTTTGGATACAGGCAAATTAAAAGTTGGTGCCCAAGCGGATATCGTTCTTTTAAATCCAAATGGTTTAAACGAAAAAGTGGAAACCATCCAAGAAACTCCAATGCCTGAATTTGGTGGAATGGTTCGCTTAGTTCGTAGGAACGAAGAGGCAATCCGTGCAGTTCTGATCAATGGAAAAATTGCAGTGGAGAATGGGACCGTTCTTCCTGAGATCGGAAAAGAAAATGGTTTCGGAAGATTTATGGCTTATAAAGAAAAAGATTATCTTTATTCTTCTGCGAAAGCACAAAAAAGAGAAGCTGCAGGATCGGCAGCTTAAAAATTGAAAAATGGTATATCCCATTTGGGGAAAATAGATTAAGAAAATGTAAAATACTTTTCTTAAAATAAACGATAAACTGTGTCTGAATTTGTCCTGTAGGTTGACTATAGTTTCTAGATAATTTTCTTGTGACTAAAAGCACAAAAATATGACTGGAAACAAACAGAATGAACCTACGTAACTTACTTTTATTTACGCTAACGTTGTTTTGCTTTAATTGTTCCAATGGGGTTTTTAAAAACCTTTTTGGACAAAGCAACTCTTCGTTTCCCACTCCTATTTTGGCGAGTTCTATCCCGATAGTAACTTTGCCAAAGGCAATTCCCGCCAGTGAGCTTCGTATATCCGAAGACTCGAATGTTCCGAAATTAGTCGGCCGTTCTCAGGTCCCAGTGGGTAAAATTTACGATATCAGCCTGGCAACTAGGGATAAAGACGGCAAAGAGCAATCTAAAGCTCGTAACTCTAGTATCGTTTTTTCTGAGCCTGTAAAATTCGAATTTCCGGTGGATCTGGAAGCATTAGAAGAGAAAGGTTTCTCTCAGGAATTATACGTTTGGTATAAAGACTATGTAACTAAGGAGTGGAAACTTCTTGAAAAAGGTAGTTTAGATAAAGAGAAATCAATCGTTACAGTTCATACTAAACATTTTACTCCTTTTATACTAACCGCTTTGCCTGTTCTGCCAGATAGCGGAGTTGCTGCTCCTACAGCATGTTTGAGCGATGAATCCGTTGCTTGGGGAATGCAAGGAGTGCTAGATGATTCCAATGTTTCTAAAGCTCAGGTAGGAACCATCGGAGAAGGTTACCAATACTATTTGGATCGTCCTTATTTTGTAAAAGAAAACGAAGGCGCATTTCGCGAATTAGGACTTCAATTTGCTGCTTTGGTCCCAAGTTGTCAAGGTGGGGCAGGAACCTGCGGTGTTAGTTCTATCCACGCGGATTCTACAGCGAGCGAATATGTTTCCTTTAATGCAGTCCGAGACATCGATGTATACGTTATGTATGATTCAAGAGGTGGAATCTCTCCTTCCGATTCTTCTAATGACGCAGACTGGTTAAGAACAGATTTTACTCTTCTTTCTGGAAAATATATTTATACTACTGAACCGGGATTAGATCCGGCACAAAACATTGGAGCATCTGGATACAAAGTATATAAACGTAGTTATCTTCAAGGAGCTAGGGTTGTTCTTGGTGGAAATAAGAAGGGTACAGTAGGTGGTGGAGTTTCATCTAACTTCTGGGCAGTAGTAAAACCTAAAAACACAGAAGGGACTGTAGTTTCCTCTGGAGTTCTCTGTTCTACAGGACCTGATCTAAGAACGTCCAATCCTGTTACCTTGAAATCATTTCCTGGATCAAATCAGAATCTTTTTTGGTTCGCCTATGAAGATACATATGCTCCTCGGAATATTATAATTCGCAGAAGTCAAATTGCACCTCCTATGGCGCCGACTCAAGGTGATGAGGTTTCTGCTTCAGAAATTACTTCTTATTCATATTTGGATAGCGGCTTAACTATCGATACGACCTATTACTATTCCGTTTTTGCTTTAAATAACGACGGAATATTTAATGGGATTAGTACCGGATCTATAACCACAAGCGTAGATACTGATGGGGACGGATTATCAGATATTACTGAATCTTCTACCCCAATCCGACCTTTATTTATCGCAGGAGCTTCGAATACATTCTCATCATCTGTAAATACTGATTCAGACGGAGATGGAACCAGTGATTTTACGGAACTTTCTCTCGGAACAGACCCTACCATGGCGGATACTGTTCTTCCGAACGCGACTTTTACGCTTTTGTCGGATAATGCAAGTTCAAGCTTTGTAGATTTTACTGCTTCTGTTTCGGATACGAATCCCGCAGGATCAGTCAAAAAATATTGTTATATCCGACAATTTGAAGCGGGGATGACCAATACAGAATTCGAACGAAAACCTTTCGGAGCTTTAAATTTCGGACCTCCTAGCAGTTCTTTATTCAATGTTTGGAAAGAAAACTGTTTCGAATCTAAAACCTTTGTCCAATTAGGTAAAGCAGCTGGCGGTTTAGAAAAAATCGCAATTTGGGCGAAAGACGGAGCTGGAAACGTTTCGAATATTAAGAAATATGATTTTAAACAATTGGAAGCAAAAGACGCTTCTTGGCTGGGAGTCACGAATATTACTTATGATGCAAATGGGAATGCCGCGAGTTCTTTCACGGACTTTACTTATTTGAATTATACTTCGCAATGGGGCGATAGTACTTGGACTCAAAAATATACTAACTTGGGTCTGAAGAATCAGATCAAGTTTACTAATGGTGGCCAAGGGATTGCTTATCGAATTCCAAATTTCTTTGCGATAGGAGACGGAAATTTCAACTATTACGATAATTCTAACGTTATTGGAAGTTTAGGGACTTCGTTTTCGATTTCTTACGATTACACAGATAAGTCGGATCGTTTTAAAGCGGTTTCTTTTCCCGCTAATATTAATTCGAACGAAGTTAATAGCATCGCGTATTTAAATCAAAGCTATCAATTACAAATTGATACAGTTTCGGTTGGTAGTTTTGGTCCGGAAATTTACGGTACGAGTTTTCCAGAAGTTAATACAAATTCTTTGTTCGTAATGCCTTACGATCGTGGACAAGGACTCTTGGTCGGATATGATGCTCATCAATACGAATTCTTGCATTCAGGTAACTACTATAGAAATCTGAATACGAATGGTCTTTCAAATCCTGACTTTAATAACGTGATTTCTGCAGACTCGCTAGTTAGATACAATCCTCAAAACGAACAGGAAGTATTTGCTACTCTTAAGTCTGTACCTTCAAGAGAGATCAAAGTATGGTATAAAAAACCGGGAGATCTGACGTATAATAGTATTATTCCTTCTGGCGTACAATCCGGCACAAACTTTATAGGAAGACAAGTAAAGTTTCTTTCATATATGGATTGGTCAGGGAATCCAGTGTATACATTATACATCTTGGGAGGCTACGATGTAATTGTAGGTCAAAATACCTCTTACACTTTACTTCGTTCTTACAGGGTCACTTTTACTTCGGGAGTTCCTACTCTACAATTTATTCGTGAATCTGTAATTGGCGGGTCTCCGATAGAATCGATTTCTTTTGATGGTTCTGGAAGATTGATGTTTGCTAAAGGTTCTTCTCAAAGATTCGTGACGATGTTCTTAAATTCTAATACTGGATTTACGGATATCGCGTTTATTTATAATAACCAATCTAGTGGACCATACACTCATGTCGCTCTTTCTCCTTCTGATACAAAAGGAATTGGGAACGTCGGAGGTTATTCTAAAATACGCCTGATCCCTAATGCAGGTATTAGCGACTATAAAAAGTACGGTTTCTTACCAGAAGGCGCAACTCTTGATTTCATGCATAATTTCTATGATCGAGCAGGAAATGATTGTGCGACTTCTTCTTCTAACCCTGGAGTTGGAACAATAGAAGCGAATGCTGGAGGAAATTATGGGATCCCTGCTATTTCTTTAACAGTGAATGCGGGAACGAACGTGAATCTTACTCGCTCTCAATCCGTTGTCGCTCCGAATCAGGCATCTACATTGGTGGTCCAATCTTCTTTTACCCAAGGAACTTCTCCTTGTAGAGATATCTTGGTTTCAACAGATAAAGTAGAAATTCCAGTGCGTGCGAAAACGATCCAAGCGACCACAGTGGTTTATAAAGATACCACTATGAATCCTACAAATGTTCCCGCAATGATGCAGCCTGCTTCGATGCCTACAGCGGTTGCGAATGCTGACTTTAAGGTTTGGGAGCATTTTAGTAAATCCACTGCAGTGAGGAAAGGAACCTTTACCGGACAGAAATGGTTTTATCTACCTGGGTGGCCATTCCCAGTATATGAGCCTTCTCCTTCTTGTGTTGTGAATGACGTAACTTATGATCAGGGATTGGCGGCTTGTAGCACAATGCTGAACGGATGGCCTTTCGCTCCGGGATACACGGCTAAATACGACGAATACACATTCACAGGAAGATATGTTTATTCGGGTGATAAATTGATTACAGCTCCGTAATCATCAGATATAGCTATTGAATTCGGCTCGGGAAATAAAATTTCCCGGGCCGTTTTTTTTTTTGAAGGAAGTTTATTTAAGGAATTCGAACGACTATCTTTCCGAAATGTTTTCCGTCTTTCAGATACTCTAATGCATCTTTGAATTCGGAAAGTTCGTAGACTTTATCTACTACAGGTTTAAGTTTCCATTCTTCTATAGCCTTGTTCATAGCAAGGAAACCTTCTCTATGACCCACCACAATCCCTTGGACTTTGATTTGGTTCATAACTAATGGAAGAAGGTTCAAATCTTTGATAGCACCAGCTAAGATCCCGATCAAATGGATTGTGCCGAAAAGTTTTACTGCCTTAATCGATTGTTCTAAGGTTCCGGCTCCACCTACTTCTACGATATGGTCCGCGCCTTCTCCGCCTGTGAGTTCTCTGATCTTTTCTCCCCAAGCGGTAATATTTCTATAATTGATTAGATGATCTGCACCTAAGGATTTTCCTCTTTCTAATTTTTCGTCTGAAGAAGAGGTTAAATAAACAGTAGCTCCAACTGCTTTAGCAAATTGTAATGCAAATAAGGAGACTCCACCAGTTCCTTGTATAAGGACTGATTCTCCTTTTTTGAGTTTGCTTTCCACAAAGAAGGACGACCAAGCAGTAAGTCCTGCACAAGGAAGTGTGGCCGCCTCTTCAAAGCTAAGATGAGAAGGCATCGGAACCACACCAGTAGCCGGAAGAATTGCGTATTGTCTTAGTGTTCCATCTAAAGGACCACCGAGTGTTGTCCTAAGTTCTTTTTTGTTTGCGGGTCCTGACAACCAATAAGGAGCAAAGGTTGCGTTGATTTTGTCTCCGATATTGATGCCTGAGACATTCTCTCCTATTTCAACAATTTCTCCTGAGCCATCGCTGCAAGGAACCATTGGAACTGGAAAATTCGGATTGTACTTTCCTTGGACAACTAGATAGTCCCTGAAATTTAACGAGGCCGCTCTAAAACGGACTAAAACTTCTCCCGGGCCTGGCTTGCCTGGGTCTGGTAAATCGATTAAGGAGAGATTTTCTTTTCCGAAAGAGGAAAGTTGGACCGCTTTCATTTGATTATACTTTTATAATATAGTTCGGAGGATAGAAGGACTCCTGGAATCAGGAGCCCTTCTGCGGTAGCTTAACTTCTACCTAGTCCTAATTTATCAGCACCTACAAGGATACTCATGTTTCCTGCAGGGTGTTTGTTTTCTTTCATCAATTGGTGAGCTTGCGCAGTTTCGTTGAACTGGAAGGTTTGAGAAAGAACTGGATCTACTTTTTTATCGATCACTAATTGGTTTATACCAATTGAGTTTTCGTCGTTTGCAAAGTGAGAACCTTGGAGACGTTTTTGACGCATCCAAAGATATCTTAAGTCAACAGTTGCATTATAACCTGTGGTTCCAGCGCAGATAACTACCATTCCTCCAGTTTCACAAACGAATACTGAAGTAGGGATGGTGGTTTCACCTGGATGTTCGAATACGATCTTAGGATTGTTTCCTTTTCCTGCGATGTCCCAAATAGCTTTTCCGAATTCTCTGGCTTGTTTAGTCCATTCTACAAATACTTCAGGCTTATTGATATCAGAAGTGAGAGCGCCCCAATGTTTGAAATTGTTTCTGTTAATTACTCCGGCAGCGCCAAGTTTTTTACAGAACTCAATCTTATCATCAGAAGAAACTACTGCGATTGGAATTCCACCAGCAGCTTTTACGATCTGGATCGCCATAGCTCCTAATCCGCCTGCTCCTCCCCAGATAAGAACTACATCTCCTGGTTTTACATCATTTGGTTTCCAGTGGTGAAGCATTCTATATGCAGTTGCTCCAACGAGCATGTAAGCAGCTGCTTCTTCCCAAGAAAGATGTTTTGGTTTAGGAAGACATTGGTGGTCTTGCACTTTACAGAACTGAGCAAATGATCCCCAGTTAGTTTCATACGCCCAAATTAATTGGGAAGGCGCAAACATAGGATCGTTTCCTGCTTTAACCCAAGGATCGTTCTTGTCCCAGATACCGCAATGTAGGACTACTTCGTCTCCTACTTTTACGTTCTTAACTTCGGAACCTACTTTATATACGATACCGGATGCATCTGATCCACCGATATGGAACTTTTCAGGTTCGCCTTTTTTGTTTCTTGCGCCGATCACATCGACCGGGAATCCAAGGCCAGCCCATACGTTATTATAATTAATTCCGGCAGCCATAACTGCAACCAGCACTTCGTCAGGTTTAATTTCAGGAACGTCTATCTCTTCAGCTTGGATAGACTTTATCGGATCTCCAAAACGCTCTGGTCGGATGACCTGTGCATGCATTTTCTTAGGGACCACTCCTAATGGAGGGAGTTGGCCGATTGGTACGATTTCAGGTGCGCTCATGGGGACCAGAAAACCTAACCGACCGAGGCTTACGAGAAAAAAAACAGTCTTAAACTTGGCTTTCGGGCTTAAGTAAGAAGGATATGATCGACTCTTTCTTCCAAACCTCTGACCCGATCCTCAAAAAACCGCTCTGAAGAGATAGAAAGTATCAAACTATGTAATAAATCTACGAGTAGAGAAAGCTTTAGTTCCGCATTTTTAGGCGGGGGATTACGATCTACGGCAGCATCCAATAATTTTCTATATTGGGCACCGTAATGATTCGTATATTCTTGGACCAGATTTTCAGGCGCAGAATATACCAAGCTGAATGGAAGTTTGGCCCTATCAGGAAACTGTCTTGCTATATCACAAATTGCTCGGAATACAGAGACAACTTCTTCTCTTAATCCTTTGTCTTTTACCAATCTACTTCTGATATCGTTCAATATCATCAAATGAGTGGCGACTAGCGCCTTTCTGAATAGGTTTTCTTTGGAATGGAAGTGATGATAAATGCTAGGCTGCTCTAACCCGCATTCTCTACTGATCTCTCTTAGAGAGGTTCCGTGGAAACCTTTGCGAGCGAAAGCTATCGCAGCGCCTTCTAAAATTCTCTCTCGAGAATTTCTGAAAACTCCGTTTGTGGGGTAGACAGGGCTACCGTCCTTCTTTTTCACCGATCCGACCTCTTTTAGGAGGATTCATCCGGCGAATTTATTTTTTTGTCTGAAGATCTAAGATCTCGCAATCGCCGGAAGATCTATCCTTTAGGATAGAAATTTCACTATTTAGCGAAGATATAACAAATGCCAGAATTCCGCAATTCATTAACTTATAGGGAAGGGCTATTTAAGTCAAACTTACCTGAATGATAGTCTTACCTAATTGTAATGAAGTTCAATACCTCAGAACTCTTTCTTAAAAACTTCAAAGTAGTTGTTCAACTCACTCGTACCTGGGAGTCTTCCTTCTGCTCCTGGTTGTTTTTTACCTGGAGAACCAGGTTGGTTCAGGTTCTGGTCTTTTTCTTCTCTCCCGAATGCTGCAGCGGGGGTGTATAATTGGCTGCCGAATATAAGTTCAAAGTTTGCAACGTTAGACTCTGATTCATCTAATCTGATCTCTACTAAGAAATGATTCTCTCCGTATCTTGCTTCCCATTCATAAACGAAAGAAGGTTCTACAAATCCTGTGAACAAAGGAGATAACTTTCTATCTTCATTATCTGATTGAAAGATATGGACCATAACAGATTGGTCCGGGTTTTCATGAGCAAGCCCCACTCCTAATTTGCGGACAATCTTTCTGTCCTTTCCTTCTGGAAATTGAAGTTTGAAAGATACTGTGTTCCCTTTGAATACGGAACCAGTAAAATGGGATCTCTTATCTACTACATATCCTCTGTCTTTTAAAGAAACCTTAACTTCTTCTACCAACTTTTTAAATGTAGGAGGTCCTCCAGCTATAGACTCTTTTGAGTTAGCTGGTGGATTTGTAGGAGAAGTTTGTGAATACAGACCAGACTGGATAATTAAGAATAAAAACAAAATTATGGGAAAGAATCGCAGTCGGGGAAGTTCTAATAGAAAGGATCGCATGATTACTAACAGACTAACTCGGATCGAACTTTCTCGCCAGATTTTTTCGAAAATAATTCGGAAAATAGAGGAGAATCCCTCGTGAAAAGTGGGAAAAAAACGATAAATTAATTATGCACCCTGTTCTAAGTAAAAAACTCGGAGGAATCATGAAAAGGAATCTGGGTATTCTTACCATAGTCTTTGTTTCTATTTCCATTCTGTCCAATTGTGTTTCTCAATCCAAATATGACGCCTTACAGGCAATGTACGATGAGAAGGCGAGAGATCTTTCCAATTTAGAAAAAGATAAGTCTTCTCTCCAAAGATCCGTAGAAGATATGAAAAGGATCCAAGAAGAAACGGAAAGAAGGATAGCTGATTACAGGAGTTTATTAGAAAGTTTTAAAGGAATGATCGATTCGGGAAAACTGAAGATCCGGATCGTAGATGGAAGAATGGTAGTAATACTTTCTTCTGATATATTATTCCCTCCTGGCTCATCAAGTTTATCATCCAAAGGAATAGATGCAATTAAAGAAGTCACAGGAATTCTATCATCTCTTCATGGAAGAAGATTCCAAGTAGAAGGTCATACAGACGATGTTCCTACTGGTATCAAAGGATATTCCAACTGGGAACTTGCATCTGCTAGAGCTTTGACAGTATTACATACAATGGTAAAATCCGGAATGCCTGAAGAGAAGATCAGTGCAGCTTCTATGGGATCATCTCGTCCTTCTGTCCCGAATACAAGCGTGGAGAATAGAACCGCTAATCGAAGGATAGAAATTGTAATCGTTCCGGACTTATCTAATCTACCGGGTATTGAAGAATTACGTAAACTGAGCGAATAGACCAGGCCTAGGATTCGCTTGGCGAATTCTAGCACCTTATAAACTATGGTCCTATCCCCTCTTTTTATAAGATCCCTTCGGTGTTTAGGTAGGTTGTATGATCAGCGTTTCTGGTTTATCTCTGAATTTCGGAAAGAAAATTCTTTTTGAAAACGTTACAGTTAAGTTTAAGGAAAACTGCAGATACGGTCTGATCGGAGCCAACGGTTCTGGTAAATCCACATTTATGAAAATCCTTGCTGGAATGGAACAAGCAGCTGCGGGTTCTGTTGCAATCGACGCAGGAATCAAAGTAGGTTACTTAAAGCAGGATCATTACGAATACGAAAACGAAACAGTATTAAACACTGTGATGATGGGGAATAAAGAACTCTGGGAAATCGCCAAAGAAAGAGACGAAATTTATTCCAAACCTGAGATGTCCGACGAGGACGGTATCCGAGTTTCCGAATTAGAGGAAGCTTTTGGAGAGATGGGCGGATACGAAGCGGAAAGTGTTGCGGGAGAATTATTAGAAGGTCTAGGAATTCCTACAAACATCCATAGCCAGACACTTTCATTTTTAACAGGCGGTTTTAAACTTAGAGTATTGCTTGCTCAGGTTCTATTCCAAAAACCAGATGTTCTCCTTTTGGATGAGCCTACCAACCACTTGGATATCAAGACTATTCACTGGTTGGAATCTTTTCTATTGAATTATAAGGGAGTTGTTATTGTTATCTCCCACGACCGTTACTTCATCAACTCTGTTGCTTCTCATATCTGTGACTTGGACTATCAGACTATGACTGTTTATCCCGGAAACTACGACGAGTATATGGAAGCTTCTCAAGCCGCGAGAGAAAGAGCTCAGTCGGATAATAAACGAGCAAAAGAGAAGATCGCGGATCTTCAGGAATTCGTTAGTAGATTTAGTGCTAACGCTGCAAAATCTAAACAGGCTACTTCTCGCCAAAAGATGATAGAGAAGATCAAAGATAATATGGCGGTGATCAGACCTTCTTCCAGGCTTTTTCCTTATATAATTTTCAAAATGAAAAGAGTTCTTGGTAAGGACGTAATCCTTGCGGACAATATCTCTAAGTCGTACGAAGATAGATCTATCTTTAAGGATTTTACGATCAATATCACCAAAGGTGAGAAGATCGCGATCATCGGAACAAACGGAGTCGGAAAAACAACTCTCTTAAAAACTTTGATGAAACAGATCGAGCCTGATGCAGGAACGGTTGCCTTTGGAGATTCCGTGGAGGCTTCTGTCTTCCCTCAGGATCATAGAGAAGGAATTGGAGAAGACGCTGATTCCATTATAGAATGGTTATATAGATATGCACCTCCAGGTACAGAAATGGAAGAGATCCGAGCTGTTCTGGGAAGAATGCTTTTCAGCGGGGACATGGCTAAAAAACCAACCCAAGTGCTTTCCGGAGGGGAAAAATCCAGGATCATTTTAGGAAAGATGATTATGGCTCAGGATAATCTTTTGGCTTTGGATGAACCTACAAACCACTTGGATTTGGAATCCATCGAATCTTTGAATTATGCTTTAACCAAGTTTGAAGGAACTATCTTATTTGTTTCTCACGATAGGGAATTTGTAAGTTCAATTGCAACTAGAGTTTTGGAAGTTACCACAGAAGGTATCAGAGACTTCAAAGGAACTTACGAAGACTTCTTAGAAAGAGAAGGCCAAGAATTTTACAAACGTTTGGCTGGTGGACCTGTGCTTACGGAAGCCGAGTAAGATCAGATATATTTATCCAAAAGTTTCATTAATATTGGCATAAAAACTGTTATAGAAACCCCAGTTGCTAAGATCCATTTTGTTTGAGTAGATATCAACTGATGGATTTTAGCGAGCTCTTTATAAACTCCTAAAAATCCGGAATGCATTTCCTCTTTTAATTCTAATTTCATTTCCGTCATTTCGGATCTGAGCTCGAATTTACAAATTGCGATCTCGGATTTGATTTCAGATCTAACTGCTGCAAATTCTGATCTGACTTCCGTTTTAAATCCTTCGAATTCAGAACGGAAGATTGTAATCTCCGTTTTGACATTTGTAAGTTCGCCTTTTAGACTAGTGGAAGTTTGATCGGTGCTATTTTTGAATTCGGATAATTCGTTTTTTATTTTTCCGACTTCTTCAGTAAGTCTCTTCTCTAATTGATTACTTGATTCTTCCAAAAGTATCTTACTCCCTAAATTCCAATTGAAATTTACGAAATCTAAAAATTCATCCCTTCCTTTCGGACCTAAAATATCCTCTAATTTTGATGGAACTCTTTTATAGATTGGTACCTTCATCCTAACCTCCTGACGGTTGTTTGGCAACCCGTTATTCAGTTTCAGATAATCTTTTGTCCTGGATGCTTGCGTTTTTTGTTAAAAAATTCCGGAATATTCGTTCGGAATCTATATTCAGTTTTGTGAATATGCTTTCAGGTATTTCACTAACTCATCCAAGGCTTTTTTGCGATGAGAAACTGAATTCTTTTTCTCATCTGAGACTTGGGAAAAATGAGCGGAGAAGGGAGGGTAATAAAAAATTGGATCGTATCCGAACCCATTTCCACTAGTATCATAAGTATCAGAAATTAATCCAGGACATTCTCCTTCGAAAGTAAACTCTCCTTCCGAAGTGACTAACGCGATCACACATACGTATTTTGCGTTTCGATTTTTTTCTCCTCTCATCTTTTCCAGGAGAAGCCTTGCTCTTCCCTCATCATCTAAACCTTCTCCGCCGAAACGAGCTGAATAGACTCCAGGTTCTCCACCGAGAGTTTCTACACAGATCCCCGAATCGTCTGCTAAGGAAGGAAGTTTAGAAAGAGAGAATAATTCCCTGGCTTTGAGAAGTGCGTTCTCGGTAAAAGTTTTACCAGTTTCTTCCGGACCGAAATCGATCCCTAACTCCTTTGGGGTTGATAATGTGAACCCTAAAGGAGAAAGGATGGCTCGAATTTCGCGAACTTTATGGGAATTGTTAGAAGCTAAAGAAAGGGATTTCAATTTCCCAATTTGAACTCGTCAAAAGCATCTTCGATTGTAGGAAGAACTTTAAACACTTTGTCCAACATTGTGATCTCGAATAGTTGGAGAAGATCGTCATCATTTACTACGATGATGATATCTCCCTCTGCGGAGTTGAACTTTTTTTTGTAGGAGACTAGGATCCCCAACGCAGTTGAGCAAATATGACTTACCTCTGTAAGATCGATTATGATCTTAGGAGAAGGTTCGAAATTATGGTCGCTCAGATTGCGGTCCAGTTCCTCGCTGTCGGATTGCAGAATTGATCCGGAAATTTTGATGATGTGGATATCGCCTTGAACCGTTATTTCCATGTGGGTAACGAACCTTGTGTGCATATTCGATTTTTTTATAGCAAGCAAAAAACGGCCTTTTCGGAAAATATCATGGGATCTTTCCGATAAAATTCACGGAATCAACGCCAATGTTGGTTTTTTCCGGAGCAAAAATAAAAAAAGATTTTTATGTCCCTATATATGTTTGGCTATTCGGAGTTTATTATAAATTTAAGAAGCAGCCTTGTTCAATTCTTCCCTGAATACTTCTGATGTGACTTTTGCTTTATATCTGGAAATCAATTTATCTTTGAGAATTGTAAACGGTCTTTCGGTAAGAAGATAGTAAAAATACGCGCAGAAGAATACAAATAATCCTACAGGAACAGAATAGAGTAAGAATTCATGTTGTTCTAATTTTTTATCCATGAATAAAAGTTTTCTAGAAATCGGCACCATTGCGACTACATGGATAAGATAGGCGCAGTAAGATAATTTAGCGAATGGGAAGAAAATTTTCCAAGAAAGAAATCTTCCAATAGGATCTTCTTTTCGCATTGCAAAAATAAAAACCAAGATCCAAAGCAAAGCGAAACTTGGAAAACGAATGATTTGGTGAACGCCGGCTTTGAATTCATCGATAAAAATTGTATATATTAAAATTGTTAGCAAAGTGAGAACATGCAATACTGTTCCAAGCTTCCCAGAATTAAAGAACCACTCCAGCCAATGTTTACGAAAACTGAATATGTATGCGAAGACTATTCCATACAAAATTGAATCAATATGACCGTGGAAAGGATAATAGAAATTATTATTATATAATGTTATAACATCCGAAGCAGGCGCCTTGAATAGAACGGTGTAGGCGAAAATTGTCCGATATACAAGAGGGAATAAGGTAACAGTTACGAGTAAGCTAAGCCTAAATTTTTCAGGAATTCTGCTGAATATTAATAAGAGAAAGATAGGGAATATTATATAGAATTGTTCTTCAAGCGAAAGGGACCAGCCATGGAAGATGGTTCCTTTTGCATAATCAGAGATATAAAATATATCATACCAGATCCTATGGGAGTATGCTCTAAACTGTTCTGCTAACTCGGGAGGAGAATTTTTGATTAGGCTTGGTATAAAAATGAAATATTGCAATATAATGAAAAAGTAATAAGGAGGAATGATCCTTAATGCTCTTTTTATATAAAAGAACTTCCAATTGATCGTTCCTTTTTTATCTATCTCTGCAAATAACGGGGTAGCTATCAAAAATCCGCTTAGACTAAAGAACATATCTAAACAAATTGAACCATTATTTAGAAAATTCTGCCAATACGGATGCATTTCCGGTATTAATACCTGCATGGACCGATACATATGTCCATATATCAGCATAAAAAAGCAGAGAGTCCTGAGCCCGTTGAATGGCGCTATTTCTTTGTCGTCTGCACGGAATATTCCCAGGAAATACTCTTTCATTTATTCATCCTAAAGGTTAAAACTCATCTAAAGATGAAGAACTTATTTTCGTACTTCTTCTTTTAAGAAACGATCAACTTGCGGGAGAACTATGTTTTTGAACTCATGATTGAGTTTAGTTTCTCCTCTACAATCTAGATGGATCAAATCCACAAAGTAGTCCTTGGAATATTTGTATTCAGGAAAATCGAAAAAACCAACTGTAGGTCTTGTTTTTAATAGAGTTAAGAGCTCAGTTCTTACCTTTTGAGCTAAAGGTCTATTCTCGATCTCTGAAATCCCAGGCATATAAAGGAATCCGAATTTGATGCCGTTTTGTTCGCAGAATTCGATCAAATCGATCAATGGGGCAAAATTAGGTTTAAAATCCTTTGCTAAACTTCCGGTTTCTTGGGTTTTTGCCTTAACGTATTCTTTTCCCTGAAACATCATTATCGGATTCATTCGATTGGAAATATTATATTTTCCGTGATATGTATCTAACCATTCTTTGATCCGAAGATTATCTTCTAATTGAGATGAAGAAGGAGCGCATAGACCTGATTCGATTGCTTCACATGAAGAACACATTTTAACCCAATCAGCTTCTCCACCTGCAGATTTCCAGTTGGAGGCGGTCATTGCGTTTCTTACAGCACGACGATATTTAAAAGTTTTATAGATAAGCGGAGCTGCTTTAGAAAGAATGAATATACTTTCAATACCTTCGAACTGGCCGTATAATTCTAAAAAGGAGAATTGATGTAAATATCTTTGGCCAAAAAAATCCCAGAGGAAGGTATCGTCTGTATTAAGATTCTTTTTCTCTTCTTCAACACTAAAGAACCAATTTTTCAGTCCTTCGTTCCAGCGTCTGTTGGCGTACTGTGAGATTGTTTCGTTATGTTGGGCTTTTCCACCGGACGGATCATAAAGAGGAAATCCGTAACCTTCTGAATATAATGGCTGGCTTCCTGCGAACAAAAGTAATTTCGGTTTTTGGTTTCCGTATTCTAGATATTTTTGTAAAAAATAACGATAATATCTAGGACCCATTCCTGGAAGACTATGATTGTAAACAGAAGATTCATGGCCTTCTCCTTTGCTGACTCCTTCTAACGTCATACTTCTGGAGTCGCCAAGGATGATAACATCTGCTGTTCCTTTTCCGGACTCTAAAGTTTCTCGCTTATAATTTACGAAAAACGGCTCCGGCTCTTCCATATAATAAGTTGGAACAATATGTATTATAATTTCTAATATTATAAAAAAGGAAACCGCTATCAGGATCCCGGACAACTTAGAAAGCAAAGTAAATTACCTCTTTACCAAAGATTCCTTTTAGGATGACAATTCCGAAAAGAAGGATAAAGGCTAAGGACTGAACCCACTTATTCGTTTTAAAGATAAAGTATCTGTCGTTTTTAGTGTAGATAAAGAAATCTATAATTAGAAGCGGAAGTACTACCTTGAATATTTCCCAGAAATAATGTCCGGAAGCGAGCATACCGTTTACTGGACCAGAAACATCCCAAACAGAAAAAATCTGGGAATAAAGAAGAAGCATATGTGATACATCGTATGCTCTAAATGCCACAGCACTTAAGCCAAATAAGAAAAAAGTAAGAACTCTGCTACCAATAGCAAATAAGATCGATTTCCATTTTGTATTGGATAAGAAACTCAAACGATCAGCTGCATACCAAGTAATTAATAAATATACAACTGTATAGAATCCGTTTAAAAGTCCCCAAGTAACAAAGGTCCAATTTGCTCCATGCCAAAGACCAGATAATCCAAAAACGAGTAATACGTTTCTGATTTGGGCAAGTTTGCCAACTTTGCTACCGCCTAATGGAAAATAAACGTAACTTCTAAACCAACGATTCAAGGTGACATGCCATCTTGTCCATAACTCGACAGGATTAGCAGAGTATTCTGGAGTATCGAAGTTAATTGTTAGATTTACACCCATAAGTCGGGAAATCCCAACAGCTATAAAAGAATAACCTGCAAAATCACAATAAACCTGTATGATGAAGCCAAGTGTAGCTGCTAAAACTTGTCCTCCTCCCATACGAGAAGCAAACTCTATGTGAGATAGATAGGTTTCTTTGTTGGTGAAAAAAACTTGGTCAACTATTGGGCCAAGATTATCAGCAATATATACTTTAAGAAAATATCCTAAGAGAATATCCCAAAGCCCTTCCATAACCGCGTTTGAATCAGGAAATTTAGGCTTTTTTAATTGAGGTAATAGATCGCCTGCTCTTTCAATTGGCCCGGCTACTAACTGTGGAAAATAAGTAACGAATAATGCAAAATCGAAGAAATCCTTTTCAGGTTTCAATTCACCTTTGTATACATCAATAGTGTAAGACATCGTTTGGAATGTATAAAAGCTGATCCCCACTGGGAGAATAATTGATTTTAATAGAAAACTTCCACTTTCTCCGAGAGGGGCCCCACCTAGAGAAACAGCGATCGAATTCCATTGAGAAAGAAAACTTCCTGCAAAAAAATTGAAATATTTCATCGTGAAGAGGATCCCTAAGTTTGAAAGGATCGAAAACCAAAGAAATATTAATCTACTCTTTCTGGTCTGGCTTCGGCCTATACATATCGCTGCAAAATAATCAACTAACGTGCTTACGATGATTAAAGTTAGAAAGATCCAATCCCACCAGCCGTAAAAAAAATATGAAGCGGCAAGTAGCCAGAGGTTTTGAATTCTCAAGGCCCAAGGGTTAGTTTTTGCTTTGAATGCGAATGCTAAGAAAACAGCATAGACTACTATGAAGAATACAAGAAATACGAAAGCATTAAAAAGCATCGTTGGAAGTCCAGCTCATCGACAATTTTATGGAAAGAAAGGATAGGTCAACAAAATTCAACGTGAAATGGCGAAGAATATTTAAAGCAATGCTTAAATACTCTTTCACTCAATGATCCTTACAATCGTAGACTTATAATAAAATGATTTCTTGTCTAGGATCTGGAACTCTTCAGTTTCTTTTTCTGGTGTTTCTAATGTGATCGTAATTGCGGGTTCTGTGTCGCCACATCTGAACGATTTTGGAACTAAAAAATGCCATTCTTCATTTAGGCAGGAGTTATATCCTTCTCTAGTTAATCTAAGAAGAATTCCTAAACTAAGATCTCCTTGTCCGAAATCTTTGGGATTAGATTTCCAGAGAATTCTATATTTGCTTTCTTTTTGAGGAGAGATTGCAGTTATGAATTTTTCAGGCCTATCATCATATTCGAATTCTGTATTTTTGCCATAAATTGCTATACATATAAATATTATAGAAATCGAATATATTTGAAAGTTTCTGGTATTTGGGAATTCAGATTTGGATAAAATGATCTTTAGGTTTAAATAATAAAGAAGTCCGGCCAAAACATAGGTGAACCAATAGATATGGGAGATCTGACCTCCCTTCATTTTAAATGCGCCGAATAATGTGATAAAAAATGCCCAGATCAGGATCTTGAGTAAGGATCTATCAAATTCTTGTAATTTATCCTTCCAGAAACTAGGAATTCCAAATAATAAACCTACAATCAAAAGTGCAGGGATCTGTTTCGGAATACTAAGTGGAGAAACATAATAAGACAAAGCATACTGTAATGTAGGACCTAATTTATGAAAGGTAGAATTCTTAAGAGCTAATCCTATAATTTTACTTAAGTTACCTGGAGTATTCGTGAATTGTTCTATTAGCGGAGGGATCCAGCAAATGATAGTGAACACTATTGCAAATAGAATACTTAGTCCGAACTCTTTCGTTTTATATTGGGAAAGTCCTTTGTTCTTATAAAAATAAAAACATCCGACTGCAAACATTGGAACGATAAAAGAGATCCCAACGATCTGGTTCTGCACTATGATATTCGCACAAACTACAAACCAGAAAAAATTTCGAATAGAACCTTGGGAAAAATCAGTTAGAGAAATGACCAAAACCAAGGTGGGTAAAAGTACAACTCCCGGTCCCCAGATATTTGAGAATGCATTTGGTAAAAGAGGAGTTAATCCTAAAATCAAAGAAGCAAATAATAGAACTGTAGATCTGTTCTCTTCCAACTTTTTATAAAGAATTCTTAAACCGATCAGAAGGAAAAAAAGATTATAAAGAACAATCCCAATTGAATGCGCCCCATGAGGAGATTTCACAAAGAAGAATATTTTTTCTGCAAGAGCTAAGTAATAAAATACGATAGGACCAGGATGGTTTACTAAAAAGCGGGAGTATGCTCCTAAACTTTCTTCCAGTTTCCCTGCTTTCCAGATCTGAAGCGCGTTAGCGGCATAATCTCCAGTCTCTTGGTATGGTTGGCTGAAAAATCCTGGGTTTGCTAATAGATATGCTAAGCAAAATAAGATCGGGAAAAGTATATAAAGTGGAAGTTTGTAATTAAGAGATGTTTGCATGAATCGGAGAGAAATGGTTGGCCGATATTTCCAGTAAGCTTCTGTTTTTTGATTCAAAGGTCAAGTAGATTCCTTTTTAGAACGTGCTTTATGCAAAGATACAATGCTTATAGAGAACCTTAAATAATTTCTATTGGAATTCCGACAAATCTAAGAAGTCTTACAAAATTTTGGAAATAAATTACGCTTGATCCGAGTCGGATCGTTACTCTAAGCTTCCGGGACTATATTTCAACACCTATCAATGGATCCGTTATTTTTTAACTTCTACTCTTTCGGTTCGATCTTAATCGTTCTATACTTCTTTTATGCTGGCTTCTTCTTTCTTACGATCAAGGAACGAAGCATGGCTGCCTTCCATTTGGGAGTCTGTGCTTTAACCACAGTTTTCCATAATATAGGGTATTTTTGGGGCTTTATCTCCTTCGAAGAAAATACAATTTTTCATAGGGTCATTGCAGTCGCAGGTCCTTTGATGAGTTTCACTCAATTAGTAGGATTTTTCATCTATTTCCCTGAACCTAGAAAGAAAGGGATCTTACCAGGTCTGATCTTTTATTGGCTTCTTTATCTGGGAGTTTTGGTAGTCACAGGTTATTATGTTTATGTTAGCTGGGATGCTCCTAGATCTTTTGTTCCAGGAAGTCATTATTGGGACTATGAGGTTCATGTATTTTACAGTTATTTTATATATATAATCTTATTCTACGAAGTATGTTATCTTGTGATCGGTATCTGGAAGGCGATCATAGAAACAGGAAAGGAGAGAAGGTCCGTAATATATATTCTTCTTAGCTACGCTGTGATCACAGTGGTTCCTGGAATTTTAAACGCTCTTAGTCGAAACGGAACAGTGGCACGTGCAACTTATCAACAATCCTTTAACCTAGGAATGGTTACTGGAATGTTCCTGATCATGATTGTGTATGTGAACGCGACTAAAGAAAGAACTACAATCTTAAACCGTATCATCGGAGTTTCTTTAGCTACATTTTTCGTATGTTATCAGCTAGTAGGTTATTCTATTCTGAATGGATATGAAAGAACTTACGACGATATGAAAAGAAGAGACAGCTCTATTGCAGTTCTGGAACAAAAGGATCCACAAGGCTTGGCTTATATAGTTTCTTATGATCCAGATAAGAATGAATTCCGATCAGAAAAAGGAAATAAAGATCCTCGATTCAAAAAAGAAGATGAATTAGAAGTTCGCTTTTTTAGAGAAAAACAAAAGATCTCTAATCTGGGAAGTTTGCCTGCAAAAGAAAGATTAGAAAGAACAGAAACGATTCTGGAAACTTCTCCAAATGACTTTAAAGCTTATGCTGCAGGTATCCGCGCATTCCTGAAATCGAAAGGTAATGAAACAGTAAAAGATCCTGATATAGAGGATTATTTCCGAGGAATATACGGAAAATTGAATATTATTCGAAATAAATACTCTAGGCTTCCTGATCGTAAAAAACAAAAATCTATCGAAGGATTGCTCATTTCTACAGATGTCGGATTATCTGAAACATTAGCATATGTAAAACAATCTGCAATCCAAGCGGTAAATTCGGATAAATCTGCGGAGCATGTCTCCAAGATCGTGCTAAATTCTCTGGCTCCAATTCATTTTGCCGGAGAAAGAATTTATCGAGGCACAAGAGTCTATTCTCCTTCTGATCCTAAGCCGGTAATGTATCTTTCCTACTATTTTGCTCCGAGCCTGAGTGGAAAAATATACGAGGTAGGATTTGAATATAAGGATTATAGAATATTCCATCATGATCCAAGTTTTATTTTAGTAGCATCCATGGTCCTGACATTCTTCGTGATTGTTATAGGATTTAGGTTCTTCTTCCAAAATGCGATCGTAGTTCCGATGGACGAAGTAGTCGTAGGATTAACTGAAGTAAATTCAGGAAATTTAGAATATAGACTGACTCCTCGAGTGGAGGATGAGATTGGATTTATCGCCAGATCATTTAATAAAATGGCGAGAAGTATCCTCGCAGCCAGGAAAAGGCTCGAGCAATACGCAGATGAATTAGAAGAAAAAGTAAAAGATAGAACCAAAGAATTAGAAAAAACTTTGGAAGAAGTAAATGAACTCAAACAACAACAGGACGGAGATTATTTCCTTACTTCACTCTTGATCAAACCTTTAGGTGCGAACAAAGCTGTATCCGAAAATGTCAAAGTTGATTTTCTAATAGAACAAAAGAAAAAGTTCAGCTTCCGAAGATTTAACGATGAGATCGGTGGAGATATGAATATCTCTAACCAGATCACTCTTAGAGGCCAACGTTATATAGTATTCTTGAATGCGGATGCGATGGGGAAATCTATGCAAGGAGCAGGAGGAGCCTTGGTTTTAGGAGCCGTCTGTGAATCGATCATTGAAAGAACTCGGATCGTAGGATCTATGAAAGAGCAGTCTCCGGAAAGATGGTTGAAAAACGCATTTATAGAATTGCATAAAGTATTCGAAAGTTTTGAAGGTTCAATGCTCGTATCTTCTGTAATCGGGCTAATAGATGAAGATTCTGGAACATTATATTATATTAATGCAGAACATCCTTGGACCGCGCTTTATCGAGATGGAAAAGCAGACTTTATAGAGAATGATCTTATGTTCAGGAAGTTGGGAACCACTGGAATGGATGGAAAAATTTCAGTGAAAACATTCCAGCTATTACCTGGAGATGTGATAATTGCTGGTTCAGATGGAAGGGATGATATTCTTCTCGGAAACGATGAAGAAGGCGCAAGGATCATCAATGATAATGAAAAACTTTTCTTAAAGTTGATAGAAGAAGGAAACGGAGAACTTTCTAATATATATGACTCTATAAAAAAAGTGGGTTCTTTAACTGACGACTTGTCCTTGGTTCGAATTTCTTTCAAAGAAGAAGGAGGGATTGAAAGGATCCAAGAGAAGGAGAAGATCAGGCAACTTCTTAGAAAAGCCAAAGAGAAATCCCAAGATAAGAATATCAAAGAAGCATTATCTTTCTTGGAAGAAGCAGACTCATTAGACAATCGTCTACCTGAAGTAAAAAAGGGATTACTTAAGTATCATATTCGATTAAAGAACTATTCCAAAGCTGCACAATTTGCAGAGGAATATTTGAATATTCGTCCTGTAGATAAAGAAATACTATTTATTGCTTCTTACGTAGCAAGAAGAGCTAGACAATTCCAAAAAGCTCAAGATTTCGGCGAAAGATTACTCTTAAGAGAACCTGATCATGTTAGAAATTTAATCAATTTGACTAGGATCTCAATCGCTTTAAGAAATTATGAAAGAGCAAAACATCTTTTGAGAGAAGCTCAAAGGGTTGAACCCGAAAATTCCCAAGTCCTAAAGATCAAACAAGCGCTAGATAAAATATAAATCTTTCGATCTAATGTGACTTAATCAAGTGACTAAAAGATTATAATCGGTTTAGGAAATTAATTTTGTCCAAACTGTGTAAATATCTTGCAAAATGGGGTCAAAAAATTTAAAATACGCGGATCAAACATGAAGTAGAATTAAAAGATTATAAACTTTTAATCTATGTTTTCCTTATATGCTCTCATATGATTCTAAACTAAGATTCGGAGTTATCGGAATAGGCTTTTTGGGCCTTATGATCGGAGTTTCTTCTTGGATCAGTAATAGGAATTTAAGTGAATCTAAGGATTGGGAATCTCATACTTTCAGCGTACTTTCCAGATTAGAAAGTTTAGCTTCTTCCGTAAAAGAATCAAAGATCCGATTTTTACTCTTTTTGGCCTCTGGAAAAAAAGAAGATCTGGAATATTATAAAACTGAAAAACAGAATTTAATTTTGAAGCTTGGTGAACTCAAATACATCACCAGAGACAATTCCATACAACAAAAAGGTATTTCCGAATTAGAGGAATTGTTCACCAAAAGGGATGAACTGGTCCAGAAGATGGGTCATTCTATATTTAAAAACAAAGATGAAGAGACTACAAATGCAATATTAGAGAATAAGATCGACCGTTCAATTGATAAGCTCAAGGAAAAAGAGCTCTCACTTCTCTCTGAAAGGGCCTTGGATTCTAAACTGAATAAGAAGATCACTGATTGGGTCCTATTCTTATCCCTCTCTTTTAATATACTCATCTTAGCTATACTTTATAAATTCTTAAAAAAAGAATACGATCTTCGGACAAAAACGGAAAATTTCCTTTTCGAGAAGAATAATCTTCTTGAACATACACTTTCTGAAAAAGAAAAATTTTATAAAGAAATCTTAATGGTCAAATCCGCATTGGATTGCGCCTCCAGCAACATTATGATCGCAGATAATGATCTGAATGTGGTGTATACGAATCGTTCTGTAGTGAATATGTTCCAAGGTGCGAAGGAGAATATTCGTAACCAATTTTCTAATTTTTCTCCAGAAGCACTTTTGGGATCCTGTATTGATATTTTTCACTCTCATCCTGAGAAACAAAGAAGGATACTTTCCACGTTTACTGATACGTATAAAAGTTCTATTTCTATAGGAGGGAGACAATTTAATCTAAGTGCGGACCCGGTTTTCGATTCCTCCGGAAAAAGAATCGGAAGCGTTGTGGAATGGTTAGATGTAACCGAAAGAAACCAGAGAGATACTCAAATAAACCAATTAAATCAAGATCTAGAAGAGAATATTCGAAAATTAGAATATGCAAATCAGGAATTGGAAGCTTTCAGTTATTCCGTATCTCATGATTTAAGAGCTCCCATTCGAGGAATAGATGGATTTACGAAAATCATGCTGGAAGATTATTCCACAGTTTTGGAACCAGAAGCCCTTAGGCTTTTGAATGTGATCGCCAGCAATTCTAAATTTATGGGGCAGTTGATTGATGACCTGTTAGCGTTCTATCGTGTATCTAAGCTGGAGCCAAAATCAGATTCTATAAATATGAAACATATGGTTTCGGATTCGATAGAGATCATTAATCAAGAATACGGATCCAGAAGCCCAATTGTCGAAATTTCAGAACTTCCTCCTGTAAAAGGAGATGCTTCTATGCTAAAACAGGTTTGGTTGAATCTGATCTCAAATGCGTACAAATACTCTTCCAAATCTCAAAATCCTTTCGTCGAGATAGGTTTCGTAAGTGGAGAAGGAATCCGAACATTTTTCGTAAAAGATAATGGAGTAGGTTTCGATGATCAATACTCTCATAAACTTTTCAAGGTTTTCCAAAGACTGCATTCCAGCGAGGAATTTCACGGAACCGGAATTGGGCTTGCCATTGTAGATAGAATTGTGCAGAGACATGGCGGAAAAGTTTGGGCAGAGGGAAAAATGGGACAAGGTGCCACGTTTTATTTTACAATACCAAACAAAGGATAGGGAAGAATGAATCAATCGGGAAACTATGATATACTTTATGCGGAGGATAATCCGAACGATGCAGAGCTTACTTTAAGAGGTTTCAGAAAAAATAATTTAGTAAATCAAGTCTTTCATGTCAAAGATGGAGAAGAAGCTCTAGAATTTTTGTTTTGCAGAGGAAGATACGAAGGTAGGGAATCTGGCGGAAAACCTTTATTCATATTATTAGATCTGAAAATGCCCAAAGTAGACGGTCTCGAGGTGCTAAAAGAGATCAAGTCCGACGAAAAATTAAGAACGGTCCCTGTAGTAATGTTAACCTCTTCGGCAGAAGAGAAAGATATAGTAGAAAGTTATAAACTAGGTGTTAACAGTTATATAATTAAACCTGTTGAATTTGAAAAGCTGATCGTAACAGTATCTGAAATTGGACAATATTGGTGTATATTAAATAAATCGGTGCATTGACATGAGAACACTAAAATTTCTTTTTTTAGAAGATTCTTATACCGATCTAGAGCTTATTCAAAGAGAATTAAAAAGGGGAGGAGTAGAATATATTCCTGTCCATGTTCAAGATAGGGAAGAATACC
The DNA here is from genome assembly GCF_004769555.1 of Leptospira koniambonensis. NCBI lineage: Bacteria > Pseudomonadati > Spirochaetota > Leptospiria > Leptospirales > Leptospiraceae > Leptospira > Leptospira koniambonensis. The sequence goes on along the minus strand of NZ_RQFY01000004.1, from coordinate 324,555 downwards.
TAAAGGCGATCGAAGATGAGAAGCCTGATTTCATTTTTTCGGACTACTCACTTCCTAATTTTGATGGATTATCAGCATTAACCATCGCAAAAGAACAATGTCCTACTACTCCATTTATTTTTGTCTCCGGAACATACGGAGAAGATGCGGCCATCCAAACTCTGACTAGAGGTGCAACCGATTACGTTCTGAAAGACAGATTAGTAAAACTTGTACCTGCTTTAAGAAGAGCAATTCGAGAAATAGAAGAACATAAGGCTTTAAGAAGAGCAGAACAAGAGAAGTTCGAAATAGAAGAACAACTCAGGCAAAGTCAGAAAGTAGAAGCAATGGGATTTTTAGCCGGAGCTATGGCCCATGAGATCAATAATCCTATCATGGCGATCATTGACTATGCTCAGTTAATCTCCAAAGGAGAAATGGATATAGATAAGGCCCAAAAGATCGCTTCTAAGATCAAACAAGAAGGAGAAAGAATTTCCGTAATGGTAAAAGATCTATTAAGATTTGCCAGACAGGAAAAAGGGGCCTTCGAACCAGTAAGCGTTTTTGCTTTAATATCCAGGGCGCGTTCTATCTCAGAACAAAGATTAAAGATGAGCCGTATTCAATTGGATCTGGATGTAAATGCAGATCTTCCTTCTGTAATGTGTAAAGAAGGACAAATTCTCCAAGTCCTTTTGAATCTAATCAATAATGGAACAGATGCGTTAAACCAACGTTATCCGGAATATGATGAGAATAAAAGAATGATCATCTCTGCAAAGCCGGAAGAGATTGGTGGTAAACCTTGGGTAAGGATCGCTGTAGAAGATTTGGGCTCTGGAATTCCTCAAGAAATTGGTAAGTCTATCTTCAATACATTCTTTACTACTAAAGGAGCAGATAAGGGAACAGGGCTCGGACTTTCTGTCAGCCTTGGTATAGTAAAAGAGCATGGGGGATTTCTTTCCTTTGAAAGTGCTGCCAATGAATACACAAGATTTTTCTTAGATTTACCCGCAGTCTAACAGTGATTTTTGGACCTTCTTTGTAATTTTTTTGTCAAATAATTATCTAAGAATGGTTATACTAGATGATGGAATCGACTGAATATACAAACTTAGTTTCGGAAAAACCTTTTGCCGATCTAGACTTAAGAGTCGGTAAAGTAATTGGTTTTGAATTAGTTCTCGATCACAGAGAGAAAGCTTATAGATTGATCTTGGATTTCGGTGAGAATTTCGGAGTCCGCAAATCAAGCGAGCCTATACTTTCTCTTGGAGAAGAAAAAGATTTCTTGGGCAAACAAACACTTTGTGTGATGGACTATCCTTCTGCTCATATTGCGAGAATGAGAGCTCAAGCTCTGTTCCTAGGCTTTGTAGAAGAAGAGGGAGAATTCAGCAAGTCTGATGCGATCAGCTTTGTCCAACTCGCCTGCTAATTAAATCTTAAATATTCAGGAGTTTTCGGGCTTCTGAATTGATGATTTCGCCTATCTTTCCCCTTGACGGCACGCGGTTTTTACGTATAGTGAGGCGGCGCTTTACAGTTAAGAATTTAAAATATGCCATACAAACCTACAGAACCCAGCATGAAGTTGGGAAAATTCGCAGTTTCATTCGCAAGAGATACTTCTCTCGGTGTTCTATCCGGAGTTAAATCTGCACTCACAGGCTCATTTGAATGGTGTGCAAAAAGTTTATCCGAAATTTCAGAAACTCCTACAGTAAACGGAACCAAATTTGGAGAATTTCTGAAGGATGCGGGGAGATCTTTGGAAGAAGCAGGAAGTAAAACTGAAGAAGGCTTATCCAAAGCATTTGAATCCACTGCACAAGCAATGCATACAGCATTAGAAGCATTGAGTGATACGGAATCTTTGATACAAAGAAAAGTTTTCGAGAACATTTCAGTTTCCAGTGTAGTAGGAGAATCTTTCGCTGGAATGATCACTACTTCTGTGATCCAAGCGTCTTTTCGTTTAGATGGAAAGGATGTAAGTCCAGAAGAAGTATTGGCAGATTGGAAAAAATCTGGATCTAAAAAACCGATCCTTTGTGTGCCTGGCTTATTTTGTGACGAAGGTCTTTGGATTAAAAATGGAGAACCTTCTTTCTCAGAAATTCTAGTTAAAGAAAATTATTATCCATTTTATCTTAGATTTAATCCTGGAGCTCATATCTCAGAGAATGGATCTAAACTTCTGGAGTTAGTCAGAAAGGTTTTAGAAGATCCTGAATTAAAAAAGAAAAAATTCGACGTGGTCACCTATAGCCAGGGCGGACTTGTTTTTAGAAGTGCTTTGTATTCTTCGAAAAAGGAAGGAAATCCAATTTCTTCTAATATTCAAAAAGTATTATTTATCAGTTCTCCTGATGGGGGATCCTATATTGAAAAAGTAGGATTTTGGTTGGGTCTTGGAGCTGAGGCGATGCCTGTATTTCCTGTGCAGCTAGTTGGTTATATTGGAAACCAAAGAAGTGAAGCAATGAAGGATCTTTCTCACGGAATTATACGAGAAGAAGATTGGAAAGAAGGAACACATCTAGGTAGATACGGAAAAGATAAATATTTTGGCGAGCTGGATGATATAGACGCCTATCAAATCTACAGTTTTGTTTCTGAAGAAGAGGGTGATTGGTCATCTTGGATCGGAGACGGGATCGTAGAAAAACCAAGTCTTACTCTTTTTAGTGATTCTATATTTCGTAAAAAATCAAATCCTGAAACTAGAGTAAAAATTCTAAAAGGATTATCTCATTATCAGATTATGCCTTCTCCTGAATTGAGAGAATACTTCTTAAAGATCTTTCTCGGAAAGTAAGGATTTATTTTACCCAGCCCTTCTTCTTATAATCGTCGTATCCTAATTTTAAGGCGTCTTCTATTTGAGAGAGAAGGACGGGGTCATTCTTCTTTATATAAAAACAACTTTTGCCTTTTAAACATTTCAGAAGTTCCTGTGGTAAAACTTTTTTCAATTCAGGCTCAGAATACACGGGCATAAAATAAAATCCCACGTATCCTTTTTGAACGAGTGCCCCTGCGAAATAAATTTCAGGCTTCTTTTTACCGTTTACCTCGATTTCCATCTCGCTGACTAAACCGTATTGCCCTTTAGAATCTCCCCATTCTTTAAGAGTTCCCTTTATATAGGGTCTCATTAGCTTCTTGATCTCATTAAAAATTGGAACTAGTTCTGGTTGCCCCGGAGATTTGTCTTCGTATTTGATCCCTTTTTTAGGGGATGAACTGCTCTTTGTGGACTTCTTCTTAGCTGGCATGTCTCGCATTTTTGGGACCTTCTTCCAATGAAACAAGTTGTTTTCATGCCTGAAATTAAATGAAAAACAGAACTAAGCCATTCTATAGAAGTTATGATCTGAATTCTCCTGAATGTATATTATTAATATATAATATATGAGTGACTGCTCACTGAACTCTGTTTGTTTGTAGCCCTACTAATTCATTATTAAATTATAAATAACGAGCGTTCTTCATAAAAAGAAACATATATAAGCCACTTATAAGAAGAAGCTTGTTACAAGTTAAGCCTTCAAAATATTATGCATCCACAGAAGTAAAAAAGGTGAATGGAAACATGAAGAGAAAATTGATCATGCTTACTGTTTTGTTGATAAGCTTGTCTTCGACTAGTTTATTTGCAAGCAGGGGAGCAGTAACTGAAAGTCCGATCGATATATTCGAAAAGTCTGCGGAAGCAAAATCACTCGCTGTACAAAGACAAGTGCAAGTAGCGGCAAACCTACCAGTGCACAAGGCTTTGTTTTACGGCACACATAATTCCTATAATAGCAAAGCGTATGCAGGACCTTTCTTTTCTTACGCTTTTCCGAACCAACAGGTTTCTATTACAGATCAGTTGAGATTGGGAGCTAGGTTTATAGAATTAGATATTCATTATTATCTGAGTACGAATTTCAAAAATGATTTCTTACTTTGCCACGCTCAATCCAACGATCTAGGATGTAACGTATTCGATCGTCCTGCGAGCAAAGGATTGGAAGAGATTCGCAATTGGATTTCTTCTCCTCAAAATAGGAACGAAGTTTTAGTTCTATATTTCGAAGATTATCTGGATGGAAGACAGGATGAATTCTTAGGTATCGTAAGAAGTTACTTAGATCCATATCTATACAGATATAGCGGTTCTTGTGGAGATATTCCGAACGCAGCTAACATGCCTAAACTCAAAGACATGGTTTCTTCTAACAGAAGGATCTTGATGATGAGCAATGGTTGTTACGATGGAGCTTGGAACCAATACTCGAAAAGGATCTTCTTCGGAAGTAATACGATCAGTCCGAAAGCTTTCCAAGGTTATCCTAGCTGTAACTGGTCCAGAAGTGTATACGATAACACTATGACCCGTGTATTCAATGATAGCACCAACTACTTTGGTGTTTATGACGGCGTGAAAGAAAGTGGAGTATTCACAAACGATAATATAGCTCAGATGTTGGCTTGCGGTATCAGCGTATTCGGGATCGACCAATTCAGTCCTGATTTTGCAAAACAAGGACTTTGGTCTTGGGATAACGCAGAGCCTAATGATTATGGTGGAGCTGAAGATTGCTTGCAGATCGTAGGAAGCGGACGTTGGAATGATAATAAATGTTCCAATAGCTATCGTTATGCTTGTAAAGATGGAAGTGGGAACTGGGCAATCACAGATGCTTCTGGAAATTGGGCAAACGGAAAGAGCGCGTGTTCTGCAAGAGGCTGGAACTTCTCCTCTCCTGTAACTCCGTATGAGAACAAAAAACTCCAAGAAGCAAAAACTGCTAAGGGAGTTTCAGAAGTATGGGCAAATCTTACCGACCAGTATTCAGAAGGATATTGGGAAGCCGGAAGATAATCTAATATACTTTCCGATTTAAGGTAAACGCGGGATCTTCGAGAAATCGGGGTCCCGTTTTTTTATTTTTGGGCCAAATTCGCCAAAGTTTTATCGTCGACGCAAACATTATAAAAACGGATAATTTACGAAGAATAAAGTTTTATGTCGGCCTTCTCCTAAGGTCGCGAGAGAATATTAAGGAAAAGTTTCGGATTTTATGGTGCATTCTTTCTTTAAGATCTTATTTGCGGAAGATAACGAAAGTTCTGCCGAATTACTCATCCATTTTCTAGAAAGGTTCAATTTCGAAGTGGACCATGTCGTGGACGGAATGGCCGCGGAACTCAAATTGAGAAAAACTAAATATGATTTTATCCTCTTGGATAATATGATGCCTGTACTTTCCGGGGTTCGCCTGGCAAGTAAGGTCCCAGATCTAAACAAAAATACCCCAATCGTCTTTCTCACTGCAAGTAATGAAAAAGAAGATGTGATGGCTGCAGCCCATAGTAAACAACTTGTGGGCTATATCCTCAAACCTTTTGATCCTGATAAACTTCTACAAAAGATAGTCTCTGTGCTTAAGATCCCAGAAGACATGATCGTGGATAAAAAGAAATACCCATTCTCCATTGAGAGGACTCAAAACGTATCTTATGGAAATGGAGTAAAACTTGTAGGTTGTCCTTTCCAAAAAAATGCGGAGAAGATCGCTCAAGAGATCGCGTTCATACTAAAAGAACTGCCTGGAGTTCGTAAGTTTTTCATCGAAGTGGGAGAAGAGTTCTATTATCATAAAAAGGCCCAGGAACTTCTGGCATCACTCGTGACCCGTCTGGCTTCCAAATACGAGATCAAGGAAGAAGATATTCTCATACTTTCTTCTTAATTTTTTTGGAACCGACTTTTTAGGCTCCGGTCCCAGGAGCATAAAGAGGAGAAATGAATGTTTCGCAAAATTACGAAAATAACCGCGATTTTGTTGGTGTTGGGGGCTACCGCCCTACTGACTCAAGGCTGCCATCATAAATGGATGTCTCATGAGAAAAGAGCCAATTATATCGTCAAAAAACTTAAGTCCGAATTGGATTTAACAGAGACACAAGCAGCAGCCCTTGATAAAATCAAAGAGGACGTGCTTGCAAAACGTAAAGAGCTAAAAATGGGCGGACACTTCCTTCCTAAGGAAGCAGTGGAAGAACTTCGTGCAGATAAATTGAATCCTGAAAAATGGAACAAGCTGGGCGAAGAAAGAGAGAAAAAGATCGCAGCTCTTAGAGTATTTTTCACCAAAAAGGCAGTGGAATTCCACGCGGTATTAACTCCCGAACAAAGAGGGAAACTGGCGGATCTAATCCTTAAGTTCCAGAGTAAATTCGATAAGGAAGACGAGGATTAATTTCCAAAGTCTTTCGGAGGTAAAATGGGAGAGGCAGAATTTTCCCGCTTCGTAGAAGAAACCAGGGAGATCGTCTTAGCGGCGGTCTCCCGTTACTTGTATGAACGCTTTGCATATGCGATAGACGATGTCGCACAGGAAACATATCTTCGCGCTTATAAGGCATTACAAAAAGGTCAATTTAGAGGAGACTCCAAATTGACCACTTGGTTATACACAATTGCTAGAAATGAATCCATTCGTATGAATGAAAATCTGGTAAGAGAAGAAACCAAAGCAGAGAAGGCCGGAAAAAGATCGGAAGAAGATTCCAGAAGTTTCGCTTTTGATAAAGAACTCCCAGAGGATAGAGAAAATCTTCCTACTTGGGAAAAAGCAAAACTTTGGATCGGTAATCTACCGGAAGCGTATAGAAGTGTGATCCAATATTATCTTTCCGGATATTCAGAAAAAGAGATCGCTGAAGTTCTGGGAGTTCCAGCTGGAACTGTAAAATCCAGAGCTGCTAGAGGAAAGGAAATGTTGCGAAGAATGCAGAACTCCGAAAAAAGAGAAGGAGGAGAAGTATGGGGAAAATATTAAAAGATTGTCTACCAATGAAGGAAGAGATCGAAAAAAGAAAATCAGATCCGAACTGGTCTAAAAATTTAGCTTCTTGTGTGATCGACAGATACACAAAAGAAGAAAGTTCTAAAAAGCTGGTTCAGTTTCCGATCAGAAATGTATTAGCGGTAGCGGCCGCACTCCTCTTGGGCATTTCTATCGGCTGGTATTCTTTTGCCGGACAACTCAACACAGAAGATGAATACTATCTTGGTGTATCTTCAATTTTAGAAGGCGAATCTTACCTTACCACTCTGGAAGAATAAAAAGAACGGGCCCGATTTTTCGGGCCCGTTGCATTCTTTCCATCTTTGGCGAATCTCGCGGAATCAAAATTCTGGGAGAAGGTCCACTAAATCCAAAAAAATCACAAGCAGAGTAAACATTCTATTACACGTGACTCCTATATTCCCCCAGGAGGAGAATGTTTATGAAAAATTTATCACTCACAGTTCTGGACGGTTTCTTAACCGTTGATCCAGAATTAAAGAGGACCCAAGCAGGAAAGTCTGTCACAAATTTTACAGTGGCAGTGAACCATAATTACAAAAGAGCAGAAGGAGAAGAGGCTGAGGTTTCATACGTAGATGTAGAAGTTTGGGAAAGACTCGCTGAAAATTGTTCTGAATATCTTAAAAAAGGAAAAAAGGTAACAGTAATCGGACATTTAAAACAGGATAGATGGAAAAATCAAGAAGGCCAATCCCGTTCTAAGGTCAAAGTAATAGCGGACGAGGTCCGGTTCGACAGCTTCGGAGATAGAAAAGAAAAAGAAGCGGCATAACATCCTCACTAGGTGCGGCCTTGGGAGGATTTTCAAGGTCTCACCTTTCTTGACTGTTTGGGTCGGTCCTTGGTTTATGTAGGAAAAGAATGCTTACTATTATTTGGGCCGGGGGACAACCCGGAAAAATTTCAGAATTAAAAAGAGTGACCCAAGCAGAATGGGAACACCTCTACAATGATCTTCCGACTAACGTGAAAACATTTATAGACTGCGACGAAGATACTATCTTGATCTCTCACCCTGATTTTTCGGAAAAGGAATTGGTGGAGATCTCTAATTTTGACGGCCTCCAATTCTCTAATGGTTTGATCCCTGTGATCACTAAAGACGAGAAGGGTCTATTTTTGATGCAGGCATTCTCCAATTTGGAAAGTTTAGAACTGAGCATTAAAGAATCCTTAGGAATTTATTTCAGCAGATCCAGGAACCAGCTTTGGAGAAAGGGAGATACTTCCGGTCATATCCAAAAACTGAAAAGGATCTTAGCTCCCAAAGACGGAAGTTTTGTTGTGTACGAAGTGGAACAGGAAGGTGCAGCCTGTCACGAAGGGTACTATTCCTGTTTTTTCAGAGAGCAGGATAAGTCTGGGGCCAAAAACTTAGTTCCAGAGATCCCTTTTTTAGGGAAGTAGAGGTTCCGTAAAAAGGAAATTTCGCCGATAGAAATACGAGGCAGATGCGGTTATGATTTTTAAAAATACATTCGTGAGAAGATCCATTGTTTTATTAGGCATACTTGCACTTTCGGGTGTGGTCGCCTTCTTTGTTACAGATGAGATCAAAGGGGGAGCTGTAGGTGCTGGCCAGGTAAAAGTGGACATCATCGTAGAGCCGGGCGACTCTCCTACGGAAGTTACTGAAAATCTTTCTAAAAACGGATTATTAAAATCTTCTAAATATTTCCTTTTTCTAATTAAGGCAACCAGGTCCGCGGGAAAGATCAAAGCTGGTCTTTACGAGATCAACGATGGAATGGATGCGCGTAAGATCCTTCAAGTAATCACAGAAGGAAAAGTCAAACTTGTTACTTTTACAGTTCCAGAAGGTTATAATAACCGTCAGATCGGTGATTTATTAGTTAAGAAAAACTTAATTAAATCCAGAGCCGACTTTTTAAATGCAGCTTCTAAAACAGAATTATTAAGAGAGTTTAAGATCCCTGCAAATAATGCAGAAGGTTATTTGTTTCCTGAGACCTACAGTGTTCCTGTGAACTTTCCTGCGGATAAGATCGCAAGAATGATGATCAAAAGATTTTATGTTAGATTAGAGAAGGTTCCTGGTGCAAAGGAATTAGATCCTAAAAAATTGCATGAACTCGTAGTTCTGGCTTCTGTAGTAGAAAGAGAAGCCAAAAAAAATGAAGAAAGACCTTTGATGGCAGGCGTTTTCTTAAATCGCCTACAACAAGACATCCCACTCGAGTCATGTGCGACTATCCAGTATCTTTTTGATAAACCTCATCCTCGCATTTTTGAAAAAGATCTGAAGATCGTTTCTCCATATAATACTTATATGAATAAGGGATATCCGCCTGGTCCTATTTCTAATCCGGGACAACCTTCTTTGGAAGCAGCACTTATGCCTACTAAGACTGAGTATTTATTCTTCTTATTAAAGCCGGATGGATTTCATTACTTCTCTAAAAGTTTTAAAGAACATGCAGAAGCTAAGAAGAAGTACATCGACGTTCTTTACGAATAGAGGATTGCAATCATGAATTCCCCTGTAGAAGAAATCGTTTCGGTCACAGAACAATTAAAAGAGGTCCAAAAGGCTTTGGATCTTTTTAAAGAAAAGCAGCAGAAGAGAGAATCTGCGAGCGATGCTGCAATTGAGTTCGTAGAAAAAGCGAGTTTGGTTTTAGGTAGGGCGGAAAGAAAAGAGATCCATCTGACTGATGACCAAAAGAGAAGGATCCGAAACAATCTATTAAAGATCAGATCTTCTCTGGTCCGCAATCAATAGTAGAATTAAATGCGTCTCTAATAATTTTCCTGCTTTTTTAGAACTTTACATTTAACTCATAACATTCAATTTTTCGCTATGAAAAATATATTTTTAGTGTTGTTGCTAACGGCTAACGTTGCATGCGCCACTGCCACTATCGTTACTGATACTGTAGATGGTAAAACTGATAAGGTAATCGAGCGAATTAATAGGGGCGAAAATTTGGAGTCCAATAACTGCGGAACTCCATTATATCACGCTGCAAAAGCGGGAAACAAGGAACTCGTTCAACTTCTCCTGCAAAAAGGAGCAAATCCAAATTCAAGATCTTCAGAATGTATCATGTCCAATGATTCAGGCGTGATTAAAAAAGTGGGAGATAGAACACCTTTAATTGGTGCGAATGGAAAAGAAATTGCGGAAATATTATTAAAAGCCGGAGCGAACATAAATCAGGTCGCTTATTATATTGCGTCTAAAAACTCTCAAGACGAAGATTTGAGTTACGGACTTCCAATCTCTCCATTATTTACTGCGATCCTTTCTGGTGACTATGGTTTAGCTGAATTTTACTTAAACAAGGGAGCAAAGGTAAATTTATATTTAATAGATGGCGAAAATATATTTTTAAAATTTCTAAATGAATTATCCAAAACTGATCAAAGAGCAAAAGTTTTAAAGGATAAGTTAATTGCCAAGGGTGCTAAAAGTTTAGATATCTCTGCTGAAGCCCAAAAGAGGATCGAAAAGATAAAATTATCCGGAACTTTTCATTTGATTGATAACTCTACGACCAAGTTCCCATTGAATATCATCGAAGGTCTTGATCGAGATCCTACTCAATTTGGTTTTTTGACCTACGATAGTGTGGACGGGATATCACATCACGCGGTGGAATATAACGTTAGTGGAACCCAGCAGAATTTTCATGAATGGCAGATCATAAAAATGATCTCTTTTCGTAATAAAAAATAAAGATTAAGAAATATTCTTTAATTGCATGAAAATGCCGAAATACATTATGGTTTTCGTAATTTAGGTTTAAGAGGTTTTATGAATAAATTGAAATTTTGTTTTCTACTATTGCTTACGGTCGGATGTTCGAGTTTTGCAGTTGTTGATCCAGCTAAGAATATTAATGAGCAAGTTCCTCAGGGCAAAACATTGTATTTCTTTAAAGCTAATTTCGATTTGACTCCTGCGAGTATCAATAGCGTGACCTTGAATAATTTCGATCTTACACATAGTCAGATTAGTGGTCATACAATCGAATTGGGAGCAGGTTCTGCAGAAAAGCCAGGGGTTATATCTGCGTGTTATCTGGTCGCCGGTGATGATGTTATTTACGCACTTAATTCAGCGGATATTAATGCTTCAAATGGAAATCTCTCAGTAAAACTTCAAGGTGAGACAGTATTCAATCTTATGACATTCGGTTCTAAAAATCCGATCTTTGGGGGAACTCTTTCTTACATAAATGGAAAATTATCCGCATCCGATAATGGTTTCGAAGAATGCAAAAAAGAAATTTCTGCTAAATATCCGAGTTTAAGTGCTAATATTGCAAAATCTGAAGAACTTTCGAAAATTTTCAAAAAAAATAGAGAAGAAAATATTAAGAAGAGCAACGCTAAGAAATAAATCGATTTGAATGTAAAAAAGGAAAAGGCGGATGGAAGATATCTTAGTTTTCCATTGCCTTGTTCCTTAATTCTGTCTCATTTCTTCCCGAGACTTGGGTTCAAAAACTTAAATGACAGGCCGAAACGGCCCCAGGTTATAGTATTTTGAGTAATATTTCCCAATATCGGTAGGAACAAATGATGGCAACGAAAGCTCCGACGGACTCTTCGGCGGCAAAACAGGCTTTAAGCAAGTCTTCAGCAATAATCGAACAAGTAACCAAGGCTCTGGCAGCTAAATGCAGCTCCAATGGAAAAGTTTCCGTTGCGAAAATGGATCAAAACCAATTCGTACAATACCAAATCGCTTGGTTGACCTCCGAACAAAAGATCGCAGAAAACTTTATTGATTACGCTTGGAACGATTCTCTCGGAACTGGTGAGCTTGAAAAATTGATGGCTCAGGTTTTCGCTGCAGAAGCTGTTTCTCATATTCGTACTGAATTCAGTTCCAGAGCTTCCGAATACGGAATCTCAACTCAAGAACTAGTTTCTAAATTATTCGATGACGCTACTAACAAGTTCTTAGAAGAATCCAGCGCGATCGAAAATTATAATCATATCGCTGACCTAATCGCTTCTTCCGGAAGTTTTGGAGCTTATGGTTTGAGCGAAGATCATGAAATGTTCCGCCAGACTTTCAAACAGTTCGCAGAAGAAGTGGTAGCTCCTAAAGCAGAGCATGTTCACCGCCACGACGATATCGTTCCAGAAGAGATCATCCAAGGTTTAAGAGACATGGGATGTTTCGGTCTTTGTATCCCTGAATCTTACGGTGGATTACAATCTAACGATAAGCCAGATAATATTTCCATGCTTGTTGTTACCGAAGAACTTTCCAGAGGATCTTTAGGGATCGCAGGATCTTTGATCACTCGTCCTGAAATTCTTTCTAAAGCATTATTAAAAGGTGGAACTGACGCTCAAAAAGAGAAGTGGCTTCCTTTGATTGCTTCTGGAGAGAAGATGGGCGGTATCATGGTAACAGAACCAAATTACGGTTCAGATGTTGCCGGAGTTTCCGTAACTGCTAAAAAAGTGGACGGAGGCTGGTCTATTAATGGTGTTAAAACCTGGTGTACTTTTGCAGGATATGCAAACCTTCTTCTTATACTTGTAAGAACAGAAAGCGACCCTGAGTTAAAACACAAAGGTCTTTCTATCGTTCTTGCGGAGAAGCCAAGCTTCACTGGCCACGAATTCGATTATAAACAAGATGGCGGCGGAAGAATTTCCGGTAAAGCAATCGGAACAATCGGTTACCGCGGTATGCACTCTTTCGAAGTTTCTTTTGAGGACTATTTTGTTCCAGAAGAGAACCTAATCGGTGGAGAAGCAGGAAGAGGAAAAGGATTCTATTTCCAAATGGAAGGTTTCTCAGGTGGAAGGATTCAAACTGCAGCTCGTGCAAACGGTGTGATGCAAGCGGCTTTGGAAGCTGGTCTTCGTTACGCTCAAGAGAGACAAGTTTTCCAAAAACCTATCTTCGATTATAACCTAACTAAGTATAAAATTGCTCGTATGGCGATGATCGTTCAGGCTTCTCGCCAGTTCACTAATACTGTAGCAAAACTTTTGGATAACCACCAAGGACAGATGGAAGCAACTTTGATTAAGTTTTATGCTTCTAAAGTTGCTGAATGGGTAACAAGAGAAGCTATGCAAATCCACGGTGGAATGGGTTACGCGGAAGAATACGCGGTTTCTCGTTACTTCGTAGATGCTCGTGTATTCTCCATCTTTGAAGGTGCAGAAGAAGTTATGGCTCTTAGAGTAATTGCAAAATCTCTAATGGACCAATACTCAGCTTAAGGACCTTCTTAAACTCTGAAGAATAAAAAAAAGGAAGTCGAAAGACTTCCTTTTTTTATGAGCGGAACTTCTTCTTATCCGCGACCCGCCCGCAATAGTCAAATTTTCGAACGAAGAAGTTATACTTAAATGAAAACCCTGGCTTTAACTAGCGAGCTGTTCTACGAAAGCAAGAATGTCGGAATTATCTCTTTCTAAAAACTCAAGAGTCCTTTCTACTAGATGATCCAAGTAATAATTAGGATTATGATAATCTCTTAAGAAAGATTTTACTTGTTCAATCTTTTCTTCAGGGATCCTGTCTTCTAAAACAACTTGAGCTAATGCATAAATCCCGAATGCGGATTTGAATGGATCGTTTAGAGAAGAGATAGAAATAATCTCGTCTATATCAATTTCTTTGAATGTAGGAATTAGATCTCCGATTAGTTCTAAGGCGCCAGTCGGAATTGTTCTGTCCAAGGACTTAACATAATTGATAAATAATCTATAAGACTGAGAATCTCCGATCCGAGAAAGCATATGAAAGATCCCGGAAAGAAGTCTTTTGTGAAATCCCCAGGACAATCTGCCTGAATCTGCCTCTCTGATTGCTTGGTATAAAAAACTCCAAACCAGTTTGTCTCCTGATCTTGCTCTTTCAGACAATTGGTCCAACCAAAGGTCGAAATTCGGATTATCTGATTCCTTTTTGAGGAAATCCATCAGTTCAGAGGGAGTTTGTACAGAAGGGAGAGTAAGGGCAATTTTCGACATAAGTAGAAGTTACTATTTTTTAAGATCGGTTTCCAGTCTTTTTATCAAATATCGGCTTTTTATTTTTTTACGTCCCTTACTCGAGGAATAGAGTTCTGTCTCATTAAAACCGGCTAAGTTTTAATGAGATCAAGAATTTATTGATGCTCTACCTGGCTAACGTCTCTGACAGCTCCGGTATGTGCAGAAGTAGTCATCGCTGCATAGGCTCTCAAAGCTGCAGAAACCGTTCTTTTTCTGGACTTAGGTTTCCAGGCATCTTTTCCTCTATCGTGCATTTTATCTCTGCGATCCGAAAGTTCTG